>JBFHSP010000147.1:0-7350 GCA_041591085.1 Kangiellaceae bacterium | reverse complement strand
CGGTCGCACAATCAAATAGCCTTACCGGGAGATGGTATTTTATACGACGCTTTTACAGGAGATTATGATCAAAAGTTATTTAAATCTATCTGTTTGCTGATAAAACAAATGGACTCTATTTATAACCGACTTAAAAACAATATATTGGTAGAAAAACATGGGCAGCTATCGCAACTGAAAGAAAGTTTTAATAATGCGTTTGTCAGTAATTTGTGTCACTCGATCCATCAAGCTATTAATGATGGTCAAAGACAAATTGAGCAACTCAATCAAGAGCTGCAATATCATCGATTTGGTGATGATCGAGAAACTTTTCGATTTGATTACGATTGGTTGCCAGAGTACAAGGAGTACGCCAAGTTCTTCGCTGAAATTATTCGTAATCCCGAGTTGGGTGATGGGCAAACCCTGTTTACTATGGAGTTATCTAAATCGTCAGAAAAAGTGCGCGATCGACTCCTTGCGATGTTACTAGAAGAAGATGAGTCCAAAGCGTTAAGAGAGCTTGAACGTATCGCAGATTATCGTAACTATCATAAGTATGAAATCTACAAAGAAGTCGAAGGAAAACCAGCAATTGCCTTGTCTGAATATGGCACGGGATCTGGTGGTCAGTTAGAAACACCAGCTTACATTATTCGAGCCGCAGCAATTACTAATGCATTTCGGTTTAGCGAAGGCTTATCTCATTTACGTTTAGTGTTGGTGGATGAAGCTTTCTCGAAAATGGATGAAACACGTAGTCGTGAAGTGATTCAATATTTAACCCAGTCGCTTGGGTTGCAACTAGTATTTATAATGCCGACCAGTAAATGTGGGCCTTATATGGATTTAATTACGAATGAGTTTGTATATGCCAAAGTACCATCGGGTATTGCACGCGGCGAACTCAATACTCGAGTATTAGTTGATCGAAAAGTATGTAATCAAGATAAGATCCAAGCGTTATGGCAAAATCATAGAAACACGATATACCAGCAAGCTGAACTGGAGTTTTTACAGCAGTTAGAGGTGGAATAGTTAGGACTGGGTAATGCTTGAAGCTATTTGGTTTCATTGGAGATGGACAAAAGTAGCTTCGAGTGAGTTTATCAAGGAGTGTGATTTGTTAGCTTCTTGGTAAAACTAAAAAGCTAAACCGATGGTGAAAACGCTAGATTCTATATCGATTTTATCAAATTCGAGTTTGATGATATTGGCTCCAAAAGTTAAGCCTTTATCGGATTTGAAGTGCCAACCTAAGCCGTAGTGAAAGCCTAAAGATTGATCTGTACTTGAGGTTTCATTTGCCGGATTATATTCAATGCTTTTTGGGCTATCCAATCCTCCTTGAATGTAAAAACTATTTCTCTTTGAAATCTTAAAATGGTGTTTATAACTAATTTGCTTATCTGTAAATCGATGACGATTGTTATTTGTCCCTACTAAACAAAATAAATAACAATCATCCGAGTTTCCTTTTAAATAACTAATGCCAAGGCTCGCCGATTTTTTAATAAAATAATGATAGCTGTAACCAACTAGGGTGCCAGTTCTATCGTATGAACTTTGATCTGAGTTTAGCCGCGTATTTCCGAAAGAGAAAGAAAAGTTATGAGTGTCGTTAAATAAAGAACGAGCATAACTTGAGTTGCAAATAAAAAAAGTTATAAAAATCAATAAAGGTTTCATAGTATTCCTTACTTAATAAATGATTCGGCTTGGCAGAGTAAATTGCATTCCTTTTCTTCAATTTTTACTAAATCACCTTGTCTGATCATTTGATTGATAGACGAGCTATTCAATACGATGTAAGAGGAATTTTCCGTGATGTATTTGGAGGAAATTATTTTGCCAACAGAGATAACCTCCAGATCACCCGTTGTTGCGTTTAATCTAAATACTTTAACGGGTTGATTTGGTTTGGCGCCGGCTTTTAATCCTAGAGTTGTTTTGAAAAAAACTTGTTGGCCATTATCCTTTTTGCTTTTTATTTCGCCATAAAAAGCGATTCTGTTTTTAAGATCAATCAAAGAGTTACTATCACTAATATGTTCGGCTATGGCTAAGGCTGCAGCAGAATTTAATTCTGTTTGTGAAGGCGAGCAGCGTCCATTATTCTTTATAACTGAAAAATCGTTAGCAATATTAAATTTATAAGATTGGACTTCTTTCATTGAAGGGAGCTGAACAAGTTGAACTTGAATAGAAATATTAATGGAATAAATGCATGAATCATCGCCAAAATTCAATAGTTTAGAAAAAGAGGTTGGAGATGCTGGAGTAGCATTCATAGAAATCACTTTATTTAACAACGCAAAATTAGCATCTTCTGGGCCGTTGTAAATAGTTCTTGAACTTTCTTCGGATAACTCAATTTCATCAATCAGATATGAGGATATATTTCTATCCAAAACCGTTAAGCCTCTCGATGCCAGCAGTTTTGCCAACTCTTTAGCCGTTATTTGACTTAGCTCTTCTAAATGATGCATTGACTCGCTAGGTTGATTCGAAACAGAAACATATCGGTTTCTTAACATTGGATTTTGCTTAGTTTCCATTGTTGGCGCACTGAGAAGTGGCAGCTCAGGCAGTAAATTAAGAGGAATAGTTTTTTTACTCGCACAAGAAATGAGCAAAAATGTAAGCGCAAAAATCCCAAAGATCTTATTCATAATTCGGAGCCATTAAAGTTTTAAATTCATTAATTAAATAATTGGCTGTCTTCTTTTCTGCCATTGTCCTAGCTTTGTCGACGCTTAATGGTGAATAACCTACTTGCTCAAAATGTTTAACCATCAGTTGTTGATTATTTTCAAATATAGAGATAACCCCTAAAAACTTAACAGCGTGCTGATTGAATCGAGTAAAATTTTCTTGAGTCACATCTAAGCTAATTTGATGATTCGAACTTGTGGTCCTTTTGACCTGCCATCGGTTTAATAATTCTAAATAGGCTTGGTCAACAAGGTGAAAATTCTGAGTCAACTTAATTTTAGCACTTCGGCTCTTAGTACAGTCAATTAACAAATTAAAAACTTTATTATGGGTGCTTTGATTAAACTCCACCTTTAAAATCTGCTCAATCATTTTGAGCCTTTTTAACTTATCTATTTCATTACTTTCCCATAAGGCACATGAAAATGGCTTGGATTGAAACGATTCAAGCGTTGATAGCAAATGAGCTGCCATCATGTCTCTTTCGCTAACTAGACTGTTTATTATTTGATGTCGAGCAAACGTAACCTGATACATTGTTCCAGCAATTTTATTACCCTTTACTTCTTCAATATGAGCAGGCGATGGGAGATAAAGCTCCATACTTTGTGAATGAACTTTGCTTCTTGTTTCTTGGAGTACCCGATTGTCTGCACGGTGCGACTGAGTAAAAATCTCTTGCTGGACCTTTGAAGAAAGTATGCTCGAAAGCTGAGCCTTAGCTAACTCAATGGCTTGAGGCTCATTCTGTGCTGCTACTTTGAATTCATATTGATCGTCAGGCGCAGAGAAAACGCTTGTTATATAAAACACCAAGATTAATGCAGTTAACCTATCATGAGATAACATTTTGATTTTTAACATTATTTCCATTAATAAATATTGAAATTCGATTTGGTAGCTTAACTGTTATGGCTACTAAACGGAAGATGATGTCCATATTACCAATGTTAACTGGCTGCTTTGTATAGTTAGAGCTAGCCTTCGCTTTATAAGATATTGGCAGGTACAACATTGTGCAAGCGTTAATAGTGATTAAATTACATCAAAATAATAAAACAACTTGAGATATTTGAACTACATCTGTAACTTTGTACTAGTTTTATAGTTATTCTTATAATGATCTCGCTAGGATGCGTCCCTTGATAAATCGACCAAAACTATCTGTTCACTTTTTGCTCAGCGTCTTGCTGCTGCTCAGCTTGCCTATGATAGTTTTTCTTGTAGCTATAATTATTGATAGTTTTTATGGAGATCAGCATCTAGTAAAGCTTTACGATGAGCTTTCTCGAAGGCGGTTAGTCATATTATTACTGGACGATGCGGTGCATGTATATGGCGTAATTGTGCTATTAACGGTTATTCAAGCGATTATTTATCAAATTTCAAAGCCGTTTCATAAACTTATTAAACTAAGCATTTTTTGGCTTCCTTTAATGCTTAGTCTTCTATTATGGATATTGCAGTTTCCTTTGATCCTAGTGTTGTGCTGTTTAACCGTGCAAGTAGCTGTGGTGCTGCAAAAAAGTATGTTGGGCTCAAAATGAAAGCGCTTATATTAGCTCTCCTTATCTCAGGCAATTTATGGACAAGTGAGCTTGATTATTCGAGCAAGCCTCCAATTCAAACCAGTCAAGTGATTGTAGTTGGAGGAGGTAATGTTCTCGATAACTCACAAAGTCAAATTGAAGAAAATGTAAATTGGCTTATGTCTTCGCTTAGAACTAACGCTCATGTAGATTCGCTATCGGTTTTTTTCGGTTCAGGTAATGCTAAGCAGGATGACATCATCTATGCTGCAAACAAATCTGACTTGAGTATCCAAGAGTATGTTAAACAACGAGTAAATAATATCCATGGATTGTTATCTCCAATATCAAGGCATAATCGTTTTACTACCCTCAGCGGAAGTACTTATAAGGATATTTTACTAGAGAAATTATCAAGTTCCTTTGCTCAATCCGAACAAAGTCTATTATTTATCTATAATGGCCACGGCGGACGCGACTATGACAACGAACAGAACAATTACTTAAAACTTTGGGGAGATGGCAAGCTCACCATTGATGAGCTATCAGTATTGGTTCAGAAACATTCAAAACATAAAGCACGTCGATTTATTTTCACTCAATGCTTTTCAGGAGCTTTCCAAGAGTTAATAAAACAATTGCAAGCTAACAAAGATGGTTCACAAAATTGCGCTTTTTATGCAGAAAGTGCCTTTCGTGAAGCGGAGGGATGTTCCTTAGATACCGATATCAGTGATTTTAGAGATTACTCTAGCTATTTTTTCGCTGCGTTGTTAGGCAGTCACAGAAACGGTACTTCGTTATTGACTGACCCAGATATTAATAATGATTCATCAGTTAGCTTTTACGAGGCTCATCTTTATACTTTAAAACACGCGCAAAGTATCGATTTATCTCGTTCGAGTAGTGAAGTGTTTTTGGAAGAATGGCAACCTTGGTATTTGAGGTGGAATGTGAATTATAGTGGCATGGAAACATCTTCTGAGTATTGGCAGCTAGCTAAAGCGATAGCGGACAAGTTAAATATTAGATTGGATAAAGATAGTATCAATAAGAGTATCTATAGCCAAAAGATGATTCTGATTGAGTTAAAGAAACAGATTGAAGAACTAGAATTTAAAATAGGATCTCTCCAAAGTAAACTAAATCAAATTGATTTAAATGATATGTTCCAAATTGAGAGGATTTTGTTATTAGAAGATTTCATTGAATTAGAAAAGACAATAGAAGCGTTAATTAAAACTAAGAAAGAAGCTTTTGAGGTCGAAAGAATCATTGTTCAACACAAAAAAATAGAACGATTCAAACGAATGTCAGTTATTGAAAATCAATTTAAAAAGTATGCTTCTTCTAGCGATAAAGCGCAGTTTGATTCTTTAAGAAGCTGTGAAATGTCTGCTTTATAAAAAGATAATTTGAATAAATTAAGCAATAAATAAAAGTAAAAGTGCAGAGCGCTTAGGTCGGCGTTGTTATAGGAATAAAAATTTATGATTATTTTGGGGTTAAACTTTCATTTTCATGACTCTACTGCCTGTATTGTTAGAGATGGAATGTTGGTTTGTGCTGTTGAAGAAGAAAGGTTGTCTAGAAAAAAGCATACTGGGGAATTTCCTGTTAATGCGATTGATCGCTGCCTTAAAATTGCAGACATTGAATACAGTGATATTGACCATATAGCGATTTCAGCTGATTTCTCTAAACATTTAGCAAAGAAATTCTTCTATGGATTGAAACTAGGCGCAAGAGCAAAAGGTTTTTTTCAGCAAGAGTTTCTGCGTCCTTATTATCGAGCGAAAGAATTTCAGTCTTGGTTTAAATCAAAATTTAGTGATAAAAAGCCCTCAGTCCATCACGTTGAACACCATTTAGCACATGCAGTTGGTTCTTTCTTAATTTCACCGTATGAAACAGCCGCGTTACTTTCACTAGATGGCTCAGGTGAGTGGTCAACTGCTCTTATTGGAAAAGGCACTGATAGATCAATTGATAAATATTCTGAATCATTTTTTCCTAATTCGTTGGGCTCTTTTTATGAAGCCGTTACTGAGTTCTGTGGATTTAGGCCAAATTATGATGAAGGGAAAACAATGGGGCTCGCACCGTTTGGCGATCCTGAACCCTTTTATGAAAAAGTCAGAAGAATAGTAACGTTAACTGAAGATAATAGAATAGAAATTGATTTAAGCTATTTTAATTATGATGACGCTGGTGCAAAACGTTGTGGCCAAAAATTTTATGAAACATTTGGACAACCTAGAGAGTACTCAAAAACAGCTCAATTTTTAGATCATCATCATAATGTCGCTGCATCGTTTCAAAAAGTACTGGAAGATGTAGTGGTTGAGCTTTGTAATCGATTGCATACAAAAACCCAATGTGATTTTTTAGTGATTGCAGGTGGCGTTTCACTAAACAGCGTAATGAATGGAGAAATTTTACGTCGAACTCCATTTAAAGATGTATATATAATGCCAGCAGCTGGAGACAATGGGACAGCATTGGGTGCCGCATTTTATGTGCAAAATATCATTTTAAATCAACCTAGAAAATATGTTCACAACGATCCATTCGTCGGCACTAGCTATAACGATGAGCAAATAGAAAATGATTTAAAGAAGTTTAAGCTTAACTATCGAAAATCAAGTGATATTTGTTCCGAAACTGCTAAGCTTTTAGCTGATGGCAAAATAGTAGGCTGGTTTCAAGGCAAAATGGAAATTGGTCCTCGTGCATTAGGTGCTCGCTCTATTTTAGCTAATCCAGTTTATGGCGATATGAAAGCTAAAATAAACGCAGAGGTAAAATATCGAGAACCTTATAGGCCTTTTGCTCCTTCAATCATTGCTGAAAAAACCAGAGATTTTTTCGATATAGATGTATATGCTCCATTTATGTTGAAAGTATGTAATGTTTTAGAAGATAAAAAATCAGTTATTCCCGCAGTGACTCATGTTGACGGTAGTGCAAGAGTTCAAACAGTACATAGCGAAACAAACCCTCTTTATCATCGATTGATTTCTGAACTTGGACAAAGAAGTGGTGTACCTATTGTACTCAATACCAGTTTTAATGTAATGGGAGAGCCTGTCGTTGAGTCTCCAACAGACGCGGTACGTTGTTT
>JBFHSP010000146.1:0-7519 GCA_041591085.1 Kangiellaceae bacterium | reverse complement strand
TGGACGAGCCGCTCAATACTATTTGATTTCAACCGTTGCGGTAGTGTTACTGATCCCCGTGTTAGCCTATTTTTCGTGGTCATTACGCAAGCAAAAAACCATTTGGATCAGTTGGATTGTTTTTGCGTTATCAGCCCCTCTCGCCTTTTATTGCTATCAAGTTCTTTTAGGCGCTTAAATAACCTGAGCTCGGGATAAATAGAAATCTTAAACTACTGTGACGGATACAAGGTTAGGTTTTGCTTGCGCGGACTATAACCAATGCGCATCCAGTCACCTTTTCGGCCACTGGCATACTCATAATGGTATTTACCAAAACCGACGATTGAACTGCCCCACATAACTGGGTTTTTACCCGTCAGTTTTTTCAACAAAGCACTCAATGTTTTTATATCTTTTTATTGCCGAGGTGAATCAATGGATTTAATGAAGTCAGATACACTTTGGTCATTAGCTTTGGTTTTATTATCACTCGCCATGGTCATTCCTTTACTTTATTTAACTCAACTCAATTCAGCTCATTTCATTGTATCTAATAAAGAAAAAGGCGGATAAATCCGCCTTTAAGTTCGATGATTATTGTTTTTTTGTTACATCGATTCTTCAAATAGCTTTTCATATACCGCGCTGTCATTTCTTGGCATAAGCAAGCTTTTAAAGCTTTCTGCCAAAATCAACGTTCCTAATGAAATAGCTAATGCGACCAACCAATTTTGGCTAGTCCAAACCAGAACCATTGCAGTAATAAAGGTAATCACTGCAACCGCTAATAATATTTTTAACCAAGTGGGCGCTAACACCACGTTCACTTTTGCTTCAACTCGGAGCTCGTTTAAATAATCAAATCCGCTTTTGAGTCCTTTATATGCAGCCATAGCCGAAACAGCTAATACTACAGCAACAATCAATTCCAACACTTACCTACCCCTTTAGAGTTATTTTTGTGCTACTGAACATATCAAAATCGCCTAAACGCACAATGTTTTTATTGCCAAACACTCTAAAAAAGACAAAAACTGATTAAAATCAATAAGATACAAATCCTTCTCAAAAAATATTTCGCTGCAATGCAAAAATGTTCGATTAATAAGTTTCATCCGGCCATCAATTCATATTCTCTATAAGAGTTTTTGCAGAGTTGAGTCATCAATTTCAGCAACAAGATTAGTCGATCACTCACACTTAATCGCGCCGTCTTCCAATGTTTATCGGTGCAACTTTGCGATACATTAAAACCCTACCTAATTGCTTTATTCGCTAAGGAGAGCACAATGAATGCCAACAACTTATCCATGCTAATGGACGGTAACACAACCTCGAAGCCGTTAGAGTCATTATCACGAATTCAACAAAAAGCTCGAAGAGATCGTTTATTTCAAAACTCTCAGGGTTGGTATTTTGCCACCCGTGAAGGCGTTAATATGGGGCCATTCCCCGATCAAAGTTGTGCTGAGTTAGAGCTTTTAAGTTACATAAAATCGATGCAAAACGTCTATGAGAAAAAAAATTATCATTCTGCTGGAACTTTTCTTTAAACCCTTAGGTCATAGGTTTTAACTGCTTCTGCTTTAGAGGCAAAAGCAAGTCAGTTTCCTATGTTAGTTGTTAGTGAAAGTTACTCCTCATTGGTTGAACGAAACGCTTAGTTTGAACTTTTCAAACAAAACCCCGGAACTCCGGGGTTTTTTTTCGCCTTAAATTTAATCCATAACTCAAATTTGGTCTTTAAAGACCGTTATTGAGTAGCTAGAGAGGGCGCCTGCAAGGTAAAGCTTTTTTCTGCTCGATTGCCAAACGCATCCATAGCAATTAATTGATAACTACCTGGCTGGGTCAGAGATAAAGTCAATTTTGGCTCTTGATGTGGTATGAGCTCACTGTTTAAAAACCAAAATACCGGGCTTTGCGTACCCTGTAGTTCCATCGGTAATTGCAGCGGCCATGGCGTTTTCGGCCCCACAAACAACTCGGCATTTTCGGTCAATCCGATTAACTGAATAGGTGTATTGGCTTTTGCTCTACACTTTGACACTCTTTCAGTTCGGCGTTCATGTTTGGCTAAATACGGTTCTAGGCTTAACGGATACATCGTCAAGCTGCTTTGATGGTTATCGCATTGTAAGGTTAAAGATTGACGACTGAGTGGAAGCTTAACAAGGTTTGGATCAGCTAAAGTAGGCGGTGTCGCCCCCTCTATCAGCCACGCCGAATATTGTTTTAAACAATGATCCGGCACAGTTAAATTTTTACTCAGCCCTAATGGCCAACAAATGGTTTCTTTAATCACCGTTTCCGGGCGAACCGGCTTTTTTAAAAATTGAGCAGGAAGTTGAGCCACCATTTTTTTTAACAAAGGCACAGCATTAATCCGAGCCACATTATTTGGCAATGGGGTTCCATCTGGCCGACCAATCCAAATTCCAATGCTGACCGAGGCATTACTGGCAAGCACCCACGCATCGCGAAGGCCATAACTGGTGCCAGTTTTCACCGCAAAGCCGGTTAGGTTATGACGATAAATGGCATCTTCAAAACCACCATCGGCTAAACGATTACCGACAATCCAAGCCGCCTCAGCACTCATTAAAGGCCTTGCAAAACTCGCTGTTTGCTCTTGTTGCCACTTTATCGGTTGGACCAACCCTTGGTTACCAAGAGCGGAAAAGCTTTGCGTTAAATCCACTAAACGAGTGCCAACTCCACCTAAGATCATACTCAAATTGGGTTCGGCTCCTAAAGGCAACTCCAACTGTAAAAATCCATGAGCCAATTGGCTATAAAAAACCGTTGGTTTTATTTGGTCGAGTAAATGGACAGCGGGTACATTCAGAGATTGTTGTAAGGCTGAACCTGCATCAATAGCCCCCAAAAACTGTCGATCAAAATTAAGCGGCGCATAATCTGCAAATCGGATTGGGGCATCAATCATCAATGAGCGCTCATGGATCAATCCTGCATCGAGCGCTTGAGCATAAACAAATGGCTTCAAGGTAGAACCTGGAGAACGTATTGCCTGAGCCATATCGACATAACCAAACCGTGACTCACTTGCAAACTCTGCACTGCCAACATATCCCAATAACTTACCACTCGAAGACTCGGTGACCACAACCGCAATTGATGTTTTGTCACTTAATTGCTCAGCATAATCAGCGACATTTAGCTCTAACATTATTTGTAAATTGCGATCAATGTAGGTTTTTATAATTGGTTTTTGCGGAAATTCCGAAATCAGTTTTCGCGCCAATAAAGGAGCGAGCATTGGTCGCTCTGTTATATCTGAATAAATCGGTTCTAACAATGCTTCGGCTGACTGTTTTTCTGTCCAGATCTTCATTGCTGTTAATCTATTGATTACTTTTTCTCGCGAGGCGGCCGCTTTATCAGGAAAGCGATCGGGACGAGTTAAAGAAGGCGCTTGTGGCAAAATAGCCAATAATGCTGCTTCTGCTCGAGTCAGTTGACTGACGGTTTTATTAAAATAAGCAAACGATGCGGCTTGCACCCCTTCGATGGGTCCACCAAAAGGCGCAAAGTTAAGATACAACTCTAAAATTTCCGATTTACTTAAATGCCACTCCAATTGAAATGCTCGAAACATTTGATGTAGCTTGCCAGAAATTGTTCGTGAGTGTGGATGCAGTATTCGTGCAACTTGCATAGTAATGGTAGAGCCACCCGATACTAATTTGCCGTGATCAATCCATTGAATTGCAGCGCGACCAATCGCTAATGGATTGACTCCAAGGTGTTGAAAAAAATATTGATCTTCATAATTCAATAATGCTTCTAAATAATAGGGCGACACTTGATCGAGGCTGACGGGGTATCGCCAAACACCGCGGCTATCAGCAAAATATCTGAGCGGTTCGCCTTGGCTGTCTAATACTACTTGGGCAAAATGTTGTTGACCTTTAGGTAATGCTAAAGGAAACCATCGGTCCAATAATAAAAATAAAATGAAGACTAAAAGAGGGCTAATCAATAACCCTCTTTTAATGGCTTTTTGCCATTTGAACTGACTCATGGTTGTAAAACGTTTACCGTTTGTGAGTCATCACCGATCGCTCTTAAGTAGGGCCGATACATATCTTCAGCGATGGAAGGAGGAAGAATATATTTTCCCGGTGTGACTGCTCTTACTAAATAAAACACCGATGCATACTGACGATACAAAGGCAGTGCAACCACCATTCGATCATCACGAAATTCTTGATGTTTTATATTGCTGGCTTGATGCCACTCCTCAATTAGTTTGCCGCCAATAACAATCGAATTGATATCGAACGCATGCTCTAAATTTTGATTTTCTAACTCCCATCCGGCTGGTAACAAATCGATCACGAGCGCCTCTGGAATATTTGTTTCTTTTTGTGCCGCCACATCTAAACGGACGATGAGTTGCTCGCCTCCTTTTAGTTTTTGTGGTGATGCTTTTTGTCCTTGTAAATTATAAAAACTACGCTGAATTTTAATGCCTTCGCTCACCGGTTTTGGCGTTTTAGTTGGATAACCTTGGATCATCGATGCGACATATATCGGTTTATCCATCGAATTGGTCCATTCAAATGACCGAGGCAGTTGAGCATTTTTTTGTGTGGCTGATTGACGCCAAGTAAAACGAGTGGGCAATGTAACTAACTGCTTTACTTGATCGATAACAACTTCAAGTTTTTGATCGATGACAGGCTGTTGCTCTAATGACTGTCCCAACTGCCAAAGAGCGTATTGCTCTTGAGTAGATAGCCAACGTCTTGCAATTAACTGATCACTCAGATCGAAAATTAAAACAAAAGGTTGATCGACGAGTTTACTTTGGCTTGCTAAGACCATGGTCAAGGCATTATCACGAACAGGCGATCCATAATCGCCAGCATAACCTTGGTCGATTGAAAATTTAGCAAAGGCTTTTTGCCACGCTTTCATCGCATTAGTTTTATCTCCCGATAGCTCGAACGCTAATGCCATCATAGCAATGGGTAATCGCGTTTTAGCATTTTCACTTTTGCTTTCAAAAAGACTGCGAAGATCACCCAAACGGACTAGTTGTCTTTTCGCTAAAACAAGCGCAGAAAATGCTCG
This sequence comes from Kangiellaceae bacterium, assembly GCA_041591085.1. Classification (GTDB taxonomy): domain Bacteria; phylum Pseudomonadota; class Gammaproteobacteria; order Enterobacterales; family Kangiellaceae; genus Pleionea. Next base: position 2,437 of record JBFHSP010000146.1, on the reverse strand, counting down.
ATAAGAAAAATGATAATGTTCCGGCCATGTTGAATAATGTTGTCCTTCCGACCAACGGTATCCATCCGACACAACATAATCAATCAGCCGTTTTTGTGCATTTTGTAGTGCATTTTGATCAACCGAAAAACCCTGCTCGCTAGCATGCCATAAAAAGTCAGTGGCATACGCTGTTAACCAATGGTTTTCAGCTGAATTAGGTGACCATAATCCAAAGCTTCCATCACGTCTTTGTAAACCAGATATTCTCGCAATCGCTTGATTAACGGCTTTTAGTTTGACTTGCGATGGATCGTTAAGATTATTAACGTCGGTCAGATCAGAGTAGAACGAAATAGATGCAGCTTTATTCACAAATTTATCTAACTGCGGTCCATTTGCCGTTAACCATGGCCATGCTCGGCTGGTGGTTTGCTCTAAGCAACCGTAAGGATATTGTAATAATTGCTCGGCATAACGCTCAGTATCAAAAGGAGGCTTATCGCTGATTTTAAATTGCCATGCTTGTCCATCTTTTTGTAAATGGTTGGCCGCTTGCTCGTTAAAAGAAAAAGCCTCTCCATTGGCAACGACTTTGTAACTGAGATCATTTTGAATAGGAAATGCTGGTCTTAATCCTACTTTCCATTGTCTCGCTATTGGTTGCTCTAATCCTTCAATGGTTAAGCTTATCTTTCCAGAACCATTATTTTTAGTCGCTGTAATCGGTAGTGAAAGCGTGGATTTTTGTTGTGGTTTCAATTGCACCGACTGATGAGTTGACTGCTTGCCTAAAGAATCATTTGCGGTAAGCGTTACTTTTAACTGCTGAACACTATCGCTCATGTTTTGTAAATCGAGTGTCGCCATCGATTCATCTTGATTGGCTAAAAAACGTGGATAACTAATTTGCGAAACTAATGGCGCTGCAACTTTTACCCTTGCATCAATTGAACCCAGTTGAGTTTTGTTATAAGCCATCACCATTAGACGCACTTCACCATTAAAATAGGGTAATGGGATCGACACTTTAGACTCACCTTGTTGATTGAGTTTAATCGGATTAGACATCCAACTAACAATTTGTACATCGGATGCGGGTGCATCACCACCGCGAGCGAGTTCTTCTTCTAAACTGTCTCCACCAAATTTATGTTTTGCACGCCTATCGGTAATTTGTTCAATTAAATTGCCCCAGTTATCACGAATTTCTCCTTGATACGCTCGTGGCGAAAACCAATAACTATAAGGATCAGGCGTTTTAAAATTAGTCACCGATAAGACCCCGCTGTCTACCATGGCCACAGTGAAATAAGTGTCATCTGCAGTAAGATTTAGGGCAGATAACGTCAACTCCAGTTCTGTTTCTGGGAGCGCTTTTTCCGGATGTTTAAATGAAAGCTCCAACTGTTGCTCATTTCTTTTTAATGGCAATTGAATCATACCAAACGCTCGTTTTGGCAAGTGCTTGTACTGAGCTTGTCCTGGCCGAATAACTGTTACCGTTGCAAAAATATCTTGGCGATCCCAGTCTTTATTGAGTGGAACCTTGATTTCTAGCTGTTCATGTTTTAGCTCAACGGTTTGTTGCCAGAGTAATTCATCAGACTCAACCGTGATAATAGCGTTACCTAAATAGGGTGCCGCAATTTTAAGTTTGGCGTTTTTATGCTTGGTTGATAATTCACTTAACCAATTCAACTCAACTTTATCGGGAGCAGAAGTCATGTCTCCAGCATTTCGATTCCAATGCCATCCAGCAAAAAAACGATACGACGCGAGCAATCTGCTGCTGCCTTGTTTACGAACTTCTAAGCGATAATTACCGTGATCGACATAAGGATTGATCTGTGTGGATTCGTCTTTCGATAAGTTGATATTTTGTTGCCACACCGGTTGCTCACGATCCAAAGATTGACTGCGCCAGCCATCATCCCATTGCCAGTAGTAGCCTTGATCTTCCCTAATTAATAAAAGCTCAAGGTTTTCGACCGACTGCAAAGCTTGATCTGGGTTAATAGCAATGAGTGATAATGAAACATTTTCATTGGGAGAGGCTACTGAGCCTTTCCAGTTCGGCTTGATTCCAATCAGTTGATCACTCGGCCAAATTTGTTGTTGAATTTTTCGAGTAACGGGTCTGCCGCCAGTTTCAAAAACACTGATTTGGCTAGTCACTTTTAACGGAATATCTACGCCCTTCCAACGGTTTTCAATAGCTAAAACAAGATGACCTTTTTCATCCGTTTCCAATGACTTTTGCGAAAAATTAGTAGGGTAAAAATCAACAATAGCTTGACCAAAAACATAATCTTTCCAAGTAGTAGACAAGGTTTTCAATGGCCTAATTGATACGTCAGCTTCGACTCGCGCATTAGCTGCGGGTGCGCCATATAAAAAATCGGCTTGACCCTCAACATTTAACGACTCATTGTTGTTAATAATTTCGCGATTAGGT
>JBFHSP010000145.1:0-7585 GCA_041591085.1 Kangiellaceae bacterium | reverse complement strand
GCCAAGAAATGACAGCGCGGTATATGAAAAGCTATTTGAAGAATCGATGTAACAAAAAAACAATAATCATCGAACTTAAAGGCGGATTTATCCGCCTTTTTCTTTATTAGATACAATGAAATGAGTTGAGTAAAGGAATGATAATGGCGAGTGATAATAAAACCAAAGCTAATGACCAAAGTGTATCTGACTTCATTAAGAGTATTGAGTCACCTCAGCAACAAAAAGATATAAAAACATTGAATGCCTTGTTGAAAAAACTGATAGGTGAAAAGCCGATCATGTGGGGCAGTTCAATCGTCGGATTTGGCAAGTACAACTATGAATATGCCAGTGGTAGAAAGGGTGATTGGATGCGGATTGGTTACAGTCCGCGCAAGCAAAACATAACCTTGTATATTATGGACGGATTTGAACAACATAGTTCGTTAATGAGCCAGTTCGGTAAATATAAAACCGGTAAGTCTTGCCTTTATATTAAGCAGTTGACCGATATCGATATGATTAAACTAGAAGCTTTGATTAAGGCATCCCTTGATCATATGGAAGCCTTGTATCCGTCACAGTAATTAAAGATTTCTATTCATGCCGAGCTCAGGTTATTTAAGCGCCTAAAAGAACTTTGTAGCAGTAAAAGGCGAGCGGGGCGGAAATAACAAAACCAATCCAACTGATCCAAATGGTTTTTTGCTTGCGTAATGACCACGAAAAATAGGCTAACACGGGGATCAGTAACACTACCGCAACGGTTGAAATCAAATAGTATTGAGCGGCTCGTCCAATTCCCGCCATAATAAAGGCAATCACTACAGGAATACCGGCGCGTTTGTCTTGCAGCATCGAATAAAAAACAATTATTCCCAATGATAAAGCGGCAGCTGATGCAGACAACGCAAAATACCAACCCCATTGACCAAAAACTTCAGGAGACATATTTAGACCTCAAATTAAATTGGCGCTAGTATACCTCAGTTTTTAAACTCCTTACTTTTAAATCGAACATTGCAATGAGCCATCAAGATCTAATTAATGCGGTTAATCAAATCATGCCTTTTGGAAAATACAAGGGCAAAAAACTGATTGAATTACCCGAGCCTTATTTGGTGTGGTATTTCCGGCAAGAACGCAATGAGTCATTGCTAAATAAGCAGCTGGCGCTGATTTATGAAATAAAGTTAAACGGACTAGAGAGTAAAATAAGGCCGCTCGTGAGGAGGTAGTTAATTTTTAGATTTGAAATACTTGGTTTCGCACCGCTACGCTGATGTGCTAGATACTTTTTCTAGGCAGTTTTTTGCTCCTGCGAAAATTGCATTTCCAACATCCATGTTGGTCAGCAAAAAAGTATCCAACAAATTTATTGGGAATAAATTTGAACAGCTTTAGCTGGTCCTTTAGGACGGAAGGCAGGAAGCCTGTAGTAAAACGCCCTTGCTCCACAATGCTCTTAATTCAAAACAAAACTATTTTTATCGAGCCATCGGTTTTGACTTGTGTCCCGCAAGGCAAAACCTGCTTTCGGCCTCCATGCCTCAAGCTGGCTGAAAAATAATTGTGTGTTGAGAGCATTAAAGTCGCAGTAAAACACCAATCTGCTCGTAACTTGGTCGTTTTTCATTTATGGACAGAAAGTTTAATTAACTTAATTTCTTAAGAACTTTATAAAGAGGCTTGAGTTGTTGATACATTTTGGCAAAAACGTCGTGATAAATTCGTTTATAAAGTTGTACATTTTTTTCTATTGGTAGCAGTGTTTCACCAATATGGCACATTTGCTCTACCGCCTGCGGATAACTTGAATAGTAACCGCAACTCACTGCTACATTAATCGCTGCACCCAATGCCGAGGTTTCAAATGTATGTGGCACCTTAACCGGTAAATTGAAAATATCCGCGGTTAATTGCAGTGCACTTCTACTTTGCGAGCCTCCGCCAGAAACCAACAGCTCGGTAATTTTGGTTTTGCTTTTGGACTCAATTTTATTTTTGCCTTCAAATAAACCAAAAGCAATGCCTTCTAAAACGGCGCGATACACATGGGCGCGCGTGTGCTGATCATTAAACCCAATAATGGCACCTCTGGCCTCAGGCCCCGGATAACGAACCCCAGGACTCCAGTAAGGTTGTAGAACTAATCCTTCACTGCCCGGCGGGATTTTACTGGCCTGCTGATCAAGCAAAGCTTCAACCGAGTCGCCACTTTGTTGTGCTTTGAATTGTTCAAAATGAGCAAACTGCTGTTTAAACCAACTCACCATCCAATAACCTCGATAAATTTGATATTCACAGCAGTAGTGATTAGGAATAGCAGCAGGATAAGGCGGCACATATTTAACCGATTCTATATATTTCGAATAGATCACATTGATGGTGGCGGTTGTGCCATAACTGATTTGACCTTGATGTGGTGCAAGCACACCGCTGCCTAAAACTTCGCAGGCTTTATCAGCAGCAGATGCAATAATCGGTAATCCTTCAGGCAAGCCTGTTTGTTGAAAAGCGGCTTTACTGATGGTTCCAAGCTCGGTGCCTACCGAAACAAGTTGTGGAAGTTGTGACTCATCTATCGGGCAAGCTTGCCATTTCCAATCGGTCTTTCTAGCCCATTGATGGTTTTTGTAATCAAAAGGAATGTAACCGACTTGTGAGCCAACACTGTCTTTAAACTCGCCCGATAATTTAAAGTTTAAATAACCAGAAACGAGCAGCACCTTATGGGTTTTATCTAAATTGCTTTGTTCATGTTGCTTAAGCCAATTGATCTCAGCATCTTGTAAAAACTGATTAACCGTATCGTCCACACCGGCTAATTTAAAGGCCGCTTTCCATTTTAAATCGAGCTTGGGTAATTCGGTGGCGCGGCGTTGATCCATCCAAGTGATCATTGGCCTAACCGGCTCGCCGTTTTCATCTAAGCAAATGATCGAAGCCCTCTGACTGGTCACCGCTACGCCAGCAATTCGGCTTCTATCTAACTGAGACTCATCCCACAATTGGTGACAAGCGCGACAAACGGCATCCCAAATAACATGAGTATGCAGCTCAGACCAATTGGGCTCACGCGAAAAATAATCATCAATAGCCACTTGGGCTTTGGCCACTAACTGCCCTTGCAAATCAAATGCAATCACACGCAGGCTTTGGGTGCCACAATCGATGGCTAAAAAGAGAGGTGGTTGAGTCACGATTAATACTTACCGTTTATTGAATGCCACTATGTCTTAACAAAGCAGAAACATCAGGTTCGCGTCCACGAAAATTTTTAAACAATTCCATAGCCGGTTGTGATCCACCTTTTTGCAAAATATGCTCTTTAAACAATTTTCCAGACTCAGGATCGAGTACTTCGGTTTCTTCGAATAAACTAAAAGCATCAGCACTTAAAACTTCAGCCCACTTATAACTGTAATAACCTGCGCTGTAGCCACCGGCAAAAATATGGGAAAAGGTGTGTTGGAAGCGATTCCATTCAGGTGGAATAACAACCGAATATTTTTTACGAACGTCATCTAAAATATGCTGAATGGATTTTTCTTTACTCGGAATAAATCCGTTGTGAATAGAAAAATCAAATAAAGCAAATTCAATTTGACGCAGCATAAACATGGCGGATTGAAAGTTTTTAGCGGCTTGTAATTTTTCGCGTAAATCATCCGGTAGAACTTCACCGGTTTCAAAATGACCAGAAATTAAATCGAGCCCTGCTTTTTCATAACAGAAATTTTCCATAAACTGACTGGGCAATTCTACCGCATCCCACTCAACTCCATTGATTCCTGATACACTTAAATACTCCACTTCTGTAAGCATGTGGTGTAGTCCATGGCCGAATTCATGAAATAGCGTAACCACTTCATCATGAGTAAGTAGTGCGGGCTTATCACCGATAGGTGGATTAAAGTTACACGTTAAATAAGCGACCGGTTGCTGCAATTCACCAGTGGATTGTCTAAATCGGCTACAATAGTCCGCCATCCAAGCGCCACCGCGTTTATGCGCTCGGGCGTATAAATCGAGATAAAAACGAGCAATGGTTTTACCATCGCTTTTCACCTCAAATAAACGAACATCTTTGTGCCAAGAATCAAACGATGCTTTACTTTCTTCAACACTTACCGCAAACAGTTTTTCAGTGATTGCAAACAAGCCTTTTAACACTTGGTCGGTTGGAATGTTTGGGCGTAACAACTCATCAGAAATCGCGTATTTTTGTTGCTTGAGTTTTTCACTGATATAAAGCAAATCCCACGACTGTAAGTCCGTCATATTGAGTTGGTCTTCGGCAAAAGCTTTTAATTCGGCGATATCTTGTTCGGCTTGTTGTTTTGAACGAGTGGCTAAGTCTTGCAGAAAATCAAAAATTTGCTGAGGCGTTTCTGCCATTTTGGAAGCGAGTGATAATTCAGCATAAGATGAAAAGTCGAGCAGTTCGGCTAACTCATGTCGAAGTGTGATCAGTTCATTCATAATCTCGGTGTTATCAAACTCACCTTCATTAAATAATTCAGAGGCGCGAGTGGAATAAGCGCGATATAAACGATAACGTAAATCGCGGTTATCACAGTAGGTCATCACCGCAAAGTAACAAGGAAATTCCAAGTTGACTAAAAATCCCTTTTTTCCTGCTTGTTCGGCATTTTGTTTTAACAAACCTAAACTGGACTCTGGAATACCACTTAATTGCTCGGCATTCTCAAAATGTTCGGTCCAAGCCATGGTGGCATCTAACAAGTTTTGTTCGAATTTACTGGAAAGTTCCGACTTTCGTTTTTGTATTTCACCGTATCGTTTTTGTTTTTCTGGCGGCAGTGAAACGCCCGCTAATTTAAAATCGCGCAGTTCATCATTAAGAATTTTTAACTGAATCGGATCGAGCTCATCTTTGCTGTGTTCAACAATGTGTGCAACGGCATCATAAAGCTTTCGATTTTGCCCCATCCATGTGCCGTACTCGGAAAGTTTGGGTAAACAAGCATCGTAAGCGGTTCTAAGCTCTTTTGAATTAACCACCGCATTCATATGCGATACCGGTGACCAACGTTTATCGAGTAAATTACTCAGCTCTTCCATGGGCTGCATCAAGTTTTGCCAAGTAAAGTTTTGATTGGACTCTAACAGCGACTCAATCGTAGATTTAGAGTGTGCCAATGTTTCGGTGATTGCCGCTTCAATATGTTCTGGTTTAATTTGGCTAAACGGGGCTAAATCGTTAGGACTTAATAATGGATTTTGATTTTGCATAAACTCGTCTTATTTTCCGTATGAAAATTCGAATGTAATGGGGTTTAGTGTAACATTAGCCCCACTTTAAGCGTAATAGCTAGACCGATTTATCCTGGTGGCGGTTACCAAGCCACAAAAAACAAAAGAGAACTCTGATGACCGATAAAATTTCAACCCACGACTATTCCATTCAGGCTTCACCACAAGCGTTCGATTATGACTTTATCGCTATTGGCGGCGGTAGTGGTGGAATTGCGTCGATTAATCGGGCGGCAAGTTATGGAAAAAAGTGCGCCATTATTGAAGCCAATGCTTTGGGTGGTACTTGTGTCAATGTTGGATGTGTTCCTAAAAAGGTAATGTGGTTTGGCGCTCATATTGCGGAAGCGGTTAAGTTAGCGCCCGATTATGGTTTTGAGCTCGAACAAAAGGCCTTGCATTGGCCTACTTTAATTGCCAGCCGCGATGCGTACATCGGCCGAATTCACCAGTCGTATGACAATGTGTTGAAGCGTAATGGGGTTGAAGTAATAGAAGGATATGGCCGCTTTATTGATGCGCATCGAATCGAAGTCAACGGCAAAGTTATCAGTGCGGAACATATTCTTATTGCAACCGGAGGCACACCGGTCATCCCCGAGCTACCGGGTGCCGATTTAGGGACTGATTCCGATGGTTTTTTTGCCTTACTCGAGCAACCTAAACGGGTAGCCGTTGTTGGCGCTGGCTATATTGCGGTTGAAATTGCTGGAGTGCTCAATGAACTTGGCAGCGTAACCCATTTGGTGATGCGAAAAGAAAAAGCACTCAGAGATTTTGACCCGATTATTTCTGACACCTTAATGGAGGTTATGGCAGAAAGTGGCATGCATTTGCATACGGGCTCTGTACCTAAAGCGGTAGTTGAGTCGGATGATGGTTTAATGTTAGAGCTTGAAAATGGCAGCACTATTGGGCCAGTCGATGAGTTAATTTGGGCGATAGGGCGCAAACCCATGACTCAAGGGCTTAACTTAGAGGCAGCCGGTGTAGAAGTTGATGACAAAGGCTTTATCAAAACCGATGACTATCAAAATACCTCTGTTGAAAGGATTTATGCCGTGGGTGATAACACCGGCCGACTTGCATTAACCCCGGTGGCGGTAGCGGCAGGCAGACGATTATCGGAGCGTTTGTTTAACCAAAAACCGAATGAAAAACTCGATTATTCCAATGTGCCTACTGTAGTGTTTTCACATCCTGCTATTGGAACGGTAGGCTTAACCGAAAACCAAGCCAAAGTGCAATTTGGCAATGAAGTTAAAGTGTATACCTCGCAATTTACCGCGATGTATTCAGCCGTTACTAAACACAGACAACCCACCAAAATGAAGCTGGTTTGTGTTGGCAAAGAAGAAAAAATTGTTGGAATTCACGTAATAGGTACCGGTGCCGATGAAATGCTGCAAGGCTTTGCGGTGGCGTTAAAAATGGGCGCGACTAAAGCCGATTTTGATAACACCGTTGCGATCCATCCTACTTCGGCTGAAGAATTTGTGACTATGCGGTAATGTCGAAATTAGATCAAAGTCAAAAGAATAAGGACTCATTCACTGTGAGGGTCAAATGAGCGTCTCAATTGAAGCTGCTAGAGCGCTAGGTCGTGGAGACTATGACAAAGTGATTTCGCTTTGTAATAAGTCATTGGAGACAAATCCAGGAGAAATTTCAAGCCTTCAAATGTTAAGGCACTGTTATAGTCAGAAGGGTGATAGAGAGCTAGGCTTTTTATTTGCTAACAAAGTAATTGAACTTGAGCCAGAGAATTTTGAGAGTTTGTTTCACTTAGCTAACTATTATCTTGATTTGAAAGACTTTGAAAATACATATCATTTTGCATGTAAACTAAGTGAACTAAAACTTGAGCCAATCACACCTCCACGATGGTTTAATATTTTAATCAAAGTAACAAGCTTTTTTTCAAAGAATAAAAAATTGCAAGAAGATTGTGGTCTTGGGATAACAAAGTTAAACAATTGGCATGAAGCAAATATTGAATGGGCTAAAGAATTCAAGCACTGGTATGAGTCTAATCAAGACGCAATTATTGCTCATGGAAAAGCTATGGACGAAAAACCATAATGCGCGGGGTAACTTCCTACAAGCCCCAACATTGGCTAATTAGCGCTAATCGGCTACAATCGCCTACTTAACCACCGTCTATTTTAAATTGCTTTGGACTGACTTATGAACATACGGCCATTTGAACATTTTGTTCCCAAACTTGGGGCGCGTGTCTTTGTTGATCCAACCGCGTTGGTGGTGGGACAAGTAAGCATTGGCGATGACAGCTCTATTTGGCCAATGGCGGTTTTACGCGGCG
>JBFHSP010000144.1:0-7594 GCA_041591085.1 Kangiellaceae bacterium | reverse complement strand
TGGAGATGGCATATCGCCAGTAATAACCTCTGAACAATCATGGTAAAGAGCAGTGACGACTGCTTTGTTTACATCAATATTGCCAGCAAAATATTTGTTTTTAATAAGGGCTAAAGCATGAGTGATGGTTGCCACTTCCCAACTGTGTTCCATGACATTTTCTGGCACCGAATTGCGCTTAAGCCCCCAGCGTTGCAACCAGCGAATCTTACTGATGTAAGCAAAAAAATGACTTTTCATAAATATTCAATCCAATCTTAATTAAGTTCAGTCATTTCATAATAAGCTACTTCAAAATCACCTAAGGGATCGGGAATGATTCTATGATCGATAAATGACATACCCAGTTTTTTCATAACACCAATTGAAGCGGTGTTTTCTTTATCGACAATAGCACAAAAAGTGCGAACCGGTGCTTCTCTCATAATATGGTCCATCATCCCTTTGGCTGCCTCTGTTGCAAAGCCTTTTCCCCAGAATTTTCGATGAAAGCGCCAACCAAGCTCTAAGTTAGAATCATCTCTTTTCTCACTAAAAAAGTACATGGGGCGAACTAAAATCCATCCTAAAAAAGTATGAGTACTCATTTCCAACACTTTCCAAACGCCCCATCCCTTTTCATGATTAGAGTAGCTATTCATTCTTGGAATCATTTTATTTTGAATGTCTTCTTTTGAAGTTAACTTGCCACCATCAATATATTTTTTGACTTCCGGATCTTGATCTAACTTCCACATCAGTTGCCAATCGTCAGGCGTCATAGGTTCAAGTATTAATCGTTGGGTTAGAATTTTAATCATTTTCTACTGTCCGAATAAGTTAGATATTAGTGTCATAGCTTCATTGCATTAAGTGTAACGAATAGCGTTAAACATGAGAATGTAATTTCTAAAATGACTATCTTTTTTTTGATTTGTTAAGTCCTTTATATTTCTACCGTAATTAAAACTATAGGTTTCTCTGGCGATCCGTTCAGAGTTATTTATAATACCGATGCATGATCGACTTTTCAGTTAGGTCAGTAAAAGTATTTGTCATCGCGAGGGTAGCGCAGCAATCTCCAGCATAAAGGTTAAAAAGTTAAGTCTTTATTTAACGTTTTAAGAGATTGCCACGTCACTTCGCTCCTCACAATGACAGCGGGTTTAATGTTTGATTGATCCTATTTTTAATACCCGAAACTCAATAGGAGAGCCTTATGGCGCATTTAGGAACTAACCTCGACAAAAATTACGACCGATTTCTACTCGATGCCGTCGATTACGGTATTATTTGGGGCATAGTTGATGAAAGCGGTGAGTTTGCCGTCAGCCCTTCAGAAGAAGATGATGAAATCGATGTGATGCCGTTTTGGTCCTCAGAAGAATACGCCGCCGATGTTTGTGTTGATGAGTGGTCGATATTTACCCCTGAAGCCATAGAACTCGATGACTTTATCGACAACTGGCTTCCTGGATTGCAAAAAGACCGCATTTTGGTGGGTATTAACTGGAACAAAGACCTTGATGGCTACGAAGTTGAGCCGCTCACTTTAGCAGAAGATCTGCTCGAAACCGATTAATCGCTTGGTACATTTTCACTTAGTTGGCTAGCTCGGATGCTTCGATTGCGTCCAGATTTTTTAGCGTGATAAAGAGCTTTATCGGCACTTTCAAAAAACTCTGCTTCACTTTGTTCTGGTTTGTATTGAGCAACCCCAATGCTGACACTCAAAGGATCACCAGTGATAAATGGATGAAGCACTACCGCCTTGCGAATGCTTTCGGCTAAAGATAAAGCCCCTGATTCATTAATTTGCGGGCAAAGAATAACAAACTCTTCACCACCAAAACGAAATACTTGATCTGTTTTTCTGATGTTTCGAATTAATAATTTTGCTAACGAGGTTAAGACACTATCACCCACTGAATGACCATGTTGATCATTCACTTTTTTGAAAAAGTCGATATCGCACACTAAAATTGATAGCGGGCTCGAATATCGACTTGCTCTACTGATTTCATCTTTAATCGCCTGATCATAGCCACGACGATTAGCAATTCCGGTCAACTCGTCGACCACCGATTCTCGCTCCAGTCGATGTCGCACAAAATACCAGGTCATCCAAATAGAGAGCAGTGCTGTTATAACAATTAACCATAAAACACTATCAAGCATGATTTGTAATCGAGAAGCCTTCTTCTCTGAAAAGGCTTCAGCCTCTAAAACCAATTTGTTTGCTTCTTTCCAACACAATTCTGCCTTTAGCCCCAAGAGTTTCTTAGCCTCTTGGCTAGAATGCTGCTGCAATAAAGCTTGTTTTAAAAGTGCCCAATCTTCCTCTAATTGTTTTAACGAGCGATCAAATTCATCTAATAAATCTCTCTGCCCCCATTCGGCTCTTTCGCCTTTTAATCCGTTTAATGCTAGGTCTACTTTTTTTAGGTGTTCTGTTTTTTCGATGTTGTTATCGAGCGAAATATTCAATGTTACATGCTGAATAATGCCTCTAACAACGCCAGCTTTGTTAATAAAGCGGCTATCCGACGATAAATTATCTCTAAGTTGAAACACTATTAAAAACAAGACGACACTCAAAACACAGGTGAGTGCTGAAGAAATCCATAAATAATTAGATGGCTTTAAATGCGACAATAGTATTCTCATCCATTGAATTGAGCCCTTTACGAACGAAGTTTAGTAATTCAAGCAAATTTGAAGCTAAAACCCCCTCGAAGAGATCGCTATTATCAGATTACGACGGTGCTTAGCTATTTTTTAATATAGTTCAAAAAATCGAAAAAGATATTGATTTTCCTCAATATATTGAGCTCATATAGACTTAGAGGCTGTCAAAATAAGTAAAAACATGCAAATTAAAATCAATAATAAGAAAGCTTCGAAAAGCTAGGTAAAGTCCTAGGCTTTCGGAGCTTTTCGAATTAAATATTAGTTGATAAAGTTTCTATAAAAATTGAATTCAAATTAACTATTTGCCGCTATGGGCGTTACATTTTCATCTGTATCGCTTGGACTGGTGTTTAATAATTCTTCCGGTTTGCCTTTTAAAGCCGAAGCCATCGCGTCTTTGTGTTCAGCTATGAGCATTCCGATAGACTCAATTTGCTTATCTGTTAATCCTTCAATATGTCGTTCTACCCATACACTGACATTTTCCGCTAGCTCTAACATTTTGTCGTATTGATCTGCTTCTTTTTTGTCTGCAAAAGTTTTTGAGTTGTCGCGATCAGACATATATAAAGTCACCACTGCCATAAAAGTTACTCCAAAAATTCGATTTAATAAGGGACTCGATTGCCCACGCAAAATACTACTTGCATGCATAGTAATTATCAAGCAAATTATGATATTGAAAAGCAAATACCACTAAATAACCTAGCTTAGTAATAACAAAGACCCCCCAGTCCTGTTATTTTGACTGTTCTTATTTCCGGTTCACATCAGGTTAAATAACTCAAAGACGTATATTTTCGGTTCTCTTTTATCTTTAATTGTTCTATATTTATTTCCAAATTGGAATTTATTGTCTGTGTTCGAACACTGAGGTGACAAAATCAATGGATATTGAAGATTTAAGACGTTTTACCGTTATCGCTCGACTCCAAAATCTTCAAAAAGCAGCCGAATACTTGCACTCGAGCCCTAGCGCGCTTTCTAAGTCTCTTAAACGCTTGGAAACATCGTTATCGGTTCAGTTATTTGATCGGGTTGGCAAGCAGATTAAAATTAATGCCTCGGGTCGAAAACTGATGCCTCAAGCCATCGATCTACTCGATCAAGCCGATAAAACCAAACAGCAGTTTACCCTTCAGCCTAAAGATTCGGCGCTAGTGATTGCAGCCCCGCCGATTTTTCAATTACGTTGGGCTAGAAAGCTCCGACAATTACAACAAAAGTATTTCAGTAAGCGTTCTTTAGTATTTAAAAGCCAGTTTGAGCGCCAGGCACTGCAAATGTTAATTGATGGTGAAGCCGATGCCATCATTGTTTCGGATTATATTGCCAGTGAAATTCCTATAGGGTTTCAGCAAATCACGCTTGGGCTGATGGATATGCAAGTTGCGGTGGGAAACAGTCATCCGCTGGTGACTGAATTATCTTTATCTGGATTAGAAGGCGTAAGGCCCATGCAAGATTTATCGGTATTGTCTTCGCATTTGCTGGAATATGAATTTGCAACCGTCACCCGGTCAATGATTTGCGGTGAAGAGCGCGGTATTGGCTGCGATGGCTGGAATGACAGTGTTTTTCCGCGCAAATTAAGTGCGGTGGTCGACGATTATGGCGTGCTGGCCAGTTTGGTAAAATCAGGGTTGTATTTGGGTTATTTGCCCGACTTTATTATCAAAGACTGGGAGCTCAATCGTTGCCAAGTGACCGACTGCAGCTTGAAATGCGTAGATTCTATGATTTGGGTGACTCGTGAAAACTTTACTTTGCAAATGCTCAATAACCTCCTGAAAGGATAACTTTTTGTCGTCGTGAATAAATCCAAGCTAAAACAACAGCTCAGTGATTGGCATATTGAATTTGAAGTGGTCAAACACGAGCCCCTGTTTGACTGCCAACAAGCAGACAACATTGAATTACTAAGACCGGGTGTTCGAACCAAAAATTTATTTTTACGCGATAACTACGGCCGAGTTCATCTTCTGTTGGTGACAGCACCAAATGCACAGGTAGATTTAAAGCAGCTGTCGAAAAAACTCGCATTATCTCGGATCGGTTTTGCCTCGAAACAACGGCTTCACACTTATTTAGCGGTAGAACCTGGTCACGTTTCCATACTGGCGCTGATCAATGATCGGGATCATAAGGTTCAGCTCTATATGGATGAAGCCCTTTGGCATGGCGAGCCGCTGCATTGTCATCCCCTGCAAAATGATGAAACCCTGCTGTTAACCCCCATTGCGATCAATCGTTTTTTACAGCACACCGGCCATGCAATTTCACTCATCAATCTGCCTCATCTTACTAACGAGTAATTATGCACTCCTCAGAAATTAATCAAATTCAATGCGCCATGAACACATGGATCACTCAAGTCATTGTCGGTGAAAACATTTGTCCTTTTGCCAAACCGGTTATCGACAACAATCGTCTTAAAATGGCAATACTCACCGACACTCGAGCTGATTTGAGTTTTGAAGCAAACGTCGAACTTGGGTTAGTTCGATTAGTTGAAGAAATGAACTTCCTGACCCAACATCCACAAACTGAAACCACCATCATTTTGTTGCCGAGCGGTTTTAACGACTTTGAAGATTTCTTAGATTTAATTGAAATGGCTAATTCAGTCATAGAAGAGTTTAACCTAAGAGGCACCTATCAAATTGCCCACTTTCATCCCAATTATCAATTTGCTGATTTAGAGTATGACGACTTAGCCAACTTTACCAATCGCGCGCCCTTTCCTACGCTGCATATTATTCGCGAAGCCAGTATTGGCAAAGCGCTTAACGGTGTTAAATCGCCCGAATCAATTCCAGAGCGCAATATTCGCCATGCGCGAAAATTAGGGGCTGACTTTTGGGCAAAAATTAAACAACTTACACCATAAATATTTCGTTAGTTCTCAATGAGCTTTAAGTTTTTATAAAACAATAGCTTAACCAATTTGCTGCGATTTCACCTAGACACCCTTTTTCCATCAGGCATAATGACGACCCTATTTTTCTAATGCGTTCGAATGTATGTGGTTTCGAAATTTTCAGTTTTATCAATTTACCGATCAATTTTCATTCAGTGAGCAAGCTTTTGCTGAAAAGCTCGAAGCGTTTCGCTTTAAAGGCTGTGATCGTCAAGCCATGGAAGCGGTTGGCTGGGTTTCACCTCTGCACCGCTCTGAACAAGAGTTAATTTACACCGCTAATGGTTGTTATTTGTTCTGTATGCGTCGTGAGCAAAAAGTGATTCCACCGAGCACCATTAATGAATCATTGGAAGAGCGCATTGCCGTTATCGAGCAAGAGCAAGGTCGAAAAGTTTTTCGCAAAGAAAAACAGCAATTTAAAGAAGACATTGTGGCTACTTTAATGCCCAAAGCTTTTACTCGCTCAACTCACACCCATGCCTATATTGATACGCGTAATAAATTTATGGTGATTAATGCAGGTAGCGCCAGCATTGCCGATACCGTTATCAGTTTACTCATTGATACTCTAGGCGTATTAGGTGCGGCAAAACTCACCGGCAATACCAATCCAGCGGCCATTATGAATGAGTGGATTGTGAAAGGATTGCCAGATCAGCTAAAACTTTCCGGTGATTATGAATTAAAAGATCCGCTCGATGCCCGCGTTGCTAAATTTAAAGACAACGAAGCAGAAAATTTTGTGATCCGCGATTTACTTAACGATGGTTATTTTGTCAGTAAAATCGGCGTTTGGATGCAAGAGCAACTTAAATGCATCATCACTGATGACTTACAAATTAAAAGCGTGAAATTTGGCGAAGAGTTACTCAATCAAAACGATGAACTCAACATTGAAGACAAACGCGCCAAGTTTGATGCCGACTTTGTATTGATGACGTCAACCATTGCCGATTTCCATAAGCTGCTTTTAGCTGAATTTGATATTTAAAATTGATTAAATTTAAGAGGCTGAATTAATACTCAGCCTCTTAATAAAGAATATAAATTTTGTTGATTCTGTCATTGCAAGAAGGCACGACGTGGCAATCTCAAAAATTTGACCGACCAATTTTAGTTCACAGCTTTTGGTTCAAACCGATTCAAAATAGAATACAACCCGATCACCAGCAGCGATAACACCGTACTGACCAAGTAAAGGCCGACACCATCAATGTGATCGAGCAACCAACCACCACCTAAAGGCGCCAAGGCGAAACCAAACGAATAAAAAGCAGTCGCCCCAAAATACGCACCGCGTAAATGATCGGGCGCAATGCGGTCAATGTGTACATTCATGGTTGGAAACAAAATGGTTTCCGCCAAACTCATCACAATCACCGCGCCAATCCATCCCCAAAATAAATCCACCGGGTTAAATGCCATCCATAATTGCGACAGCGTCAATAGTACCAATCCCATTTGAATCCGTTTTACTAACGGAATGGCCGCCATTAATTTTAGCAATAAAAATTGGCTGCTAATTATGACCATGGCATTAGTAAAAATCATAGCCGATACCAATTTTAATAAATCAGGCACTTCAGATCGGGTTAAATATTGGATCAGCGATGAATCCATTTGTCCATAAATAAACATACATAAAATGTTCGCTACGATTAAACATTGAAACAGTTTGTCTTGCGCCAATACTTTCAAACTTTGTTTAAATGAGTTTTCTGCTTGAGCAATGTTATCGGAAGTAACCTTTTTATTTTTCTGAATCATTGACGGCTGTTTCATTCCCCAATACAGCAGCACCAATAAAATAGAAAAAGCAACCGCGGTAATATAAAAGGATTCTGGCTCGGCAGTAAGCCCCAACCAAAAACCCAACATAGGGCCAATGGCTGAGCCAACATTAACTGCAAAATACAAGCCTTGCATTGCAAGCTCACGGGTTTGCCTATTTTCAATAATATCGCCAATTAATGCCGAAGACGCCGGTCGCCAAATTTCGGT
>JBFHSP010000143.1:0-7645 GCA_041591085.1 Kangiellaceae bacterium | reverse complement strand
ATTTCCGCTTTGTGCTCTTTTTCCCCTTCTCGGTCGCAAGATGCGATGAACTATCCTAACGTCGAAAAGTACTAAATCATTAACCCTCTCCCTTCCCTCTCCCAAAATTGGAAGAGGGTGATTTCGACCGTAGGTCGAAATAAAGGTTTGTCATTATGAGGAACGAAGTGACGCGATAATCTATCTTTTTGTTTAATTTAAAGCGAGATAGCCACGGCGTGAAACGCCTCGCTATGACAAAAATTATCAAAGAACATCGCGACTTCAATGCTCGCAAAAATCAATTATGATTCAGCTAGCTTGAAGTATGTTTGACAAAAGCAGATTTTGTCGAGTGGGAATGCGAGTCAAAACCGGTGGCTCGAATAAAAAAATTTGTTTTTGAGTCAAGAGCATCGTCGAGAATGGACGTTTTACTACGGGATTCCAATCACGAATAAGCTTTGTCCCTTATTTGCTTTATTTGGTCTCTTAATTGAGCGGCTTTTTCAAACTCTAAATTTTTTGCACTCTCATACATTTGTTTTTCTAAAGAAGTGATTTCTTTTTCTGCTTGCGCCGGGGTTAATGCGACATACTTGCCTTTTTTGTCTGCAACTTTTGCAAGTTTCACTTTACCTTTTCTATTAGAACTGCCAATTTCCATCACGTCAGAAATAGAGCGTTGTACGCCTTTAGGAGTGATATTATTTTCAATATTGAAATCGTTCTGCTTAGTTCTACGTCTTTCAGTTTCATCTAACGCTCTTTGCATAGAGCCTGTTATTCTATCGGCATATAAAATCGCTTTACCATTTAAGTTTCTTGCAGCACGGCCAATTGTTTGAATAAGTGAACGTTCTGAACGCAAAAAACCTTCTTTATCGGCATCTAATATTGCCACCAAGGAGACTTCCGGCATATCTAATCCTTCGCGTAATAAGTTAATTCCAACTAAAACATCAAACTCACCTAAGCGCAAATCCCGAATAATTTCCATACGCTCAACCGTATCGATATCAGAATGCAAGTATCGAACTTTAACGCCATGCTCCAAATAATACTCAGTTAAATCTTCTGCCATTCGTTTGGTTAACGTAGTCACTAATACCCTTTCTTTAAGAGCTACTTTTCGATTTATTTCCGAAAGCAAATCATCAACTTGAGTTCCAACAGGACGAATTTCAACTTCAGGATCTAAAAGCCCGGTGGGTCGAACTACCTGTTCAGCTATATGACCAGAGTGTTCTTTTTCGTAAGGACCAGGTGTTGCGGATACAAAAATAGTTTGTGGCGCTAAACTTTCAAACTCCTCAAATTTTAAAGGACGATTATCGAGTGCCGAAGGTAATCTAAATCCATAATTCACTAATGTTTCTTTGCGCGAACGATCACCTTTATACATAGCTCCAATTTGAGGCACTGTGACATGAGACTCATCAATAATCATCAGGGCATCGGCAGGTAAGTAATCGATTAAAGTTGGCGGCGCTTCACCTTGGCCTCTACCAGATAAATATCGTGAATAATTTTCTATTCCTGAACAGTATCCAAGCTCCACCATCATTTCAATATCAAACTTGACTCGCTGCTCAATACGCTGAGCCTCTATCAACTTATGTTCTTTTTCAAAAAATGTTAGCCTGTCTTTTAATTCTTCTTTAATTTGTTCGATGGCATCTAACACGGTTTGTCGACCGGTTACATAATGACTCTTTGGAAAAATGGTCGCTCGAGGAAGTTTTTTTAGTACTTCACCGGTTAGCGGATCAAACTGCGATATCGCTTCGACTTCTTCATCAAATAATTCAATACGAATGGCATCTCGTTCTGATTCAGCTGGAAAAATATCAATAACATCACCGCGAACTCGATAAGTTGCTCGTTGCAGATCAAGGTCATTTCGTGTGTACTGTAACTCAGCAAGTCGCCTTAGCACGCCACGCTGATCGATGTTATCTCCTACTTTTATGTGCATTACCATTGCATGAAATTTTTCTGGATCGCCTAATCCATAAATCGCCGAAACCGATGCTACAATAATGGCATCACGCCGCTCTAAAATAGCGCGTGTTGCCGAAAGTCGCATTTGTTCTATATGGTCATTAATCGATGCATCTTTTTCAATAAAAGTATCAGTGGTTGGTACATAAGCTTCTGGTTGATAGTAATCGTAGTAAGAGACAAAATATTCAACGGCATTATTAGGGAAAAACTCTTTCATTTCTCCATAAAGTTGTGCTGCTAAAGTTTTATTAGGCGCCATAATAAGCGCAGGACGATTCGACTGTGCGATGACATTAGCTATGGTATAGGTTTTACCCGAACCGGTCACTCCCAATAGGGTTTGATGAGCAAGGCCGTTTTCCAATCCGTCAAGCAATTCGGCAATTGCAGTCGGTTGATCGCCAGCTGGAGCAAAAGGCGTATTCAATTGGAAATGTAAAGCTTCATTACTGCTCATGAACTAACGGCCTAATTAAAAAATTGAATTATAAACGACTATTGAATCTCTGACTCTAAATAAAAAAGAATTATTGCTCAGTTAACAAACACATAAGCCAAACAATAATTCTTATTAATCTAGCCGCAACATACTTTAAAATACGGTCTAACTAGTCAAAAATATTATGTTGAGTTAAAGGAAGATCACGATATCGTTTTCCGGTTGCTGCAAAAACGGCATTAGCAATAGCTGGCGCAATAGGCGGAACACCTGGCTCACCTACCCCTCCAGGAGGATGCTCGCTAATAATTACATCCACATCAACCTCTGGCGCTTCATTCATTCTCGTTAACCGATAATCATGGAAATTTGATTGATTGATGACACCTTGAGTTGAATTAATCTCGCTGTATAGCGCAATTGAACTACCAAAAATGGCTGCGCCTTCCATTTGTGAATGAACTCGATCTAAATTAACCACCGTTCCGCAATCACAAGCAATCCAAATCTTTTTAAGCTTTAATTTTCCCGATGCTAACTTTTCAACTTCAGCGACAGCAGCAACATAGGACACAAAGCTTCGATGAGCAGCTATTCCTAAAAATCGATTTTGCTTTGCTCGTTTATCCCAACCGGAGTTTTGCGCTACTCGTTTGATCACTTGTTTTAAACGGCCAGTATCAATTGGATGTTGATTGATATCTTCACCATAATTTGAATACTCAGCTTTTTCTTTGCTCAGATCAATTTTTCGATCTGGGCCAATTAACTCCAATAGAAAATCTTTGGGATCTTTTTTAACATGTGCAGCAAGTTCATCTGCAAAACTGCTGACAGCAAAAGCATGATTAATATTAGTAACCGATCGTAACCAACCAATTCGATGATGCGCTTTTACTCGACCCGCAACGCAGCGAAGATGAGGAATATTAAATGGTACATCAATTAACCCTAAGTTCGACTCACCGCCAATGAGATCTGCACCTTTTTGAAAGGTTGCTCCTATAGGTGGTTCAGCGACTCGATGTAACCAAGACTCCACTTGATTATTAACATCGATAGTGGATGATAATCTTTGTAAACTTTCCGCGTGATAGTAGCTTTGTTGAATATCTTCTTCACGAAGCCAAGTCACTTTAATCGGGTAACCTAAACGTTTTGATAAAATAGCCGCCTCAGCAACATGGTCAGCTTTTGATTTCCGGCCAAATCCGCCTCCTAAAAGAGTCACGTATAAATTAATATTTTTCTTTTTAACACCCGTTAACTGAGCAACGGTATCTTGCGCCGCTTGAGGCGCCTGTGTAGACGCCCAAATATTAAAGTTTCCATCTTTATAGTCAGCAACTGCCATGGGAGGTTCCATTGGCGCATGCACTAACCTTGGCACATAATACTCTGAAGTTATTAAATTTTTTGCTCCAGATTGAGTTTTCTCAACATCGCCTTTGTCTCTTAATATAGTGTCTGCATGATCCAGGCTTTCCGACATTTGCTTTCTTTGCTCTTGGCTGTTGTGCGTTCTATGTTCACTCCACTCCCATTCAATTTTAAGAGCTTTACGACCTTGCTCTGCCGCCCAAGTATTATTGGCAATAACAGCAATCCCGCCCATAGGTTTATACAAGGCCGGCTCCACCAGATCATCTAACTGAACAATATCAACAACACCTGAAATTTCTAAAGCGGCAGCCGAATCGAATGATTTGACTTTACTGGCTAGCACAGGTGGTCGCGCTATTACGGCTACTTTCATATTGGGCAAATAAACATCAATGCCAAATGTTGTATTACCCGTAGCTATATCGAAGCCATCAACCAAAGGCACTTTTTTACTTTGATTTATCCAACGAAATTGCTTTGAAGATTTTAGTCTAACCGATTCATAGGCAGGCTCTTCTAACTTCTGAACTTCAGCAACAAGATCGCCAAATAATATCGAACGATTACTCACTGAATGAATAACTTTTGAGTCTATCGCTTCACATTCAGAAGGCTCTACTTGCCATTGATTAGCCGCGGCAGTTATTAGCATGGTTCTGGCGGTTGCAGCTGACAGTCGAATTAATTCATAAAACTTACGAATTGAAGTAGAGCCATCGGTGTTTTGACTTCCATATTTACTATTAGCAAGCGCCTGCTCAACTTTAATGCTTGACCAAGCCGCCCCTAATTCATCAGCAATCAACATGGGCATACTCGTTCTTATTCCTTGTCCCATTTCTGACCGATGGCAAGTGACGATCACATCATTACTTGTGGTAATTCTTACATACACATTTGGCTCAAAATCAGCTGGATGATTTTCTTTATCATTCCACTTAATGGAGGCATGTGTTGATGAACTCCAACCTGCAGCTAGTACAAAAGCGCTTGAGGCAAATCCCAATCCCTTTAAAAAACTTCTACGACTAACATTTTTAACAACTATTGAGTCAGCAATTGTTACGGCAAAACTCGCAGGTAATTGTTCACCACTAATTGAGAAATAATTCACTCATTAATCTCCTTTATTAAGTGCTTGATAATTCTTGATCGCATTGTTACTGATTTAGGTAAAAACTGATTAAGAATTTTTTGCCGCTGTATGAATGGCCGATCGTATACGCTGATAAGTACCGCATCGACATAAATTACCTGACATGGCCATATTAATGTCGTCATCCGTTGGAGCCGCATTTTTTGCTAGAAGCGCAGCCGCACTCATTATTTGACCAGACTGACAGTAGCCACATTGCGGCACATTATGTTCAATCCACGCCTGTTGTACCGGATGGTCTCCTTTTTCAGATAAGCCTTCAATGGTAGTTATTTTTTTATCCCCCACCGCTGAAACAGGAAGCACGCAGCTGCGTACAGCTTCTCCATCAAGATGCACCGTACAAGCGCCACAAAGGGCCATACCACAACCGTATTTTGTTCCGGTCATATTCAATACATCGCGCAAAGCCCATAGCAGGGGCATATCGCTTGGTACATCGATTTCTTTGATTTCTCCATTGATATTTAAACGAACCATTAAGTTCTCCTTAATTAGAAAGGGTGCCTGAAAGTAAATCCAACCCTAGTTGATTTTGATTTTGATTTTGATTTTGATTTTGATTTTGATTTTGATTTTGACTTTGATTAAAAAGTGCAAGCTGTTCGGGCGTATCAATATCAAACTTTGCATTCAAGATTGATACGACACTCACTCTATTTCGATACTTATTTAGTAACCATTGCGCCCCTTTGTCTGATGGAGACAACAAGGCTAATTCAGAAAAATATTTACACGGAAAAATGACTGGTGGAGATAGTTTAAGCTGATGCTCTTCACTTAAAAATTCGCTGCATATAATTTGCTCATTGTTATTCAATTGACTCTGTTCTTTCCAAGAATCAATAAGACTTAAAATATCTTGTAGTTGCAACTTCCATTGATCGGCTAAAACAATCATAACACCATCAAATACAGACTCGTTTGTTTTATGAAGCAGTAATTTATGAATTGCAAAAGCAATTGTTGAAGAAAGCCCTTGTTGCCAATTATCATTAATCAAAACGTTTACTTGACTAAAATTAATCTGTTCAATTATTTTTCCTGTATTTGCGCCTAACACACACACAACCTGACCTGTTAAACCTGACTGAATGAGTACTTGCTGCATTAAGTTAAGTTGGCGTTGCAGCAGTTTTTCTTCGTTGAATTTCAATAATTGCTTAGGTTGTCCGAGCCGTGATGAATTACCCGCCGCGCAGATTATTATGGCTAATCCTTTAATATTATGAGAAAGCTTAGCTTGACTAAATTCGCTCATAACTCACCTCTTGAATTTGAGCAATAATAGAAAGAGCGATTGTCGCGGGAGAGTAAGTTTTTATTGATAATCCAACTGGAGAATATAGGCGATCAGATACATGATGAAACTGTACATTAATCGACTCTAAAATTTTTTCTCTACGTTGAGCCGGCCCTAATAAACCTACAAAATTAACATCAATATTTAACGCTTGGATCAAATATGCAGTATCTGCCGCTAAATGATGCGACATAATGACAATAACATCGGCATTGTACTGACTATCTAATTCAAACTCTTCACTAGCAAGTTCCGACAAAGATACCTTTTTACATAAAACACCAAGTTTAGACAAAGAATCGAGCAGCGCCTGCCGATGATCAATAACACTTACGTGCCAACCGAGTGGCTTACACATTTGTATAAAAGGCTCAACCTCTGGACCTGCTCCGCAAATCAAAACCTTTAATTGAGGCTGTTGAACTGAACATAAAAATCGCTTCCCATCAAATTCAACTTTCCTTGCAATGTGACGATCGCCACCGTTAAAAGCCTGTTCAATTACCGCACTGAGATTTGAAGACTTCGCTAGATCTTCTTCAGTATAAAAATTAAAACAAGGCTTGCTATCAAGAGCCTGGAAGCAAAAATGCTTTTTATTCTTTCTGGCATAGGTATCTTTAATACTGATAATGTTAGATTGAATATGATTTAAAAAAGTTCCAAAACCTAAATGTTCATTACTAGGAGTCAAAGGTTGCAACAATACTTCTATTACGCCTTCACAGCCGAGCCCTAAACCTAACCAATCATTTTGCTCCCCACGCAAATCATAGGTCACAATCGTTTGCTGATTTTCTTGCAAACAAGCTTTAGCGTGAAATTGCAAATCACCTTCGAGACATCCTCCGCTAATCAAACCGACAAAAGATTCCTCAGCAAAAAGCATCATTGCTCCGGCTTTTTTATAGGTTGAGCCATGAGTTTCACAAATGGTAGCTAGCACAAAACTCTTTTTTTCATCAAAAAGCTCCGCCATTCTATGCCAATCTTGAATCATCTTATCTAGCCCTTTCCATTTTGTTTAAACGGAGAGTTGCTTTGTTATTAGTGTTCAATTTATTTTGCTCATTACTTATTAACTCTAAAACTGTTTTCCACGGCAACTCTGCACATTGCTTTCTAATGGGATAAGAATCCAAACACTGTAAAAGTTGTGTTTCTAGCGGCCATTCTCTTTTAGCTCTTAACGCAGCTAAAGTATCGTTTGTTAATTTTACAGCGTGTTCTAAGCGGGACTTTCTAAGTAGCTGAACCATTAAAGAGGTTGAACCTCGGCAAACTGCGCAGCTTTCACCATGGAACGCTAATTCGTCAATAACTTGTGTTTCATGACAAACACTTAAACCAAGCACTAAGTGATCGCCACAATAGGCAT
>JBFHSP010000142.1:0-7649 GCA_041591085.1 Kangiellaceae bacterium | reverse complement strand
GGTCAACTCAGTCCTCGCCTTGGAATGATTTACTTATTGGAAGCGCATCGACACTATAGAGTAAGTTGGCAACGTGGTTTTCGCGGAGCCGTTGGCGTTCAGTTTTCTGGCGGATTTGTTCAAGATGGGCTGATGTCACAAAATAATTTTGCCGCACTTAATGCCATTGCAACCACCGAAGCCGATTTTGACTATGATGGGATTGCCGCAAATGATAACCGCCAATTGAGCTTGTTAAAACCAGAAGTTTTAGACAGTTTGGAACTGGCTTACACCCAAAGAGGGGGAAACTATCTTTGGCAAAATACTTTATTTTTTAACACCACTAAAAACATTATTGCTGCAGAAGCTAATGGCTACGAAACCTTACAGTATGGCGATCAAGTAGGTACCGATAGCGTGGGTACTTGGAATGGTAACTGGTATTTTCAAAACCAAAGCGGACAACTAAAACAATGGGGCTTAGAAGTTGATGCGATTTGGAAGTTCGATACTTGGCAATTTTCTGGAAGTTATTCATTAGTAAAAGCCATAAGTGCCACAGATAACCTTGCTGGAATTTATTCAACGGCCAGTGATCATCCCATAGCGTTTCCTGAGCAAATGATTAAATTTCAAGTTGTGCGAAATTTTGAAACGGATTTTGGTGCGTCTAAACTCCATTTTAACGGTCTGTATTTTCATGATTTCTATTCACCTACCGATGTCAAATTGTCAGGCTCTGCTACATTCAATGTTGGTTTAGTTCAACAACTCCATTGGTTAGAAGGATTGCAATGGCGAATGATGATCAATAATCTTTTTGATAATGATGCTCTTTATCCTATTAATGGCACAGGTAATGTAGAAGGATCTGAAGGTACTCCTTCCATAGAAGGACGCACCACCAGTATTGAATTGAGCTATACGTTTTAAGTTTTTACCAAAGCTCTTTTACGAGAGTAATTTTATCGTCAGAGAATCCAAATAAAACAAGCAAGGGTTCTTCGGCTTTCCAAGAGCCATCGGGTTGTACTTCTCCATGAGCATATTCAATAGCTATGTGATTCTTACCAAAAATAGACTTTAAAATGCGTTGCTGATTATGTTCGCTGTTATTATAAGCGCCTCGTTTTAAATTTCTGACAAAGGCTTCTCGCCAGGTCGTTTTGTTAAAGTTGGCTTCATACTCAACGTGAATGTATTGAACGTCATCGTGAACCAAATTGAGAAAGTCGTCTATATCCTTTTCGGCAGATCCTTTACGGCTGATTAAATCTAGCGCCTTGAAATAGCTTTTAATTTGCTCTAGCTGACAATCGGAATTGCAAGCAGCATTGACCGAATTAGTTGTAATTAGTAAAAATAAAACTAGAAATATTGGTTTAATAAGAGTTTTCATAGCGTGTCCTGTTAGTCTATTGGATACAATTCAAAATCAACGTATTTATCCCACTTTTTGAACCATTGATAAAACAATGATTCATCATTCGACTCCATTAATTGAAAGCAAATGTTTTTCTCCGTATTAACCCAGGAGTTCAGGTAATAAAGACCATTAGGAAATTGCCTTCCAAGCTCGTTATAGACTCGATAGTTCTCTTCCATGAGTCCCGGTTTAAATTTTTCTACTACCATGTATTTTTTCATAGCCAATGTACTTATAAATATTTATCTTGTTAAATTGGTGTAAAGCTGTTTATTCACTATGAAAAATGAAACATTTCATGTCGTATCTATATGCCTTCGCGTATTTGTAGCACTCGTCTAAAGCTCGTGCTTCAGCTTCTTCAACATTAGGGTATGAAGCGCTGAATCCAAAAAAATCCTTTTTTCCATACTTTGCCACTGCAAAAGCGCGATGAGTACTTGCTTTTCTCTTATACATGTTGAATTGTATCTTTATATCGTTACTAAAATCATCAAGCGATTTCGGAGCAACTTGAGTTGTCGCACAGCCACTAAGAATAAAAGCTGAATAGAGCAGGAAAACGAAGCAGTATTTCATAACTATTCCTTTTGAAAAATCAACCATAAAAATCTGATGCTCAAAGTTAAAAATTGGACTTTATTAATTTAGTTTTTCTATGTCAATACGGATTTAGTTCTTTATGCTTTGGCGTGTCCCATAATTTCAGTGTATGGCGATGCAACTCTATTTCCTTCCACGCACATTGTCGAACAATAACTTCAGCAAATGCACAGGTTGGAAATTTAGAAAAATGCGTTCCAGTTAATTGCTCAATCGCAAACTCAAATGCTGGATTATGGCCAATTAATATCACGGAGGTTTTGTTTTCATCCAGCTGTTTTATAAATGAGAGAACATCATCTTCATCAAAGCTATAAAGCTCATCTGTAAGTTCAGCTATTGCTGAATTAAGCTGTAAATAATGAAGGGTTTGCTTAGTACGTTCTGCGGTGGAACAATAAATAGCGGAATAAGTTGATAATAAATTGGCATGCCGCTCTACCATGGTTTTGCAATTTTTAATTCCGCGAGGAGCCAGTGGTCTTTGATGATCGGAAAGCTTGGGATTATCCCAAGCACTTTTAGCATGACGAATAAACAGTAAGCGCTTTTCCATTAATAAGCTGGAGGTTCATCGGGTGGAAATACATTTGGGTCAATTGCGCCTTTGGGTTTGACCAGTTTATCGTTTGGCTCAATCGCTTCGAATTTAAATGTTTCTATATTAAACAAGCTTGCCCAATAGCGCTTGTCACCTCGACAAGACACCACGCCTTCACGAATAGGATCAACTTCTAGTTTGGCGTTTTTTGGAAAATAATTTCCGTATATGTAAGATACGCCATTTAGAGTATAACCAATATATTGGCGCTTATAGTTTTCTAAATCTTCTGGAACAAACTCGGCTTTTTTCTCAGCAAGCTTTTTAAGATGGGTTTTTAATCGTTTTTCAATTGCCTCAACTTGGTCGTTGGTTACCCGCCAAAATAAATCGGGGTAATACACACTTCGGGTACATTGTTCAACCACTTGCCAACCTTGATCTTCGGCCATGATATAAATCATTGTCTCGCGATTAAGACTGATTTTTGTTTTCTCTTTGGCATAAACAACTTTTTCAAAGGGAGCGGCGTTGACATAAGCTGAGCCTACTAGGAGGATACATCCGGTTAATATTGAGGCAATGACTTTCATATAACTCTTATAGTTGAACGATGTTAACTTCGACTTGTTTCTAAAAGTATCGTATCAAGAATACGGCTTAAACCTTCTTGCACAGGGGGTATTCTTTAAACGAGCTGAGTCTAGAAAAAGTGTTAGTCTGGTAAAATTACCGCGGTGCGATCCAAGTTCGACTGTTGCTCATCAACAAAGCGAAATTTATTGTAACCAATTTGAATCAAGTCGCCATTGTTTAAAGTGTGGTGGCTCACCTTCATGCCATTTACTTTGGTGGCATTGGTACTTTTTAAATCTTCTAGCACATAGCGAATCTGGCCTTCAAAGTAAGGATCTGACTCTTGGGTGATTTGTGCATGAAAACTGCTCACCGCATTGTCTTCAATTTGAACTTGGTTATTCGGTGAGCGACCAATGGTTAATGCATTTTCATTTAAGTTAAATTTGTTGACGACTACATCATCAACCAAAAGGGCTAAATAGGCCATTGTGTTTCCTTTATTTCGCCTCGCCAATCAGTATCAGCGATACGTTATCGGGTGCGCCTAAAGCTAAGGCTTCATCTAGCAATTGGTGCAAAATAGGCTCTGGCGCGTTTTGTTTCAGAGTATCACATATCATACGATCATCAATGCAACCTGTTAATCCATCGCTGCATAATAAAAATCGATCTCCCGGTGCAATTTCAACGCTCAATATTTGCGGAGATAGCTCCTCTTTGGCGCCTAATGCCTGGGTTAATACGTTTTTATAAGGGGATTTCTCCGCCAGTTCGTAGGTTATTTTACCGTTATCTAGCCAACTTTGTACCAGGGTGTCATCCCGAGTCAGTTGCTGTAACTGATTGTCTCTAAAGCGATAACAGCGTGAATCTCCAATGTTGACAATCCAAGCTTGCTCGGAATAAATAACTAAGGCGACTAAGGTTGTGCCAAGCCCTTTGTCTTCAGGATGAAATTCGGCATGGGTTTTTATTTGCATATCGACTCGGCGGATAAATTCGCTTAAAGCACTGCGCATGGTGTGCTCACTGGGATGCAGGCCGTGTTTGTGGTCTTTCGATTTAGGCTCGGTGAATAAGTGCTCTACCAAATCTAAAAACTGACTGCGTGCCATCGATGAGGCAATTTCACCAGCGGCATGACCACCCATACCATCAGCCAACACTGCGCATAACCA
The DNA here is from genome assembly GCA_041591085.1 of Kangiellaceae bacterium. Taxonomy (GTDB): domain Bacteria; phylum Pseudomonadota; class Gammaproteobacteria; order Enterobacterales; family Kangiellaceae; genus Pleionea. Next base: position 3,340 of record JBFHSP010000142.1, on the reverse strand, counting down.
CTGATTTTCGATGTCATTATGCCAACCAATGCTGTCTTCATTGGTGCGTCGTTTTTTGCCTTCATGAGAAACACCGTTAATGGTCCAGTTAAAAAGTGTAGTTTCGCTCATAGCTGCGTCGTTTATTTAAAGCCTATTAAAGGATAGGATCTTTTTTGAAATCTTTCTTAAGAGCAGACACTAATGCTGCTTTCATTTCTTCAGCCGATTGATATCGATCGGCCGGTTTCTTCTGCAAAGCCTTGTTTACTATACGACTCGCGCTGGCCGGTAGATCCGGTCTTATTTTTCGAATAGGCGTTTGTTTTTGCGATGTAACATTTAGTGCCACGGTGGCAAGCGAGTCGCCTTTAAAAGGTAACTGGCCGCTGAGTAGCTGATAAAACGTTACGCCCGCGCTGAATAAATCGCTGCGCTTATCCACTTTTTGACCTTGAATTTGTTCTGGCGACATATAAAACGGACTGCCTAATATGGCTCCCGTTTGAGTTTTGCTGTGATCCACTAAATGCGCAATGCCAAAATCGGTAATAACTATTTGCGCTTTATCATCATCAAACACAATATTAGCGGGTTTAATATCGCGATGAACCACACCTTTATCATGGGCGTAATCGAGTGCGTCAGCCAGTTGAATCATTAATTGATACACCAGTGCTGACGGCAACAGTTTGTCAGTTCGAATATGATGATCAAGTGGAACGCCAGTCAGTAAGTCCATGGCAATAAAAGCAAGCTCTTGTTCTTCGCCCACATCGTAAATAGTAACAATGTTTTTATGGCGCAATTTGCCAGCGGTTTCTGCTTCGCGAAAAAATCGTTCACGAGCCAGCTCTGCATTATTTTCTGCTGTGCTTTCTACCAAAGTCAGCGTTTTAATGGCAACCTCTCGGTTTATCGCCGGATCAATACCACGATACACCACTCCCATTGCACCTTTACCCAAAATGCCTTCTATTTGGTAACGGCCTAAAGTTGGCGGAGTGACGCCCTCGGTCGGCATCACCAAAGTGCCTTCTAAATTTTGGGTGGCACCTAAAATAGTCGGTTTAGCTTGAATGATTTGCGCCAGTTTTGCTGATTTTTGCTCAGAGTCTTTAAAGCGTTTATCTTTTTTACTGATAGATTGATAAATAGTTTGCGCTAACACATAGTCGCGTTTGCGCTCTGCTTCTTGGGCTAAATCATAGCTCTGATCGAGTTGGCGAGTATGACTGGGTAATTGATTCAAGGTTTCCCATGCTTTGGCAAATTGCTGCTGATTTTGGAAATGTAACGCAGCTAAATATCCCCATTCTGTGCGCGAGGTCATTAATTGGCGCAGTGGCTTTTGGTGTTGCTTTTCTAACAGCGCACACAAAAAACTTAGCAAAAACATCAAAAGCAATTCAAACGTTGGTACCCACAGTCGCACTTCTTTTAGGATTAAAAAAGAAATTAAGCTAATGATAAAAAAAGTAAAGCCGTACAAAGCAAATAATTTAGTCAGTGTTTGGTTTTGCGCCCAACTGAATAAAAATAGACAGCCCATAGCGCCAAACACCAACAAAAAGTCATATAAGTCGACCTCTTGAGCAAACTGGTTGCGATTAATTTGTTGAAATGCGGCTAAGTGTTTATGCCAAACCGAACTATTGGTCCAAGCAGAAGTAGGAATCAATCCAATAAAACTGGGTTTTTCTGTTTGGTTGATAAAGGATTCAAGGTCTAAGTACGAAGACGAAGCCGTGTCATGGCTGATGGGATTAATCCAATATTCATAAGGCGAAGCGAATCGGTGCGATAACGGTAATTGATCGATGGTTGCTGAAAAAAAAGTGTCATCTATTGCTGGTTTTGACGGTGTTTGTAACTTATTGGCTAACAAATACCAACCGAGCGCCCAGCTTAAATTAAAATGCTCTTGTTTGAACCATTCATCAGTGATCGCAAAACTTGAATAATGGGTATTGGAGTGACCGTGGATCCATTCTCCAATCAATTGTGACAGCGGCGGCCATTGCCACCATTGAATTGAAGCATCAATGTGCATTTGCGGTCGCTGCGCTGATAAGGTAACAAGGTTGCCTTGGAACGGGGGAGTTATTACCGGCATTTCTACCGGCTCCGCATTCTCTTGCGATAGATCGCTCGATAGGTCTGTTTCTGTATTTTGGGTACTGGCATCTGCTGCTTGTTCTGACTCGTTAATGAATGGTTTTTCTTGAGTTAAAACGCTTGAGTTTATTTTTGGTGGCTCTATCGGTAAAAGCCACAAAATGGTGTGAGGTAAATCGATTGCAGCGGTTGGGGCTTTTAGCCAATCAATCACTTGTTGAACTTCATGATCTTTAACTCCGACCCAAAAAGAATCACTCGATTGGGTTGGTGTATTGTGTAACATATTAAAGGCGCTGATCCGCCAAATATCATTTAAGGTTTTATCCCAGCCGGTTAACCGAGCGATAAAAAAGCTCAGCAATAAAATAACGCACACAAAAAACCAGCCGCTCGAACGTGCTCTGAGCGAAGTTCGTTGAGAATGAGCGAAAAAATCGGTGTTTTTTGGCATTTAGTGAGTCGATTTAACTTATTGAGTGTATTTTGGTTTTTAGCATAACTGATCGCTGTTGTCGCTCCAACCATTCTTTTTGGGGGTGGGTTCACAAATCGTGCAAAAGTGACTAAGCATCTTAAGTTTATGTAAATAAGCAACCAAGCCATGAGTGTAAATCTGAGGTATAATCGCGCAAAATATGAGTTCAGGTTTAATAATCTCGTCACAACGATTAACAGGTATTTGAATGACACACGCAATCAAACCCATGGTATTACTGATTTTAGATGGGTGGGGCTATTCTGAAGACCCGAAAAACAACGCCATAATGGCCGCCAATACACCTAATTTCAATCGATTGTGGCAACAATGCCCTCACACGCTAATCTCTGGTTCTGGGCTCGATGTTGGATTGCCTAGCGGACAAATGGGTAACTCTGAAGTAGGGCATTTAAACTTAGGTGCCGGTCGTGTGGTTTATCAAGACTTTACTCGCATTACAAAATCGATAGAAGACGGCGATTTTTTTGAAAATGAAACCCTTGTTAAAGCGGTAGATGATGCGATTGCTAACAATGCAGCTGTGCATATTATGGGGCTTTTATCACCGGGCGGTGTGCACAGTCACGAAGACCATATTATTGCTATGATTGAAATGGCAGCTAAACGTGGTGCAAAACACATTTATGTTCATGGCTTTTTAGACGGACGCGATATGCCACCCCGCAGTGCTGAGCCTTCAATTGAAAAGCTCGATAATCTGTTTAAACAACTGGGTGTTGGTAAACTAGCTTCGATTTGCGG
>JBFHSP010000141.1:0-7658 GCA_041591085.1 Kangiellaceae bacterium | reverse complement strand
GTGTGAACAGAAAAGATACTTTTTAGGAATTCAGTGAATTGCATAGCAAGCCATTTTTCGGGTATTTTTGTGGCATTCAAAAATACCCTCGCTTAGTAGCGAAACACGATATAAATCACTTAGTCCATGCTTAGTTTAAAAACAAAACTCCGAGATGAAATTATGTCCGATCTTTGCCTAAAGCTACCGTTATATGCTTGAGTTTATGTTCCAATAAAATACTGGATTTCGCATCAAGTGCGAAATGACAAAAGACAAAAAACTGGCTGTTCGTTGCCTAAGTCAAACTCTCAATAATCAGAATAAACTCAATTTATTTCTTTGTATTATTTGTGCAAATTGTAAATAAGTAAAAAAGCCATCTTAATCGATGGCTTTTTTACTTAACGCTTACTCATTAAAGCTTAGTAATCCTTGAGTAATGTTCTGGACGACGATCTCGGAATAACCCCCAAGTTCGACGTTGCTCATTCAACGCTTTTAAATCGAAAGTGGCAATTAAACACGCCTCTTCTTCTTTACCCGCTTCAGCAATTTTATCACCCGTAGGATCGGCTATAAACGACGAGCCATAAAAAGTAATGCCACAGGTTTCACCCTCTTCGTGCCCTACTCTATTTGACGCGACAACTGGCGTTACATTAGCTGCAGCATGACCTTGCATGACACGTTGCCAATGCCTTCTAGAGTTTATGGTGGGATCTTGCGGTTCACTCCCAATAGCGGTTGGGTAGAATAATATTTCAGCACCTTCTAATGCCATGCAACGGGCGGCTTCAGGAAACCATTGATCCCAGCAAATAGCCACGCCAATTTTTGCGTAGGCGGTATCCCAAACCTTAAAACCAGTATCGCCAGGTGAAAAATAATATTTTTCTTGATAGCCGGGGCCGTCTGGAATGTGGGTTTTACGGTAGTTATCTAAAATTGTGCCATCTGCATCAATCACTGCTAACGAATTAAAGTAAGCTTGATTGGCACGTTCAAAATAACTAACTGGCAAAACTACTTTTAACTCTTTTGCTAACTTACTAAAACGCTCAAGGATAGAGTTTCCTTCATACGGCTCAGCTAAATCAAAATGTTTACCCAGTTGATCTTTACAGAAATAAGGAGCTGCGAATAGCTCTTGAATTAGAATAATTTGTGCGCCTTGCTCATGGGCTTCACGAACCATCGCTTCGGCTTTATTAAGGTTACCTTCAATATTCCAATCACAGGCAAACTGAGTCGCGGCAACAGTAACTTGGCTCATAATTATACTCCGTCAAAATTGGGTTGTTGTTGCGTAATACAATGAATTCCACCGCCGCCTTCAAAAACTTCCAGCGCTGGAATTTGGGTTATTTTTCTATCCGGGAATGCAGCTTGGATCACTTCTTTGGCCGCTCTGTCATAATCGGGTTGATTAAACTCCGCCATCACAATGCCACCATTGGCAATATAAAAGTTAATATAAGATAATGACATGCGAGTACCATCAGCTAAATAACGTGCTTCGGGCTGCATGATTTTGGTTACTTCTAGCTTTCGACCTTTTGCGTCAATTGAATTACTGAGCAAATTAAAGTTTTCATTGAGTGTTTTGAAATTGGCATCGCTTTGATCATCAGTATACAAAGCCAACACTTTTCCGGGCGCTGAAAAACAAGCAAGCTCATCGATGTGACCATCAGTATGATCATCGAGCAGTCCTTCATTCAACCAAATCACTTTATCAGCACCGATTACCCGCGAAAGCTCTTGGTCAATCTGCTGTTCTGTCCAGTCAGGATTACGATTTTTATTAAGTAAGCATTGTCTGGTAGTCAAGGCAGTACCTTCGCCATCTACATGAATCGCTCCACCTTCAGCCACTAAGTTTGAAGTGACGAGCGAATAACTTAAATGCTTTGCCGCGCGATGAACAAACATGGCATCTTCATTAAAAGGGACAAACTTTTCACCCCAACCATTAAAACGATAATCTAATAAAGTTGGAATGCCAGTGTCGTCTTTAACAAAAATTGGACCTGAGTCGCGAGTCCAAGAATCGTTAATGGCCCAGTCCAAAACAGTCGCAAATGCGCCTACTTTAGCCGTACACCCTGCTTTATCTTTTGGATCGCACACCACAATAACAGGCTCAAATTCACTGATGGCCTGAACCACCGTTGCAAAGGCATTTCGAGCTTTTTCGATATCGGGCCATAAATCGATACGGCATGGCCAAGCCATCCAACAAGCTTTATGTGATGACCATTCTGCCGGCATGTAAAAACGAGTGGGCATAGCTTCCCTCTGTTAAAAAGCGCGTATTATTGACGCGATTGAGTTTTCTGACAACGAATATTGGTAAAAACTTTTTGGAATAGAACTATAGCCTATTTCAGGTTGACTGTGATCGCAAATACCATAAACTGGTGCTTTCAATTTTTCTGGAGAGCGTATGACTAACGCATTTGAAGCCTTTCGCGAAAAGCGATTGGCGGGCAACGAAAAAGCTTTAAATACCGACAACTTATTGACCAAGCGCTTCTTCTCACTTGATAAACAAGCTTATGGAGATGGCGCACTGCCTTCCGATACCAAAGAGTTACTTGGCCTAGTAGCCTCCATGGTGTTGCGTTGTAATGACTGCATCGATTATCACCTAGAAGGCTCGGTAAAGGCTGGGTTTACCAAGGCACAAATAGATGAGGCCATGAGCATTGCGCTTTTAGTAGGAGGCTCAATCGTTATTCCACATTTAAGGCATGCTGCCGAAAGCCTCGAGTTTTTATTTGAAGAGAAACAGGCTAAAGACCAAGCACCTGCTTAACAAAAGGCACCGTTATTTTACGTTGCTCGATAAGGGAAGCTTTATCGAGCTTTTTAAACGAATTTAGCAATGCGGTTAAGTCTCGCGAACTTCTATTTAAAACAAACCGAGCGACTTCGTCTGGCACTTCGAGTCCAACAACAGAGGCTTGTTGCTGCAATAACACCATTTTGTCGTTATCGGATAAACCCGCTAATTTAAAGGTAATCATTGAGTTAAATCGTGATTTTAAATCAGGCAAAGCGATATTGATTTCATTTGGCGGCACATTGGAACAAACAATAAGAGATTGCCCAGTGTCTTTTAAACGATTAAATAAATGGAATAACCCTTCTTCCCAATCTGATTGTTGTTCTATTGCTTGAATGTCATCAATAAAAACGCCCTGAAAATATTCGAGCCCATCGAGTACTTGAGCGGAGATATCCGGGTCATCTAGCCCTAAGTAAATCACAGGATGGTTTTCAAACCGATTAGCTAAAGCTTGTAGCAAATGAGACTTTCCAACCGAACTCTCGCCCCAAATATAGATAAAGTGCCCATCGGATAATTGTTCAATCTGTTTTACATAATCAATAAGCACTTGATTCTTTCCTGTTAGAAAAGAATCAAGATTCACCTGGTGATCCCAGCGTAGCTCTAGAGGAATTTGTTGCATGGCTTAATACAGCTTTAGGGAAATCTGAAATAATTTGATCATCACTTTGGCGCCAAACCCTGGGTAAGATCAGCATTAGCATTTACAGTTTCAGAGCTTTGTTCACTCTGCATTTGCAAGCTTTGAGCTTCCACACATTCTTGTTGATTCTCTGCACACGTTTCAAGTTCATCATCTTTTCCGTATAAAACACTGTTCACATATTTATCGTGAGCGTGACGTAGCAGCACCATAATGACAGCAGCGACCGGCAAAGCAATTAAAATACCTACAAAGCCAAATAGTTGACCGCCAGCCATAATCGCAAAAATAACGGCAACAGGATGCAAACCAATTTTATCACCCACTAATATGGGTGTTAACACCATTCCTTCTAATAGCTGCCCTATTCCAAATACTAAAGCAACCCATATTAAAATACTGGGATCACCAAACTGAACTAAAGCTGCCAGTACGGCAAAAATGATGCCTATAAAAAAGCCTAAATACGGAACTATACTCGCAAGCCCGGCAATCATCCCGACTAACAAGGCTAAATTAAGTCCTACAATTTGCAGACCAATTGCATAAATAGCCCCTAAAGCAATCATCACCATTAATTGTCCGCGCACAAAAGCACTCAACACCTCATCGCATTCATGGGTTAATTGCTGAATAACGGGCTCCACTTTACGCGGTAATAGACGCATGATTTTTTCGACCATAATGTCCCAATCGCGTAATAGATAAAAAGTAACCACTGGGATTAAAACTAAATTGGCAAACCAAGCAAATAAAGCCAAACTCGATGCGGTTATTTTAGAGAATATTTCGGTAAACGCTGACTGATCGGACATAAATTGCTTTTTCAAAATGGACTCGAATGAATTTAAATCCGTTAATGCAGCGCCCTCGCCAAGCTGCTGGTTAATCCAAGGTAACCAGTTAACTTCAGCGTATTGAATAAGCCGTGGTAAGCCTTCAATCGCAATTTCGATTTGGCTTCCAAGCATTGGAACCATCATTAAAATAAATAAGGTTGCGATCAAGGTAAAAACAATAAACACCGCAAGCACACCGACCAATCTTGGTAGTTTTTTCTTTTCAAACCAATCGACAAGAGGATCACCAAGGTAGGCAAAAGTTGCACCAATCAAAAATGGAGAAAGAATGGGACTAAGGGCATAAAAACAGATGCCTAAAATAATAAAAATACCGAGCCACCACCATCGCTTTAAGTCGGTCATGATATTCCCTAATGTTTATTCCGCATAAATCGGCTGCCCCACAGCACAACGTAGTGCACACCACTGGAAACAGTCGTTATATAAACGGTTATTAATAAAATTGTAATAAGCCACGCAGGAAGTATAAATAAGCCTAGGTTAACTAATAATGATACGAGCAATAAAATTTGAAAAAAGGTATTGGCTTTACTTAAACGACTTGGTTGCATTTCATAAGGACCAAGCTTTTTATGATATACCGTTGCACCAATCACAATCACTAGGTCTCTTAAAGTGACTAATCCAAATAGCCACCAACTGAGCTCTTTGTTTAAAGCCAATAACAGCATAGTTGAAACCAGTAATAACTTATCGGCGATTGGATCTAAGATGGCGCCAAATCGGCTTTTCCAATTAAATCGTTTCGCTAAAAAACCATCAATACCATCAGAAAGTCCCGCTACAAAAAAAATGAGCAATGCATTTTTATAATCTTCATTCAGCAAACAAATAACCAAAGGCACTATAAATAAAATACGAGCAATGGTTATTAGATTAGGAAGAAAACTCAAATTCATGGCTGCCATCTGTAATATAAAGTGGTTGCACGATTTTGCTGTTTAACTTGCACTTCTTGTTGAGTGTTAGTTAAGGCCAAATTTTCGTTAACTTTATCCAAATTAGATTGCATGCCAGAACTATTTAATGCACTTGTATTCAAATTAGAGCTGATTGTCGGTTCTTGCGTTAGCAACGTTGAATTGAATAACTCAAATAAGCGATCTTGTAAGGCAGGTTCTTTGATAGGGCTTAACATGCCGTCTAACGCAATGGCTTGAGTAAGCGCTTGAACGTCTGCCACTAAATCTACGGTTATTTTTAGTGCTCGACCTTTTACTTTTGCAACATCGGCTTTCCTTAAAGCAGAAAGCTTCTCAATATAATTGACTAAACTGCGATAGGCGCTAAAGCTACCTACGTCATCAATGATTAATGTCCACTTTGAGTTCTCGCTAACCGATTCCGTAACACAGTAATCGGCACACAGCAGCTCACTCAGCCAGTCAATGGATTGTTGCGTTATAGCATCGCCACTTTGTGATGCAAACTCAACCGTCGACTGCTTACCCTTAATGATTGCAATAAATCGTCCTTGAAAGCCATCGGCCACTTCAACGACTCGTCCTGCGAAAACGGCTTCTGCACCATACCGCGTAGAAGCCGCTTGAATCGGGCCGACAAACTGCCCCCACACATCAGTGGTAGTAATGGCCAATTCATCTTCTAGGTCCATTAAAGGATACAAAGCTGGTAACGCACGGCGATTAAGCTCTCGGTCAAATGACAATTGTATTGGTGAGTTGGTATTAAAAGATGAATTAACCAATACGCGATTAAAGTCTTGCTCGTAGGCTATCCACATCAAGGTGATAGGCCGTCTCCCACTCCAAACAGGTGTCCCAGAGTCTTGCAGTAACCGGTTTATGGCTGTTGGATTAAAGTCAAATTGCAATAAAAACTCTGAGGTTTGATTAAGCGAATAAAACGGAACTTTGATTTTGGCCGACATTGGTACATCTGGTGTACTGGAAGATGAAACCATAAAGTCGGGATTTTTCACATAACGATAACTGATTAAATAAGAAGAGGCTTTACCTATGCTTTCTTTAACATAGTCTGAATTGAGTGATTGAGCTGAGCCACTTGCACGAACAAGCACTTCTTTAAAAGAAGCAATCAAGGCAGTTTCATAGGCGTTGGAACTTCTATCCTGAACCGGCCATTCCACTTTATATATATTGGTTGCTTCTTCGGCAGTTGAGCCGATACTAAAGCTTAAAAGAACTGCGCTGACTATCAGTAGCCATCGAGATACTGCCATGCAAAAACCATCAGTGAGTAAAATTCTAGTTGGTATCATAATCGAACCGAAAAGGTTTACCAAATCAATCCTCGATTTAGTGTCTTCACCCTATTTTCCTGTGCAAAAATCATCCAAATTAACTCATTTGTATTTTGCAACAATTACCTCCTTGAGCAGTGATAGATAGCCTGTTAAAACAGAGCCTATGCCATTATTTACCTAAAGGAACTTCAGCTTATGGCTGCTATTTACCAAATGACTGAGCCTAACTCTAAAATGAAACCTATGCTTATGTCGAAAATAGGGATGTTTGTATTCGCACTCTACTTAGGGGCAATTACAGCAAAAGAAACTGAGGAACCCGGCATTACCGCTCTAGGATGCCAACAAAATCAGTCGCCTGAAGTGGTGTTATTATCTGGCCCCAATGAACACTGGCATGCGGATGCCGCTTGGTTTTCCCTCATTCAACCTTTGATTGCTCAAAGTTACTGCGTTTGGAGTATTGAGCGCTATATTCAAATCAATGAATTACCGTCTGAGCAAACTACTTACCAATACTTTGCACACCGGCTCCAAGATTTAGCGACTAGGAATAACTGGAATGAAATCACTATTGTTAGTTTTGCTTCATCCAACCTGACTTTGCACGCATTGGCAGCCAATGAGCATAGTTCGTTAAAGTGGCTTAAAGGGGCTGTCATGATTGATCCTGACGTATTACAGCCAAATAGCCTTAAACAATACAAACAAGATACGCAAATCTTCAAAACTCATCTAGAACAAATAGAAAATGAAATCGTAGCCAACAAATATACTGCACGAATCGAATCATTTAACCAAAAAGAACTTGAACACATTAAAAGTATTATTCCTTCAAAATACTCAATTTTTATGGATTGGGAGCGCTTTACGCGTATTCAACTCGAGCGTTTAGAAATTGCCAGTCAACTTAATAAAGTTAGAAGTATTGCTCAGTATGAAGTCGATTTAGATTTTGCTTATAAACACCCACTTCCCTCTTCAATACCTTTATTTGTGGTCAATACTGATTTTGAGGTCCCATTTATTGAGCAAGCTGAAGATAAGATTAATTTAAAGCTTTGGAAAAAAGAAGGCGATGAATGGATG
>JBFHSP010000140.1:0-7691 GCA_041591085.1 Kangiellaceae bacterium | reverse complement strand
GTGTTTAAAATTTCAATGGTTTGGCCGCTCATTGAAGTCACAACATCACCTGGACGAGCCGCGTTGCCACTTGGCATATTTTCAGCTGCGGCTACTGCCATAACTAAATTGATTGGAAGTTTGAGTTGGATCGCCGATAAAAAAGCACCAAATACTGAAGCCGCACCGCCCATATCGTATTTCATTTCGTCCATTGCTTCGCCAGGCTTTAATGAAATACCGCCACTGTCAAAAGTGAGTCCTTTACCCACTAAAACAATCGGTTGAACATCGTCTGCTGCACCTCGATAGTTCAACGTAATCAGCTTTGCTGGTTGAGCTGAGCCTTGCGCAACCGCTAAAAATGAACCCATGCCAAGTGCTTTCATATCTTCTTCTTCAAGCACTTCAATACTGACATTGTCGTATTGCTCAGCAATGATTACGGCTTGATCGGCAAGATAAGTTGGGTGGCAAATGTTCGGAGGCATGTTGGCTAAATCTTTAGCCAGTTTTACGCCTTCTGCCACGGCTAAGCCTTCTTCAATGGCACGTTCTGCAATGGTGAGATCACGGCGGGTGGTGACATTAAACACCAACTTTCTGAGAGGACGACGTGCGGTATCGGTTTTGCTTTTGAGTTGATCAAAGGTATATAAACTGTTTTGAGTAGCTTCAATCGCATGCTTTACTTTCCAATGGGTATCGCGGCCTTTAACATTAAGCTCGCTTAAAAAACACACGGCTTCCATTGATCCGGTTTCGTTTAACGTAGTGATCGCTTGGGCCATCACTTTTTTGTATTGGTTTTCACCAAAGTCTCTTTCTTTACCGCAGCCTATTAATAACACGCGATCACATAAGGTATTCGGTACATTGTGCAGTAATAATACTTGGCCGAGTTTTCCTTCTAAATCGCCACGACGAAGAATATTCGAAATATAAGATTCACTGATTTGATCGAGTTGCTCACCAACACTGGATAACTTTCTGGGTTCAAACACACCTATAACGATACAAGCCGTACGCTGCTTTTCAGGACTGCCACTTTTAACGTTAAATTCCATACTGTTCCTCTATTCAAACATTAAGTTTGGGTTGTTGGTTAAACAATTGACCGCTAAGGTATTCATAGTTAAACACCAGTGATCGTGCTATATTCGGCCAAATTGTGAATATAAAACTTTGTAAAATAGCGATTTTAGACGATATCCATGATTAAATCACTAAAAGTATAAGTTTAGAGTAGCTCGTGCGATTAAAGAATTATTTAAACAAAGAAATCGGCCTAACCTCAGCAGGGATCTTTTTCATTTTGCTGCTTATATTTACTAGCCAGCAATTTGTACGGTTTTTAGGCGATGTGGTGGATGGCAAAATTGCGCCAGGCTTACTGATGACTATGGTGGGATTGCAGCTTCCCCCACTGTTTGGTTTTTTATTGCCACTAGCGTTATTTTTAGGGGTTTTAACCGCTTATGGTCAGCTTTATGTAGAAAACGAACTGACCGTGGCTCGTAGTATCGGTATCGGCAATGAAGCGTTAGCCAAAATGGCCGCTCCTTTCGCCCTGTATTTAGCTGGCATTGCTGCTGTGTTTAGTTTGTGGGTAGCACCTTGGTCTGCTAACCAACAACTTGAATTATTAAAGCAGCAAGACAGTCAATCTGAGCTTGCGCTTTTAACACCTGGACGGTTTCAAACTACCGGTGGTGGTGAATCGGTTTTATACACCGCCAGTCAAAAAGAATCAGGACAATTCGGTCAAGTGTTTATTGCCACTATGCCTAATGAAAAGTTAGATGCGTGGCAAGTGGTGTCGGCGTCATCAGGCCATTATCGAACCGATGAATATGGTCGTCAGTTGTTAACGTTAAATAATGGGCAAGTGCACCTGCTGCCTCAAACGGATCAAAGCTGGATGCTAAGTCGTTTTGCTCAGTACGATATGGTGATACCAGAAGAAGTGACCTCACTGCGCAAACAAAAAGTTAAAACTGTCGGTTCAATTGATTTGTTTAAAGGATTAAGCCAAGACGATTTAGCGGCTGAATACTGGGCCGAGATTCATTGGCGACTTTCGGTACCCATTAGCATTCCACTCTTACTTTTATTAGCGATACCGCTGAGTCGGGTAGAACCACGCCAAGGTAAGTTTGCTCGGATGTTACCTGCCATTGCAGTTTATTTAACTTATATGATTGCTATGCTGTTAACTAAAGGCTTAATTGAAGATAAAAAGTTGCCAGGCATCCTAGGATTTTGGTGGATCCACTTGTTATTTGCCATTTTTGTTTATTGGCAATACAAAGCGCCAAAATGGGCATTATTAAAAGCACAAAGGAAGTCGCAATGATCAAGTTGACTATTCTTGATAAGTACATTGGTCGCCAAGTGTTGATGTCGATTTTATTTACCTTATTGGTGCTAACCGCGTTAAGAACTTTATTCTCATTATTAGATGAAGCCGGAAAAATTGGTGAAGGCTCTTACCAAATGGCCAATGCTTTGTATTATGTGATTTTGTTAGCGCCATCGCGTATTTACGAATTTTTCCCAATGGCCGTTTTGATTGGCGGACTGGTTGCGTTAGGAGTAATGGCAGGGCAAAACGAGCTAACGGTGATGCGAGCTGCTGGAATAAAAACTGGAAGGATAGTATTCAGTGCGCTTAAAGCCACACTGGTTTTGATGGTTATGGTGGTTGTAATCGGAGAGTGGATTGCCCCGCATTTGATGCAATCGGGTCAGGCAGAGCGGGCTAAAGCCTTGAGTGATCATAAAATTTCGCAATCCAAAAGTGGGGTATGGGCGCGCAGCCAAAACGATATTTTGCATATTGAGCGAGTACAAAACGATCAATCGCTGATTGGAATTACCCTGTTTCGTTTAAATGAAAACTTAAGTATTCAAGATAAAATAGTTGCTGACTCGGCTATTTTTATAAATGGAGCTTGGCAGTTTAAACAGGTGAAAATCGAATCGTTTGGCGAACAGCAAATTGCACTGAGTGAACTTGAAACTTGGGATTGGCGCGGACAGGTTAACCCTGAGCATATTGCGGTGTTATCGCTTGAACCCGAAATGTTGAGCCTAAGAGGCTTACATGAATATCAGCAATACTTAGAAAACAATCACCTTGACAGTGGCCGCTTTCGTTTAGAGTTTTGGCGCAAAATAGCACAGCCAATTACGCTTGCCATTATGATGGTGTTGGCAAGTTCTTTTATATTTGGTCCAATGCGACTGGTGAGTATGGGAGCTCGTTTAATGACCGGAATAGTCGTAGGGTTCGGCTTTCATATAGTGAACAGTTTTTTCGGGCCCATTTCGCTTGTGTATAATTTGCCGCCGTTTTTAGGCGCGGTTTTACCATTGGCTTTATTTTCAGGGATTGCATTCGTTCTTATGAAGCGTGCAAAGTAACCATAGATTAAAAAATAAATTTAGCTGCCTTTTTAGACAATTCTGAGTAAAATAGGGCACTTTTTTTGGGCGGATTGGCCGCTCCTTCTTAGAAAACAATCGATATTTAAGAGAATAGTTATGGGTCGCGCATTTCAAAATCGTAAAGATTCTATGGCAAAAACATCGAATGCCAATGCCAAACTTTACAGTAAATACAGTCGAGAAATATATTCGGTAGCCAAAACAGGCGGTGTTGATCCTGATGGTAACTTAGCTTTGCGATCGCTGCTTGAGCGCGCAAAACGCGAACAAGTTCCTGTTCACGTTATTGATAAAGCATTAGAAAAAGCTAAAGGCGGAGCTGGTGAAGATTATAAGTCAGCACGTTATGAAGGTTTTGGTCCGGGTAACTGCATGGTTATTGTTGATTGTTTAACCGATAATCCGAATCGTACTTTTGGTGATGTGCGATTATGTTTTACCAAAACCAAAACTAAAATTGGAGCACAGGGCAGTGTGGCCCATATGTTCGACCATTTAGCCATTTTTGTCTTTCCTGGTGAAGACGATGAAGCGGTTCTTGAGGCTTTAATGGAAGCTGATGTCGATGTTACCGATATTGAAACTGACGATGGAAAGATTACGGTATTTGCTCCGAACACCGAATACTTTAAGGCCAAGCAAGCATTAACAGAACTACTCGGTGAAGTTGAGTTTGAAGTGGATGAAATCCAATTTGTGGCACAAACTGAAACGGCTATCAGCGAAGATGATATGCCAATGTTTGAAAAATTCATGGACATGCTAAACGATTTGGATGACGTGCAAAATGTTTATCACAATGCCGTAACGCCTAATTAATTCACAACGTTTGACGTTTTTTCATGACCTCAATTGATGAATGGATCGCCTTAGCTAAAGCTGAGACATCATTAACTATTGGAAAAGACTGGGCGCAAGGTCGAACGGTTTTTGGCGGACTTTCTGCGGCCATATTAGCCAGTGCCATGAGTAAAGAAGTGACCGATGCTCGGCCACTTCGAATCCTTAATATTAGTTTTATTGCCCCACTGTTGGTGGAACAAGAAGCATCTATTACTGTAGAGCATTTACGTGACGGTAAAAATGTTACGCAAATGCAAGCAAGACTGTATCAAAATGGTCAAGTTTGTGTGCAAGCGGTAGCATGCTTTGCCCAAGATAGATCATCCAGCATTGCCATAGATCATCAATTAAGTTTTGATTTACCGCCTCCAAAAAAATCTAAATTTATGCCGCTGATACCTGGGGTTACGCCGAAATTTTTAAAACACGTACAGCTTAATTTTGAACAAGGTCAATTGCCTTTTACCGGCAGTAAAGTATCGAACATTGCTGGCTGGATGAAGTTTAAAAAAGCACCCAAAGAATTATCGGTAGCTCATTGGATTGCTTTGGCCGACGCGTGGCCTCCTACTGTATTGCAAATGTTACGTTGGCCAAAACCTGCCAGCACGTTAAGTTGGCAAATTGAAATACTAGAGCCGCATTTAGAAATCGCTAATGATGCATGGCTAGGTATGGATGCGATGACTAAACAAGCAGGAGAAGGTTATGTTCACACCGAGGCCCATGTGTGGAGCGAGACTGGGCATTTACTAATGCTGAGTCGTCAATGTGACACGGTGTTCGATTAAAGTAGGTCATTTAGTTTTTCTAAAAAATTCTCGTACCTAAGCCCCGAGAACACTAACCCTCGTTTTTTCAAATGTTACTTGAAAAGTAACATTATTGGTTGTCACTTAAATTCTAATTCGGTATCTTGCACGAGCAAATATATCATTGAAATAAATCGAACATTTTTCTTTGTTTTCGTTTTTTTAATTAAGGAGTATGGAGCATGTTTAAAATTTCGTTGAGTCTAGTTGTGGTTTTATTATTGGGAGCTTGTTCCTTCGCCAATAAAATCCCAACTAATTTAGACACTTCTATTATTAGTAATGACAACAGTATCGTTATTTTATCAACAACTACAAATGAGACCTGTGTGGCTTCTGGTTCAGCGTTTACAATGATTCGAACAACCGATAATCAGATTCAACCGGGCGCAATTTTTATTAATAATTACGCAATGAAACCAGACTTCGAATCAATTATTGGTAACTTGTATGTGTTTCAAGTGCCACCAACAACTTATACCTTTCAACATGAAATATTAAACCCTTACCTCTCTAGTAAGCGACCTGCGACAGATATTTTCTTCACGGTAAAGCCTAACGAGGTTGTTTATGTTGGTAATATTCATAATAACGGCGAATGCAATCTAGATATTTCAATTCAAGATCAAGCTCAGAGAGACTTGCAGTTATTTATGGCTAAGAATCCTGCAATATTTGAGGGTGATATTGTTAAAAGATTGATGATTTCAAACTAACAATGACATGAAGTTCAGATTGGCCCGATGGGGAGGATGCGCAGTTGCTTGGGGGCTGTTGAGTGCTTGTGCATCTTTGCCCCCACCAATAAGTATTGAACCGCAGCAGCCGGTTGCCTATTTAACCATTCATCCTAAAAATATGAATG
The DNA here is from genome assembly GCA_041591085.1 of Kangiellaceae bacterium. Classification (GTDB taxonomy): domain Bacteria; phylum Pseudomonadota; class Gammaproteobacteria; order Enterobacterales; family Kangiellaceae; genus Pleionea. The sequence goes on along the minus strand of JBFHSP010000140.1, from coordinate 1,742 downwards.
TAGTGCTCAGCGCATGTATAAACCAAACACTTTGGCACTTAGGGGACTTCCCATCACAGAGTGATATGGGAGTTGCAAATAAAAAACGGTCACAGCAACTTAAGCTCCCAGCGAATGAATCTATAACGCTTATTTTTAACGGTTCATTGAAAGGTCGTCGTTGTAAACAATTACTAACTTTTTCAACGATAAATAACGCTGAATACGAAGCGTCATTAAAAGCTTCTTGGAATAAGCAGTTTTGCATTGTTGAAGCGTTTCAAATTTTGGAGCATGCTCGTATACCGGTGCAACAGCAAACAACACCTTTAAAGGAATGTAATTTATGAAATCTATTAAGTTAAGGGCTGTATTGTTTTTATCCGCGACTTTTCTTTTTCATGGATGTTCTAATATGAATTCGCCGTTGGGTGAGCTTATATTCAGTTGTAAAGATTGTGCCAAAGTTTACGGTCATAATGTAAGCGAAGAAATTGATAGCAAAGAGGTTGCTGTTCTTAATGGTGGCGCGCCGATTTGGATAGTTAAAGTTGATGATATTGAAGATCAATACAAGACCACATTTGATTTAATGTATCAAAGATATCAAATCAAGCTTTTACCTGGTAAACATCAATTAATAGTCGCAACGCATGCGAAAGCAGTACGCTCTCCCTACAGCATTCAGTTTGAATTTGAGTTTAAAGCTGGACACGAATACTTTATGTTGCCAGATTTTAGTAATGGCAGGGAGTACAGCATTGTCTTTACAGAAAAGAAAGGTGAATCAGTGATTTCTAAGCAAGTATTGGACAATCGTATACTTTATTAACCTTCAGGCTCAACTGAAATGATCATCAAATAAGCGGCTTTTTCTCTTCGGCCGTTTTTTCCATTTTTGGTAATTGCACTAAATAAGCATTAACTGCAATATCATGCCAGCCTCGGTTATCAGCATCCACAAAAGCCCAAATATTGGCTATTCCACCGAATGATAAAAAAGCGCGAATGAAGCAGTCGGTGATCCCTAGCGGTTCTCCATTTGCGTTTACCAGTTTTAGTCGCCATGTTTTCAAAGCAACCGTTTGCCCACTTTTTTGCCAGCAATAAATGTAATAAGAACTCGTCGCTAAGGTTAAGTAAGCCCACCATAATGGATGATTTCGGATAATTTCTGAAATTTGGTCGGCTTCATAGTGCGCCAAAATTACTCCAGCAATAATACGACCTATCACAAAAACCAACACAAACACGCCTGCGGCGGGCAACCAGTCATAAACCCAAGCAAAAATGCGCTTCCATGGAGAAGCTGGCGAAACTTTAATTTTTGAGGTGTTCATATAAAATTTAAACTCAAAGCGGCCGTTTATGTATATTGGCGCGAAGTGTAGCAAATTAACGAGCCTTAGTAATCTTTACTGATTAAAGCTGACTGGTAAGGTTCAGGGGCGTTGTATCTCTTATTTAAAGTTAGGTATTGCATTGTTTGGGTGAATGATTATAATTGCCGGCTCGTGAGTGATCGCGATAGGGCTGGGCCGAAAGGTGCTACCAAACAGCTTGAAGATTCATCTTAATGAATAACATCACAATGCCAGAGTGGCGGAATTGGTAGACGCAGCGGATTCAAAATCCGCCGCTAGTGATAGTGTGCCGGTTCGAGTCCGGCCTCTGGTACCACATTAGAAAAGCCGACTTAATGTCGGTTTTTTTTTCGCATTTATCCTTCTGTTTTTGAGTCTCATTTAAAATGGTGTAGCGTG
>JBFHSP010000139.1:0-7699 GCA_041591085.1 Kangiellaceae bacterium | reverse complement strand
GAGCAGAGAACCGGCGATTTTAGCGGATATAAAGGCTAGAAACTAGCGTTATATAACTTTTTGTTCGGTTCAAGTAGATTGAGTTACAAATACGATCAGTTTGGTTGCCGCGGAGCTTTTAGTCACTATCCTTAGAGTCAATCAAAGCGTGTTAATCTTTCGTTAAGTCAGCATTTAAAAGCAATGAATAATTAACCTGAACTCGGGATAATAAAAACCGCTCAATACATCTATTTTTGCGTCTTACTGCGTTAAACAGACTTAAAATAACCAGTTATTCTTTCGCCTGTTTGCCTTGTTAGCCACAAAATTAGAAGAATTGAAACATAAATTAGCTATAACTTATTGTTTTTAAGATAGTTAGTCAGTTTATTCAGTTTTTCTTATCCCGAGTTCAGGTTAATTACTTCAATCAAAAAGAGTTAAAAAGTAACTAGATTTTTTTCTTGTACCTTTCCATAAGCCATCCCCCTTTTTGAGCCTTAGTAAGCTTAGCGAGCTCAACAGATGCTTTGTCAAAACTGATTACATTGTCTAACAGGGCCTTATAAATGCGATTGGCTTTTTTTCGCCGTTTAACTGCATCTCCCGAATCTAAAAAAGCTTCAATAAAACTAAGAGCGCGAGTTAGCCAGATACTTTCCTGTTGATTGGCAGTTAGATTTTGACGTATAGCCCGCATTTGAGTTTCAACCCGTTTTAAAATTGCATTGAATTCGGCTTGTAAAACTTCTTGTTGTGTTTCCCTGCGTTCAGCAGCTGCACTGATGGCATTGGTTACCCTTAGCTCATCTAAAAGACCGTATTCTTCCCAAGCTAACAAAGCTTTACTGGCACGACTCAATTGCACTGCATCGTTCGAGCTCACTAAAATTTCACAATTTCTATGAACTTGATCCCAGGCTTGAAATCGATAAACGAAATCCAATCCGGTACCTTTGATATTTTGCATACCCATTATTTTTGCCAATAAACCCGGTGGAGTATTTTTTACCATAATATTGATGGTTTGATTTCCAGTCGAATAATAATCTTGCACAACAACAAACCTTCGGATGAATTGTTGTTTCAACCATACGATAAATGATTGGTAATTATTATTTTGCTCGGATTCATCTTGGATAAATTGCAACAATTGTCGATGCTCTAAATGATCTTCAAGCCAAAATGAAAATATTTCTTTGATGCTGCACTGGGTTTGTTCAGAAATGTCATAGCTTTGAAGCATCACATTTAATTTTTCGGTCGGTTTTTCCGATGATTCGGTCATTATCAAATGTTGAATAGCTTGAGCTTGTTGTTCTGATAGCGCCAACTGAAACATGGCGGCTAGATATCGATTAGTTAATTCGGATGCTTCAACCGCAATTCTAAAGCGTTGCGCCAGTGACCTATACCAGTTTTTACGTTGATTGAGATCATGCGGAGGCTCTAGTGTATCTAAAAATGCTGACCAGGCATCATTAACATAAGACTGAAATCCTGCTAAATTATTGCCAATTAAAAAGTAGCGATCGGCGTGTGCATCATTCACTAAAATAGAGGCAAAAACTTTCGAGCGTGCGATACGGTCGGCCCTATTATTAATCACAATTGCGGTCCAATTAGATGGGGCATTCGCAATAGTTAAATTGGCAAGGCCGGTTCGTTTCCAATTACTCAATGCACCAAATCGTTCATTTGCCGACATACCGTTGATAAATTGAATTTGCCTATTGGCAACCGAGGCAATCGGATATATTTTTAAAACACCTAAATCGGCTACAACGTGATCGGCCATAGCTTTTAACGCATAATCTTTTCTGAGTCCTAACGATTCGGCTAATTTCATCACTAATGCAATATTATTAGGATGTTCTGCATAAGGAAAACGGTTGATAACTTCTTCACTTATCAAACCAATATCTAACCAAGATACTTTGCTTAACATCGCTTTCTTAGCATGCGCGGCATCCGCTAATAATGGGAACATGCTGTCTTCAGTAGTAAAGACATGACCATTACGGGTTATAAATCGTTGCATAACAATGGGAATTTCTATACCCGCAGGACCTTGAATATCTTCATGATCAGGATAACAGTTGGTGATAGTCGAAAGATCGTCTTGCATCCATTGATTTTGTAAAATATCGATATATCTTGGCGTTAAGCCCATACATTCCCACAGAAAAACACTGACGTTCATTTTTCCGGATAATTTAGTGAGAAAAACTTGCTCCCAAATAGTGGCTTTGTCATAGGGTCGAAATAAAAACAGCTCTTTCATTGGACGATTAGGCGCGCCGTATAAAAACATGGCCTCACAACCAGTGGTTTTTGATAATACGCTGACACCCAACGAATTAAACAGGGCCGCTTTTAATCTTTCAGTGCCAGATTTGCCTCTAGAACCCCACCCTCCTATCACCAATGGAATTTTTCTTCGCCAGCGCTTCATTGAAAAAATTGCAAAACAATGTCGTGTAATAAATGAAGCAATCAATACTGTTACGAACACGAGCAGTTGCATGACCGTATTGTTATAGACTGAATAGAAATAATTCTCAGCGCCCTCTGCTGTTGGCAGAGTAATTGGTAGAGCAACACTTGGAAAAAATCGACTGACATTCGAACTGATTCTTTGGTGTTTTGTGATTTCATCGCCATAAGCATGGATCTTAAACTGAAATCCCAAAGTGACAAATTTTTGCAAATATTCAGAGGGAGACTTGCTGTCACCCTCTTCCCAATCGCGCAACTCGCTTGTTGCATCAAAATGTATATTTAGCATCCAGTACGCACGAAGTTTTTTAATTAAAGACTGTGGAGGAATAATCTCGGTGATACCTTCAGCCGTATAAATAAAATAAGATTCATTTGATTTTGCTATTTCCAAAATAGATATCATTTGATCTGGTAATGGCAAATAGCTTCTATGGCCTTGTTCCGATTCGATAAGATAAGGCTCTCCAGGTACTTTGGTTCTACTTTGCTCAGCCATTTTAGGCGAAGCAGTATAAAACTGACCATGGTATTGCCTACCTTTTATATGGCTGTGATTTTGTCGTTTATCGGTCGCTGTATTCAATAACTCATATAAGAAGCGCCATAACTTTATTTTAAACTTAAATCCACTGGTAATTAACCAGTGCTTTTTCCGTTGCGATATATCAAAACCAAAGCGATTATTCGATAAGTAGCACAGATAACGTAATGCTATGTTAGGATCGCTGAAGTCATCGTTTGGTATTGTTAAACTTTTTTGGAAAGGAAGAGTTTTTAATAACTGCTCCCACTTTGAATTTGTAAAAGGCATTGCCTGACCAGCCCAAACTGCTTCTCGGCATCGATTTAACCATCGAGTGACTGCAACATTATTGGATTCTGATTCGATTTTAAGTGCTAACAATTCAAATATTTTATCAAGTAAGTCTCGTGTTGTATTTTCATCAGGAATCATTTGCACCGTCAGCTTTGGTATAACATGGCAAAGGCTTCGAATGACAAATTCGTTGTTATTTGACTTCAACTCATCAAGAAACAACGATAAATGTGTGACTAACCGATCGGGTTGAGTCAGCTTGCATAATGATAGAATGGCTTGAACCTTTACTTTAGACGATAAATCATCACTCATCATCTGAACCAGAATTGGAAATGCCTCATCATAATTGGCCTCTTCCAAATATTCGGCAAAACACTGGCGAACATACTCGCTATGATCGTTTTGAATTAAATGAAAAAAGGTTGTTCTATCGGTTTTTAGGTAACGAATGATGCTTTGAGCAGTTCGTGCTTTTAAAAATATATCGGTACCTTTTTGAGTAAAAAGCTTGTCTGTGACTAGGCCTATCTGACTTGGAATTACCTGGCAAATTAATCCAATCGCTTCACTTCTTAGCCATACATTTTTTGATTCATCAATGCTCAATCGAAAAATATATTGCACAATGCTCGGAGAAACCAATGCGCTTGATAATTCATTAATCAGTGCGATACCTCTACGCAAACATCGAAATGCTTGAGTATTGATACCTTCATGAGCGGGATATCTTAGTGGCAGTAATAAACGTTCTGATAGTTTAATTGATCGCCAAAACTCAATTTGTTGCTGATAGGTACGATCGGTTAATGCTTTTTCAACAAGCGCCGTTATTCTTTCTAAAATCAGTACAATTGACTGCTCAATAGTTGTAATCATAATGGTCGCTTTATCATACAACGCATTATCTTCTAACCATTCAAGCTTTCCTTTTCTAGCGTTTTTCCTTACCCGTGGTTTATAGTTCAATTGGGTCATTAATTCGACTAAAAAATTACGATAATCATTGGCATTGGTAGCCGTATGAATTCGTTCTTTAAACTCTTTGAGTGCTAACTCGATCTGTTGGATCTGGTCAAACTTTTCCTCAATCGAATGAAGTAGAAAATGCACTAATTGGTGCAGAGTCCATTCCTCTTCATTGGCCGCATCCGGTTTTTGGTGTAATAAAGCCCATTGATTGAAACTCTTAGATAATTCATCAATACTTAGCTGATTGATCTTCAACCAGTACTCGCTCATTTCCAAAGATAACCAATGTTTTATTGAATTAGTGTTCATACGAATAAAACTTTAAGTGATTTAATTCAACCGCTTCAGCGGCACGAGCTTGACGTAATGATCTGAACGCAGTTTGCATAGGAGAGATGTCGTCATACAAATTTCCATCCGTTGGATTCCAAATAAAACCGATGAAATACTCACTTTCTCGTTGTTTCATATCATACTTAAACGAAAAATCAATTACACTGCGTTGTCCATTTGAACGCCAGAAATCGTGCTGTAGATTTAACGACAGGCGATTGCTCGATCGATTTGAAGTTCTGTTGGAATCCTTAAAGAATTGTCGGTGTTGAAGGGAGGCTGACAAAATCGATCCCCTATAAAATTGTTGCCATGAAAACTCTAAACCGGCTTGATCGAGTAACTGATTGTTTCCAAATTCATTACTTCGAAGCAATACAGTAGCGTTGAATCGACTGTCTCGCCATGGATAATACAGCCAAGTATCGCTTAACTCAAAACCATTCAGATGATTCGCTTTATATTGTGTATAAATATCATTATCGATGATAACTGGCTCAACAATACTATCCTCAATATCTCGAGCAAATAGCATAAATTCCATCCGATTCTCAGTATCATGGTTCCAAGCGTATTTCCAGCGGCTTTGCAAAGCCAAGTAGGTTGAGCTCAATTTTGTACTGTCTGGTTCGCTTGTTTTAATTGATTGGTAGTGTCGCATATCACCACTAAAATCAAATCCCTCATTCAGTATCCAATCCAGTCTAAACTTGCCATACCAACTCTGCTCTGATCGTTGCTCGAATTTTCTGACGCCGAACTCAGTGGTGGTGAAAAGGTTATCAATCGGTTGACTCCAGTACTTAAACTGGCTTTGATAAAACTTTTCTTTTTCCTGCGTCGAGTCTTCATCAAAACTTGCTCTTGTTTGCCAAGATAAACCAAGCCCATATGAGCTTTTGGTGTTATTTGCAAGCAGCTCTGAAGCAATTAAGTTAGGATTTTGGTCATCATGAAGCATGCTTTTAGAAGCTTGTTCTGTAATGGATTGAGTTTCTGCTAGATCACGAGTGTTAAACTGTTCATTAGAAGACTGAAAAGTAAATATTTTATATCGTGTTGAACTACCTCCATCATGAGGTACGATTACTTTTTGTGCTTTATCAAACCACAAGTCGCTCCAAGTTACTCGCTGCTGGGCATTTACTTTAAGTATCCGTATCCAACTATTATCCTCAACATAAAACTCTATGGGATCGCGCTTTGACCCTTGTAAGAATTCTTGCTGAAATGCTTCTCGCAATAAAACCTCTTGTTTATTTTGACTAAGAATACGTAGAAATATCCAGGGTGACTGAGAACTTTTCAAAATAAATTTAAGTTGGTTATAGCCTTGATTTAATTGAATGGGAAAGGTGTTTAACTCGGCCTTATGACTGGCAACTAAAATAATTTTGTCATTTAACAAAACAGTTAAAGAAAAATCCGGATCGATTGAAGCAATGGTTTGATATAAACTAAATTCCAAATGCGCTTTTTCTGCTCTAACCGCATAATAATCGATGATATTGGCCGAATTGTTGGTTAATTTTTTTGCAAAAGATTTAATCTTAGTATCGAGCTGGGCTTTTTTTATCCATCCTTCTTTTGTTTCTGGATGCCACTCAGAAGATTCATCGATATAGTACCCAGCACTATTAACTACGGTATCAATTTCCTTCCATTCAAAAAACTGACTCCACTTTGCAATTTGTTCTGGGTGATTAAATAAATAGGATTTAATCTGCGGGAACACTTTATCGTTAACCCACTTTTGATTAGATTGAATAGGTGTTGCTAATTGATTTGCTCTTTTATACTCAGTAAAACCCCAATCAAAAGAATCATTTTTAGTACATTGTCTTTCGCCATCAAGGTCGATATCGAGCAGCTTTTTTCGAACGACATGCGCATTGAACGCGACATTTTTTTTAGATTTCGTCTTTAATGCTTCAGGCCAGTTGTTCCGATTTTTACTTGTCTCTTCTAGCCGAAAAATCCTTATATAACCATCAAAGTTTAATAACTTTATACTTAGCGGTTGGTTTGTTCCTTTTATATAAAGAGAAATTGGCTGATGAATAGAGACGCTCTTATCTTCAAGCTGAGAATCAATCACTAACGAGCGGCTTTTTATCGTTGGCGCTAATACCCAATTTTCCCGCGCTTCATTTTTTTCAAACTCTGTTTTATTAATACTTTCTAGCATGAGTGGTTGATTGAGGTTATGGTAGCGCGTTGGATAAATTTTAAAGACCCATCCATGTTCAGAAGCTTGTTCAAGTTGAATAATTTGATCTGCCAAATATTTTTCAGCGTTAAATGATTTTTGGGTATATCGATTAACAATGGCGTGAACTATATTACGATCAGATTGAATCACTTCGCGTTGAACTAACCAAGAATTATCAATGGATTGAGCTCTACAATTAACTTGCCCCATTTCGTTTGATTGATTGACTCTAGTAAGAAAAAGTTCATATATTATCCATTGATTACTTTCAATAGAACTCATCAACGCAAGGCTGTCGAAGTCCTGCTTGAATAACCATGACCAATACAAAGGCTTGGAGTTTTCTCTTTGTGCAAGTAAAAACAGCAGTGCAGCTCGACTAGCGTCCTGAAATTTTTCTTGTTCAAACCAAACAAAAGCGAACAGCTCTAAATACCGAAAAGGCGATAGAGAAAACTTCATCCAAGCATATTGCTCTATATTTTGCAGCGCTCCTTTAAGCCACCATAATTCGATAAGCCGCTTTTCAGCTTCGGCAGCAATTAAATTATCAGTGTGGTGGGTTGCAAAATAAATAAAATGTTCAATCGAATCAATACTTGTCCAATACTGATGTTCAGATAATCCAAACAATGGCTTAGAAAAACGGCTTAATAGCGTTTCTCTATTATAGTCAAAGTTAATCCCTTCAAAAATTCCAACTTTATCCAGCTGCTTCAATACGGTTAAAAATACCTGTTCATTAAATGCCACTTGTTTTGGAAATCGCTCAAAAAATGCAGTGTCTTTTAGGCTAATCTCTCTATTCCATGCTAATATTTGCTCCCTTACCACTCGATTATGGCTATGCTCAAGTTGATTCATTACTTTTGCTAGCTGTG
>JBFHSP010000138.1:0-7847 GCA_041591085.1 Kangiellaceae bacterium | reverse complement strand
GTTGAAATACTTTGGCAGAGTCAACCTGTTGGATGGCTTCAATTAACTCTTAATCGCAGTGTACTGGAACGAGATTATGAAGCATCTAGCCTCCATATTTCAGTTCTTAGTTTGTCCGGCTTTTTAATTTTAACCTTATTCGGTTGGAGCCATTTGTGGAGACGTCATAGACAGCAAAAAAAAATCCATCAAGAATTAGTATTAGCTCCTGACAACAACCCCCTCAGCGAAACCGACTTACAAGGTCCATTGGCAAAAGCTGTCGCACAGGTTAAACATGGCGAACTTAATCCAAGCCTTCACTTTAATTCATTGGAAAATAAAATAAAAACCAACCAACAAGAACAGGTAGTTTTAGAAAGTTCATGTGCTCTAATCATGTTGGCGTTTGATAGTTATCAAGATAAAACGGATATTTTACGTTGGAATAAGGCTTTAAAATCCATGGCGGCCCGATTTAACTTGCATCTGTTTCGTTTAGAAAAGCAAATTTATATCGCATCAACAAAGGATGTTCAACAAGATAACCTACTGTCATTTTGTTTAGAGTGTGAATCGCTTTTTCAAATTTATGCTGAACACAAGCAATGTAAAATAAAGATTATTCTGCAACAGCAAAAACTAACATTAGGTCTTCTCGATCCACATCATGCTACTATTTTAAATGGTGAGTTAATCAAACCTAATTTTAGTGGTAAATATGGGGTAAGCCTTGAGATTGCCCAGCAATTAGGACTTGAATGGATCGGGCTTAACGATAGTTTGGAAGATTCTCTTTCAGATTGGATGGTGATCGACAGTAAAAAACATTTGAAAATTTGTAGCCATCAAAAGCAATTGGCTGATCGACAAGCGCAAACGGTATTTAAAGCACACTTTACAATTTAAGTACGCTTTTCACTCTTAAAGAGCGAAAAGGTTTTAAGGAATGCCACCTAGGGTATAAGCCACGGCATCTTCTAAATCTTCTTCGTCATATTCACTGAGTCCTAAAAACCCCAACACCGGAACTTTAATGTTTTCCCACTCATAGTCAATTTCTTGCTCGCCCAATCGCTGATGCAATTTAACCATATGCTCCGAAATTTTTAGCACCGACACTAACGATTTCAATTTGGGATTCTCTATTGAAGAGTCGTCAAGTAACCGATCAACAGAGTGATGATGACGTACGGCTTCTGAAATCAGTTTTGGCAAGTGCCAGACTCTCGTTAAACGATAACCCGCGGCCGCATGATGCATGCCAAGAGTTTTAAACTCTTCTCGAGTGACTCCACCATCTTCTCTTCCGTAAGATGCCTTTAAAATAGCCTGATAGTTTTCAACTTTTTGCGCAATAATTGGCATTCCAGCATTATGGAATAAACCTAATGTGTAAGCCTCATCGGTCAGCCCAATGTTTAGTTGGCGACAAATGGCAGAAGAGACTACTGCCACGGCATAGCTTGACTCCCAAAACTTATCCATATCAATCGAAGATTTAACTTCACTCATTGAAGCTTTTAACAACATCGATTTAACAATATTAACCACCCTATCCAAACCAAGCATGATCACCGCTTGATTAATAGAGGCGATGCGAGCAGATAAACCAAAAAACGGAGAGTTAACTATTTTTAGAACGGCTGCGCTCACACCGGGATCGGCGCTGATTTTGGCACCAATTTCATCCAAATCAACCCCTGCCATTTGGATTTCATCAATAAGTTTAGGTTGTGGGGGAATATAAATCCCTTTTAGTAAATCGGTCGTCACAATCATCATCTATAAAAAAAGGTCTTTAAAGCATAGTTAAAGACCTTCATTTTTACTAAAAATGATCGAACTATTTATCAATCAACTATTTCTAGCTTATCTACTTTCTGGAAGCCTCTCGGCAGCTTGTTACCTCGGCGACCTCGCTCACCACGATAATGCTCTAAATCGCGTATTTTCATGCGTAGATGACGTTTGCCACTGTGCACTAACAGTTCACTGTTTTCATTAACAACCGCAATATCAACCACAAACTCTTCTCGAGTATTCACTCTGGCACCTGGTATCGAAAGAATTTTGTTGCCTTTTCCTTTGGCTAAACAAGGTAAATCTTGCAGTGGAAACATCAACAATCGACCTTCGTTGGATACGGCAATACACCACTCTTCTTCGTAATTGGAAACCGGTTTAGGAGTTAACACTTTGGCGCCTTTAGGTAGTGATAACAAGGCTTTGCCATTTTTATTTCGAGTGACAAAATCCGAAAACTTGGCCACAAAACCGTAACCCGCGTCGGAAGCCACTAAAAATAAGTCATCGTCCTGCCCCATTACCGTCGCAACAAACATTGAACCTGCTATTGGATTAAATCGTCCTGATAGTGGCTCGCCTTGTCCTCTTGCCGATGGCAAAGAATGCGCAGGCGCAGCATAACTGCGTCCGGTTGAGTCAAAAAATACAGCTTGTTGATTACTTTTACCCTTAGCGGCCGATAAAAAGTGGTCGCCCGACTTATAATTTAATCCTTCAACATCAACCTCATGACCTTTAGCACAGCGTACCCAGCCTTTATCCGACAGCACTACGGTTACAGGTTCTGTCGGCATCAAATCAGATTCATCGAGCGCTTTCGCTTCTGCTCGCTCAACTAATGGCGAACGCCTGTCATCACCGTATTCTTCCGCTGCTTGTTGAATTTCTTTTTTCACTAAGGTTTTTAAGCGGCGCTCTGAACCAAGAACCAATTCGAGTTGCTCTTTTTCTTTTTCCAACTCTTCTTGCTCACCGCGAATTTTCATTTCTTCAAGACGAGCTAACTGACGTAATTTGGTTTCTAAAACATATTCGGCTTGAACGTCACTTAAACCAAATCGCTCCATCAACTTTTGCTTAGGCTCATCTTCGGTTCGAATAATATGAATGACTTCGTCAATGTTAAGAAAAGCAATTAATAAACCTGCCAATAAATGCAAACGTTTATCGACTTTCTCTAAACGATATTGCAGGCGTTTTCGCGTTGTTTCGGTTCTAAATTCGAGCCATTCAAGTAAAAAACGATTGAGCGGTTTTACTTGCGGCTTATTATCAATACCGATTACATTCATATTGACGCGATAATTTTTTTCTAAATCGGTAGTGGCAAATAAGTGGTGCATCAAACCATCAAAATCCACTCGGTTAGAGCGCGGTACAATCACAAAACGCATCGGTGTTTCGTGATCGGACTCATCACGTAAATCACTCACCATAGGCAATTTTTTAGCCTGCATTTGCTGGGCAATTTGTTCCAGAACTTTGCTACCGGAAACTTGATGCGGTAATGCGGTGATTACAATTTCACCATCTTCAATATGATATTTGGCACGCATTTTTACGCTGCCTCGACCGGTTTCATACATTTTTATGAGATCGGCTCGTGGCGTAATAATTTCCGCTTCAGTAGGATAATCTGGGCCTTGAACTATTTCACACAATTCCGCAACACTCGCCTTAGAGTTATCGAGTAAATAAACGCAAGCCTCAGCAATTTCTTTTAAGTTATGCGGAGGCACATCGGTGGCCATTCCCACTGCAATGCCTGTAGTGCCATTGAGTAAAAGGTTGGGTAAACGCGCCGGTAAAATTTTAGGCTCATCTAAGGTGCCATCAAAGTTGGGCTCCCAATCAACGGTACCTTGCCCAAGTTCACTCAGTAATACTTCGGCGTATTTCGAAAGACGCGATTCGGTATAACGCATCGCGGCAAATGATTTAGGATCATCAGGAGAACCCCAGTTTCCTTGCCCATCAACCAGTGGATACCGATAAGAAAATGGCTGCGCCATTAATACCATGGCTTCATAACAAGCAGAATCGCCGTGTGGGTGGAATTTTCCGAGCACATCACCGACTGTACGCGCTGATTTTTTGTATTTAGCGGTGGCCTTTAAGCCAAGCTCACTCATTGCATAAATGATGCGACGCTGAACCGGTTTTAAACCATCACCAATATGAGGAAGAGCCCTATCCATAATGACGTACATGGAATAGTTCAAATAGGCTTTTTCCGTAAACTCTGCTAAGGATTGGCGTTCAACGCCTTCAAAATTAAAATCCATCGACATATCAATTACACCACTTCTGCCAAGTTGCCTTTGGTTTCTAGCCAATCTTTTCGGTCACTCGAACGTTTTTTTGCCAGTAACATATCTAAAATTTGCTCAGTCGCTTCTATATCATCAATTGATAGTTGTACCAAACGCCGAGTATCTCGCGCCATCGTTGTTTCGCGCAATTGCCCAGGATTCATTTCACCCAATCCTTTAAAGCGTTGCACATTGACTTTACCGCGTTTCTTTTCGGCTTCAATGCGATCTAAAATGCCGTTTTTTTCATCATCATCAAGCGCATAAAACACTTCTTTACCCACATCAATTCGATAAAGCGGGGGCATTGCCATATACAAATGTCCGGCTTCTACCATAGGACGGAAATGCTTTAAAAATAACGCGCAGAGCAAAGTGGCAATATGCAATCCATCAGAGTCCGCATCGGCCAAAACGCAGATCTTTCCGTAACGAAGTTTACTTAAATCGGATGAGTTAGGATCAAGACCTATCGCCACCGAAATATCATGTACTTCTTGCGATGCTAAAATGTCGAGCGCATCGACTTCCCAAGTATTTAATATTTTTCCTCTAAGCGGCATGATGGCTTGGTACTCTTTATCGCGTGCTTGTTTTGCACTGCCACCGGCAGAGTCTCCTTCAACTAAGAATAATTCTGAGTTCATCGGCTCTTGACCAATACAGTCGGCAAGTTTTCCTGGCAGCGCAGGGCCACTGGTCACTTTTTTACGGGCGACCTTTTTACCCGCTCGCATCCGCTTATTGGCATTGGAAATAGCCAACTCTGCCAGTTTTTCTCCCAAGTCAGAGTGTTGGTTAAGCCATAAACTGAATGAGTCTTTAACCACACCTGAAACAAACGCAGCACATTGACGAGAAGAAAGACGTTCTTTGGTTTGCCCACTAAATTGAGGATCTTCTAGCTTTACACTGAGTACATAACTGATTTTTTCCCATACATCCTCCGGACTCAGCTTAACTCCGCGTGGCAATAAGCTGCGAAACTCACAAAACTCGCGCATGGCTTCTAATAGCCCAGTTCGCAAACCGTTAACATGAGTGCCTCCAAGCGCAGTTGGAATCAGGTTTACATAACTCTCGGCAAGCACATCGCCGCCTTCAGGCAACCAATGCAAAGCCCAATCAACAGCTTCACTTTTGCTGGAGAAACTGCCCACAAAGGGCTCTTCAGGTAACGTTTCATATCCTTCGGCAGAAGCCGCTACATAATCGGTTAAACCATTCTCGAAATACCAAGAATCGGTCTCACCATTAATTTCATCCACCAGTTTGACGGTTAGACCAGGGCACAGTACGGCTTTAGCTTTAAGTAAATGTTTGAGTCTGGAAACGGAAAATTTTGGCGAGTCAAAGTATTTAGCATCGGGCCAAAAAGTCACCGTGGTTCCACTGTTGCGTTTTCCAACCTCTCCTACCACCGCCAAGTCGGACGCTTTGTCACCATGCTCAAACGCCATGAGATACTCTTTACCATCACGTTTTACCCGAACTTCGACTCGTTTCGATAGGGCGTTAACAACGCTGATCCCTACGCCATGCAAACCACCAGAAAACTGATAGTTTTTATTCGAAAACTTACCGCCGGCATGAAGCTTGGTTAAAATAAGCTCAACCCCAGGGATTTTTTCTTCAGGATGAATATCGACCGGCATACCACGCCCATCGTCTTGTACCGACATGGAGCCATCTTTATACAGGCTAACGATAATCGTAGAGCAATACCCTGCGAGAGCTTCATCCACACTGTTATCAATGACTTCTTGCCCAAGATGATTGGGTCTGGCCGTATCGGTGTACATCCCCGGCCGTTTTTTAACCGGCTCAAGACCATTTAAGACTTCTATTGCTTCCGCGGTATATTGAGTCATTTATGAACCATCAAACTAGATTTTAGAAAATACCTATGTTGGCGATTTTACATCGTTAGCGCAAGTCTAATTAGAGGTTTGTAGTTAGGAGTGATTAACTTTTAATCAAAAAACCGAGCGATACACGGACAATAACGGTTTAGTAACCTTTAATAGAATAATCCACGGTGAAATCGATATGCTCAATTCGATGCATTTGAGTGGACACTCGACCGTCGCTATGAAAAATCAGTTCTCTATAACCTGGTCGCTCATCGCCTGCTGCAAAGTTTTTTGACCCGGGCTTAAATTGCACGCAGGTGGAAGGTGTGGCTATCAATTGAACATTTTGGCTTGTTCCAACAAAGTCTTGGTGTACATGTCCCCAAACAAAACTGACTTTTTGCCCATGCTTTTTTACCGCCGCAAATAGTTTATCCGCGTTTTTTATTCCTAAATTATCGAGCCATTCACTCCCCACATTAAAAGGCTGGTGATGCATAACGATTAATAAGTGTTTATTAGGAAATTTTTCGATCGCTTGCTCGATTAATACAAAGTCGCTGTCTTTGATCTCACCATGAACCTTATTGGGCACAGAGGTGTCGAGTAAAATAATGTGCCAAAAAGGTGTCGATATTTGTCTCTGGAAACTTAGGTTTGCTCCAATCAACACATCACTCATTAATTGCGGATCATCATGGTTTCCTGGAATCCAAAAGCATGGAACGCCAAACTGACTCAACTCTTGTTTTAAATAATGATAAGAATTTAAACTCGCATCTTGAGATAAATCTCCTGTTGCCAGAAAGAAATCGGCAGGAAATTGTTTTGCTTTGATGTGTTCAACGACTTTCGCAAAACTGTGACGAGTATTGAGTCCTAGCAGAGCTCCATCTTCGTCCGAAAAAATATGGCTATCGGTTACTTGAATAACTCGAAGATCGCCAGAGCTATCCAACTGCTCTATTTCAAATGAATTGTTCAAGTCCTGGATCATACCGCGTCCTAATCCATTAATCGGGTCATTATGGAACAGATTACCTGATCATTTTTCGATTGAACACAACTTTTCAGTAGCTTATTCAACCAAAGATTTCGCTGTTGCTTATCATCTGGATAAAAATCGACCTGATCCGGATATAAATGGGCTGACTGGGGAGCGTGCTGACGCCCAGTTTCTAAAACCTCTAGCAGTGCAGCATCATGATACATTCTAACCTCTAAATACACAGGAGAAACCCAATGATGGTCAGTCAATTGGATGTTAAGTCCCATTCGGCTGGTAAATTTGCTTTGCTCAAGCATTATAACTTTAAGTGGCAACTTAATCTGTGTACTTGATTCCAAATTACTTGCAATAAATACATCAGATAACATCTCTTCATTTGAAGTTTCATTTAAATCATTAAGCAATAAGGCCATTAATCGGTAATTTTCTTCGCACAATAAAATAAACTCATCCATAGGAGGAGAATACTTTCGCTTAGAGTTACGATTTTTATTCACCTAGCACTTCACCTAAAATCAAAATAAATTTGGCCATTGAAGCTTTAGCCATTGAATAGCAATTAAAGTCATTGCGTTATTAAGTTTACCTTGCTCATACCAGTTAAATAGGGTGTCAATATCAACGACATGTACTTTTATATCTTCGTGCTCATCATCAAGGCCGGCAACAGAAGCGACTATGTCAGAATCAACCGAGGCGCAAAATAGATGAAACTGCTCATCCGAGCCACCAGGGCTCACCCAATAACTGAACATGGGTTTTAATTGCTTAATATGACAACCGGCTTCTTCTTCAGACTCTCTTACAGCAACATCGGCTGGCTGCTCATTAGGCTCAATGATGCCGGCAACTAATTCTAACAGCCATGGATTATCGATACCCGTT
>JBFHSP010000137.1:0-7929 GCA_041591085.1 Kangiellaceae bacterium | reverse complement strand
TATTAAAAAAGCACTTATGCGTGCCTTTGATTATTTTCAGGGAAATGCGCGACGCTCTCATTTGCATCGAGAAAAACTAAAAGGCAGACTCGCTGTTGGTCTAGAGTATGAATTACGATACTCTTAAGTACTAACCTAAGAGTTGATATTAAAAACAGTGTTTTATGAGTTCGTAGCCAAATAGTTCACTTGGCCTAGTTTAGAAAAATTAAATTCCGAAGGCCAGCACTATGCTGGCTGTTTTAGTTTGAGTAAATGATTTAAATCGGATTGCACTGCCGCCGCGGTGACTTCTTTACCCGCGCCAGGTCCTCTAATGATTAAAGGGTTATTTTGATACCATTTGGATGTCACTTGGAAAACATTATCACAAGGACTGAGTTGGGTCAGCGGCTCTGATTGAGGTAAAGCGATTAATCCACAACTAGCAATGCCGCATTCATTCACACTGGCTTGATAAACCAATTGCCGTTGCTGTTGTTGTGCGGCTATCCATGTTGAATGAAATGCTTGATCGAACTCTTTGGAATTACGCCAAAATTGTGATAAATCGCCGGTTAAGAATTTCTTATCAATTAAAGAATTTATTGATACTTCACTTTCGAGTTTAATTCCTGCCAGTCTTGCTACAATAATCAGCTTACGCGCTACATCTGAGCCTGATAAATCAATACGAGGATCGGGTTCGCATAGACCTAATTCAAGTGCTTTTTTGATAAGTTGAGATAATCCAATCGAGCCATCGTAATGATTTAACAACCAAGAAAGCGTGCCAGAAAATACGCCTTTTACTTCTTTAATTTGGTCACCACATTGAAGTAAATCGGTTAACGCGTGATTGATTGGTAGACCCGCTCCTAATGTGGCATTTTGCAACCACAATACTCTATTGTTAAATGCCGCTTGATCAATCCTCTCAAACTCATTCGATGCTCCTCCTTCTTTATTAGCACTAATAACATGACAGCCGGCATCAAAAAACTGTGAGTAACTATCACTGATCAATTTGCTCGCAGTTACATCAATCACAATTTTCGTTTTAAAGGGCGCATGAGCAATAATGTTAATCAGTTTCACTTGAGAGTTGGTAAGCCGTTTAAAGGCTTGTTGCTCATCATTTAAAAATAATTGAATTTGTCGGGAGTTCGCCTTTAATCCAATATGAAACTGATCGTATGGATGAGTTAAGTGTTTTACTTGTTCACACCAAGTAGAGCCAATATTTCCTTGGCCAATCAGAAATACCGCGGTTTGTTTTTGATAGGTATGCCACTGTTCGAAAAATTGTAAAGCGATAGAGTTGATATTTTCGGATTCAAACAAACATATAACGGATTGATGATTTTTTAATAATTCACAACTGACTAAATTCGCATTGTGATTATTGATAAATTGTTGAATAAACTGCTGATGATAATAAGCATTACTGATATTGTTTGTGATTAAGCCAATTAAACTTACTTTCTTTATGGTTTGGTTCGATAGAGTGTGTTGATTTATGTGTAACAGCGAATCGACGTCACTGCTAATAGTTGAGTCGACTAATAATGCAAGCTTGGTTTTAGAAGACTGAGTGATCAGGAAAAACTCACCGGTTAATGTATGTCTATAGTTATCTAATTGATTTAAGAGCTGCTTTAAATCGAACCCATTTCTTAACGATAATTGAAATTGCGTCAGTTCATTCTTATGAGTCACAATGGTTTGATTGGTTTTAGATGCACCTTGGGTAATTTTGCTACCTAGAAGCTCTGGTGCGAAAGTCGATCGGATCGATAAATCACATGATAAACCATCAATTGGCGCAAGGGTTTTACTGTGTATAACAGGAGAGCCGAGTAAACTTAAGTTATGAACTATCTCACGGTTTAAATGTTTGAACGGCTTGGCTTTAGAAGATAAATTGGGATCAAAGTTATAGATGCCTGCTACATCGGTCCATAGGGTAATTGAACGAGCGCCAATGAGTTTGGCTAATATTGTTGCACTTAAGTCACTGCCATTGCGTCCTAGTAACTGGGTCTGTTCATTTTGATCAGAAGCAATAAACCCTGTGAACACCAGAATAGAGTTTCTACACTCATCACTTTTTTGTTCAATCAGAATTTTTGAGAGCGCAAAATCAACTTTATGGCTAGACGATGTTACGCTCATTTTTAAACATTGCCTTGCATCAACATTGTTGGCTTTTAAGTTCAATTGTTGAAGCAGCGCAACAAGAATAAATGCTGACCATAACTCTCCAAGAGCAATTATATCGCTAATATTTTCATATGGCGTATTACTATCAATAGTTCGTTTGATAGCGTTAATATCATTATGGATTTGGTTTAGACATTGCTGCTTTGAAATTCCAACTAAACAGCCTTCAATAATGGCTTTATGATGAAGGTAAAGTTTTTCAATGAGTTCATTTTGTTGCTCTTTATGAAAGCGGTTATTGGGCCCTGCTTTTTGACACAATTTTAATAGCCAATCGGTAGTGCTATCAGAGGCAGATACAACCACCCAATCATTTGGCTGTAATTTTTGCTTAATGATATTTGCTACGCGGTTAAAACATTTAGCGTTAGCGAGCGAACTTCCTCCAAACTTAAAAATGATTGGCGCGCAGGATGGAGTGGATTTTTGATGCTTAATATTTTGAGAAAGCGCGTTCATGATGGCGTTCCTTAAGTTTTTCGATAGGTTTTTCTGCTTTATGAAATGCTTGTTGTAAATCGGCGATGAGATCGTTGGGATCTTCAATGCCAATTGACAAACGAATGAGGTTGTTTTTGATTCCAGCGGTTTCTCTGGCTGGCACTTCCATTGCTGCATGAGTCATCGTCGCCGGATGGCATACCAGTGATTCAACCCCTCCTAACGACTCAGCAAGTGAAAATAGTTTGAGTGATTCAACAAAAGTTTGGATCTTCTGAGTTTCATTGTCATTACTAGGACACTTCAATTCAAAGCTCAGCATAATGCCAAAGTCTTGTTGCTGTTTTTTTGCAATCAAATGATTGGGGTGCGACTCTAAAGATGGATGATAAATAGTTGCTACTTGAGGATGATTTTGTAAGAAGTTTAAAACTTGTCGAGTATTTTCTTGATGTAAGCGAATGCGCGCATGTAAGGTTCTTAAGCCGCGCAGGGTTAAAAAACTATCAAAAGGACTGGCGGTTATGCCTAAACAGTTTGCCCACCATTTTATCGATTCAAATAGCGTATTGTTTTTAGCAACCACCGCACCACCGACAACATCGCTATGTCCATTAATATATTTTGTGGTCGAATGGATTACGAGATCGGCACCTAATGTAATCGGTTGTTGCAAAATAGGTGAAAGAAACGTGTTATCAACCACCACTAAACAATTCTGCTTATGCGCTCTTTGACTAATTTTCTGAATATCAACAATTCGAAGCAATGGATTAGAAGGTGTTTCAAGCCAAATCATCGCCGGTTGATGCGAGAAAGCGTCTGCCAATGCAATCGGATCGTTTTGATCAACAAATAACAATTGAAATTGCCCTTTGTCAGCTAAGTGGCGGAACAATCGATATGTGCCGCCGTAACAATCATGTGGCGCAATTAATAAATCGCCAGCCTTTAATAAATTAATGGCTAGTAACACTGCTGACATACCGGTTGAAGTAATCATAGCACCTGCGCCTTGCTCAAGCTCAGCCAGCGCATTTGCCAATAAATCTCGAGTGGGATTGCCTGAACGCGAATAATCGTATTGGCGTGGTTGGTTGAACCCTTTAAAGCTGTAGTTACTCGATAAATAAAGTGGAGGCGTTATTGCGCCATAAGTCGGATCGGTTTCTATACCCGCTTGCACTGCCATTGTTCTTGAAGCCTTTGAATCGACATTACAGTGAAATAGAGTTTCAACAGTCATAAAAAAGACTCCTATTAGTGTTTGATGAGCGATGATTCTCGCGTAAAAAATGAGTAAGAATGTGGGCAATTTTTTTTGATTCAGTAAGAAAGGCGTCGTGGCCAGTTACTGATGAAATAGCGACTAAATGTCCGTTTGATAACTCACCTAATTCTTGAATTGTGTCATAGGGAATTAATTGATCTTCAATGACGGCAACGCACGTTAACTGAGCGCTGATTTTTGCAGGATTACAAAAATGTAGATCGGTGGATAACGACAATTGGGAAAAAGCTTCGGATCTAAACTGTTGGCTAAACTTTTCTCCGCGATCGTTTAAATAATTTAAAACGTCCGATTGCAGCGAAGAATTTGTAAAAGAATTGTTCGCGGAAAACCGTTTGCCAAACTCTGTTGGAGTGCGGTAACTCAGCATCGCTAAACTACGAGCCAATGCTAATGCTTGATTTAGTTTTTGTGGTTCGGCTAGTTCAATGATCTGCCTCTGTACATGGCGTAATGCCGTACTGGCAGGGTGCGCCTTGTGGGCCGCACTGATAATTAATCCTCGAGCGAAAAGTTTTGGGAAATGCGCTAAAAGAGACAGGGCGACCATGCCGCCATAGGAGCTTCCTATCACCGAATGGAGTTTTTTTAAATTAAGCGCTGCAATTAAGGCTGCTATGGCAGTGGCTTGATCACGAGTATCAATCGCTAATTCTTTTTCGACAGCACTACTTTCGCCATTGCCCCCTAAGTAATCGATGCTTAAGACGCAAAATTCGTCCAAATTGATCGCTTGAGCGAAATTATCGGTAGGACTCTTCTCATTAGCAGCCCATTTTGAAAGATCATGGCCAATATGTTGTTGCCACCAACCACTAGCAAAAGTCTCCGTTTTATGGGCAATGTGTCTTCCTGCAGAAATGCCGCCTAATACCAGCAAGCATGGCAAATTGCGGTTGCCATAGAGGCAATAAGCTATTTGCGCCTTTGCAATTTCTCCACCATGAAGCAGTTTCAAAGGATTTGCGAGGGTAAACAAGGAGTCGATTATCGAATCTTCATTATTGGCAGTTTTTAGTGAGTGCGCATGTGAGCTCATGATTTATGTATTAGAAAGTCTTATGGCCGTATAGATGGCTAAATGATATGGTTAATATTTTAGATGTCAAGACGTCTAAATGTAAAAAAGGCTAAATTTGTCTGATTGATTGACAGTTAAGACCAGTTAGGTAAGATCTGCGGGCGAACAATAAAAGAGGTAATTTATGACGCAGCGCAAAGGTGAAGCGGTTTGTCCTTATGCCGAACACGGTAAGAAAAGCCAAGAAGTGAAAAAAATAACCGTATCGATTCCGCTGACGGTTCTAAAAATACTCACTGATGAAAGAACGCGTCGTCAGGTGAATAACTTGCGTCATGCCACTAATAGTGAGCTTCTGTGTGAAGCATTTTTACATGCCTACACAGGGCAACCGCTACCAAAAGATGATGATTTAACTAAGGACCAACCTGATACGGAATATTGGTTAGATTAAAAAACTGTAATGAATTTTTGTTCTGCTTTTTTTATAAAGTTAGACTCTAGACACATGGACAATGTTGCTTCGTTAATTAAACTGAAAAGCAAACTACTCGGTTGGATCAAATGTGCTTTTGTTCGATAAACAGTGACTACTAATTTATGTTGTTGTTTCACAGGATGTCTCAATGAGCGTTAAAACCTCTTTATTGCTAATACCGGTTACTTTGTTCTCTCTCTTAGCAGTATCCTCTGAAAGAGATTCTGAATTAAGTCTTCGTTTTGAAGACTCACCATTTAAAAATACAGCCGTTTATTGTGAAGAAGAAAAGAGTGTCGTAGCACGAAGTAATGATTTTGAGATCGTTAATTACGCCCTGATGAGTTCTGAACGAGGGCACCGACACGCGTTACTCACCATTAAGAATACTTCA
This sequence comes from Kangiellaceae bacterium, assembly GCA_041591085.1. GTDB lineage: Bacteria > Pseudomonadota > Gammaproteobacteria > Enterobacterales > Kangiellaceae > Pleionea. The sequence goes on along the minus strand of JBFHSP010000137.1, from coordinate 2,102 downwards.
AGTGGACAAAGAACCTTAATTGGTGAACATCTAGTGGCTATTTTAGCTAACTGTGACAGAATTTATCCGATTGATTTTGAAGTTATTTTTAAGGGCAATGAGTTGATAACTAAAGAAGTCGACTTTGGCGTCAATCGCTTTCCGATTATTCAAATCACTAATAAACCTAAGAGCTAAAGCTTAAATCATTCGGCTTATCAGTAATCAGCTCCGGCCCACCATCATTGGCAGTTGGTTAGTGCAAAAAAGTTGTCGAGAGCATATTAATTGCAACTTTAATGCAGTTTCTTTTCATATCAATCACTTAGATTATCATCTCAAATAGATTTCTAATTCCCATTTGTGATTGTCATCATTATTTAACCATTTGCCCCTCGCTTTTTTAATTTTGATCGTCTAAGTTTTATACTCGTGCTAGACAATTTGAGGGTATTTTATGGAAACATCTGTGCCGAGCTATGCCATTTATTATCGTTCAAATAAGGTCTTTTGCCGCCGCTCTCAGTGGTACTTTGAAGATGATAATGGCGAGGCATTTGGTCCTTTCGATGACAAGCAACAAACATTGAAAGCTGTACGTATTTACCGTGATATTCGCCAGAAAGGGGTCCAACTTCCTATGGAGAAATTGCAAAAGGTTCTTTAGTAGCTCACCCGCTTAAAAGCTCCAAAAACAAATAAAATTAACGCCCTTTTTCTAGGCGTTGGTTTGGTTCTAATTACATCCATCTGCATCTCTTTATGTGATACATTAGTCACAGTTTTGATCTGGGCAACTAAAAAAATAGGTGATCGAATGTACCCTAGCTCTGTTGATTACATTGTGGTGGGCGGTGGTTCAGCAGGATGTGTTATGGCGTCACGTTTAAGTGAAGAACCATCCATTTCTGTGATTTTGATCGAAGCCGGAAAAAAAGATGACAGCATTTTTATTCAAGCTCCTACGGGTGTTGCTGCCATTCTTCCTACTAAGCTTCATAATTGGGCATTGAATACCGTGCCACAAAAAGGTTTAAACGGACGAGTAGGTTATCAACCGCGAGGCAAGGTATTAGGTGGCAGCTCGTCGATTAATGCCATGATGTATTGTCGCGGTCACCGGTGGGATTATGATCATTGGGCAAGTTTGGGAAATCCTGGATGGAGTTACGAGGAGGTTTTGCCCATTTTTAAACGCTGTGAAAACAACGAGCGGATACAAGATGAGTTTCATGGCCAAGGTGGGCCTTTAAATGTAGCGGAGCTTAAAACGCCAAGCAGCATGAACCAAGTATTTATTAACGCTTGCAAAGAGAATGGCATTCCTTTTAATCCTGATATTAATGGTGCTGAACAATTTGGGGTGATGCAAACTCAAGTGACTCAGATCAACGGCGAACGGGGCAGCGTTGCTAAAGCCTATTTAACCCCTCATTTAAAACGCCCTAATTTACAGATCATCACTCAAGCTGTTACTTCTCGGATTTTATTTGAAGGAAAAACCGCCGTTGGGGTTGAGTTCATTCAAAGTGGTGAAAAGAAACAAATTTTTGCCAAAGCAGAAGTTATTTTATCGGCAGGCGCTTTTGGCAGTCCGCAAATTTTGCAGCTTTCTGGTGTTGGTAATGGCGCGTATTTAAAAACGCTGGGGATTGACGTGGTAGCTGATGTGCCAGGTGTTGGTGAAAATCTGCAAGACCATCCTGATCTGGTTCACGTTTATCGAACGCGATCAGACACCGATACCTTTGGGGTTTCAATAAGAGGAGGGCTTACATTAACCAAAGCCATTTTTGATTGGCGTAAAAAGCGCACTGGCAAAATTGCGAGCAACTATGCTGAAAGTATTGGTTTTTGTAAATCCTCTCCCGCAATCGAAGTACCCGATTTAGAAATTATTTTTGTAGTAGGTATAGTTGATGATCACAATCGTAAAATGCATTTAGGGCATGGTTATTCAAGTCACATTACCGTGTTAAGACCAAAAAGCCGAGGCACGGTTAAAATTGGTAAAAATGATCCTATGATAGCGCCTTTAATTGACCCTAACTTTTTTGACCATCAAGATGATATGGATGTGATGATCCGTGGATGGAAAATACAAAAGCAAGTTTTAGAATCTG
>JBFHSP010000136.1:0-7943 GCA_041591085.1 Kangiellaceae bacterium | reverse complement strand
CCTTCAATCGACTCATTAATTAAAGCCTCTAAATCTTCTTTTAAGAATTCCAAGTCCATTTGTTTTTTTAATTTGGCCATTTCGGCTTTTGTCGACTCACTCAATTCTGTTTCATGATTTTCATAAGCATCGATTATGGAAAAAAGATCTTCAACATATGTTTTTAAATTACTTATGTTGGAACCAACATATCCAATGGGATTATTGATTTCGTGGGCAACTCCAGCCGCTAATTGTCCGATAGATGCTAGTTTTTCCGACTGAAGCATTTGGTCCTGCGCATTTTTCAATTGAACTACTAAGTCTTCCAAATGCTTATTTTGTTCTGCTACTTCCTCATTTGCTTGCTGCAAATGACTCACAAACCATCGTCTTTCAATCAACTTTTCAATACCATCAATAAACAGTTGACCAATTAAGATGTCGTCTTGAGAAAATTCATCCTTGCGAGCACTGATAAAAATGCCGGAAAGATCTTCATTGATAAAAACAGGATATAAAAGCACTTGTTTAAAATCGTTGGCACGCTCTGACGATATATTCCATAATTGATAAGACTTGGCATTCCATTGATAACTACTCAGTTCTTTTTTTGCTTCCTTAACAAAATCAGTGGCCTTTTGACCAATTTCAGTACTGGCTAAAATCTCTGCATTTTTGATCTTATCGGCTAATTCTAACGGCATTTCCCCCGTATTTTTGGAGGTTTCTGATTCACCCGAAATGCTAGAACTTAAACTCAGCAAGCCAGTAAATTCACCATGCGTTAACACTTTTAATTGAAAAGATACGCCGTAATAAAATTCGCCAATGTTGGCATCTGCATTTTCAAATTGCGATCGATTTATTAAATCCAGCGCTTCAATCCAGGTATTTTGACGTTTTTTTAGTATTCGATTTTCGGTCAGAAGATCACTAACTTCAGCACCTTTCTTTATTGATTTAATAAAAAGTCGTAAAAATTGAGCAACCTCATTTAAACTCTGAATTTTAAGCGGCACTTGATTATCTGCGGCCGTGAAATAAAAAATCATAATGAGGGTGTCATGATGGCCCATTTCAAAATGGCATACTAATGCTTTTAAAGCTGATAGTTCCTCAGCGCCTAAATCACTATTTGTATTGGAAGCTAACAAATTAACCAAGCTGTCATTAGAAATCTCTTCAATGTCCTCGGTAAAAAAGTAAAGAGGAAGAATATCCATCAATTCTTCTTTTGCAACTTGCCATTGAGCATCTCGCGTATACAGGTTGACATCAGCCATAGAGTTTTGATTGTTGATCAATACCCATCCTTGGCTAGGAAAGAGCTTGACTACTCCTTCCATAAACTGAGCAACTTCATCAATAGTCGCAGTTTCTAAGTTAAGAGCTCTGGTAAACTGGTATAAGTCGAACATTTCGTCCAATGAGGCTTTTGGTTGTTGAGGAGCAGTACAGTTTTGGTTTTCTTGTTCCATAGTTTATCCAAGCGACTTCGACAGATGTTGCAGAACTAATAGAACTTATAGTTGATTTTTTATAATTATGCCGCTTTAACGGCCAATTTTTTAACTTATCTCATTTGGAGATTGATTGTTTTCTGAGCTCAATCAGGAGGTTTGGGTTTAGAGGATAAAACAGAATTTGCTTTTCAATTACTAAAAACTTGTTCTTTCCGACATGAAAATAGCTCGACTGAAAGACTATTGCTATCTCTAGTTCAGGTTAAGTAGTCTGGATGCGATGATAAGAGGCACACAATGCTTATTAGTAGTCATTATTCGACTCTGATAAAGTTTTTAGCAAAAGGTGAAATCACAAGTGCTAATCCAATCCAAATCCACAATAAATTTGATGCAATGACTTCAGGAAGAGAGAATTCTACTGCTTTTAACACTATGGCCAAAAGCATCAAAACACCAAAACTGATGATAAGCGAACCTACAAAGTATTTAACCAACTTCATTTATTGCCCGCTATAAAGGGATGCCGCAATTTCATGTTCATCATGTATTAAAAGAATGTTGTTAACGAGCTGACTAAAGTCGTTTTCCGACAATTCATTTTTTAATACCGTGATATGACCAATTTTTCTTCCGGCACGCTCGGCTTTTCCGTAACGATGAATATAAACATTCGGATGATTTTCGAAATTCGATAAATCCGGTTCAAAACCAATGGTATTAATCATAGCCGCTTTACTTTTTAGTACAGGCTCAACAATGTCTAAACCTGCCACTGCGCGTAAATGGTTTTCAAATTGCGACGCAACACAAGCTTCAATGGTCCAGTGACCTGAGTTATGGACTCTAGGCGCAATTTCATTGGCGTATAGGTGATCGCCAACTACAAATAACTCAAAAGCCATAGTGCCAACATAAGCAAACTTATTCATCACTTTTTGAGCGTACTCAGCTGCCATTGCTTGTTTAGGATCGGCCTCTCGACTGAGCGACAATCTTAAAATTCCTTCTCTATGAATGTTTTCACTAATTGGAAATACCTTGCACTCACCATTAGCCGCCCGCGTAGCGATTACTGAGATTTCCCGCTCAAACGGTACCATAGACTCTAAAATAGCAGGTACTTTACCAATAGATTCCCAGCCAATCGCTAAATCTTGATTAGCTCTTAAAACAGCTTGTCCCTTGCCATCGTATCCTTGGGTTCTGGTTTTTAAAATTGCAGGCAAACCAATTAATTCAACCGCTTTTTCTAAGTCACTTAATGAATCAACCGCTGCAAACTTTGGTGTCTCAATTCCAAGCTCTTGAAACATGGTCTTTTCAAGTAATCGATCTCTAGCTACCCGAAGCGCATCTGCACATGGGTAAACCGTACCGTGCTGCTCCAAATACTCTACAGCGCTTAACGCGACGTTTTCAAATTCAAAGGTAACCGCTTCGGTCTCATTTTGCAGCTGTTTAAGAGCATTTTCATCCGTGTAATCGGCACAAATCAAATGACCGAGCGGTGCAGCACAGGAATCCGCTTCAGGAGCTAAAAAAGAAAGCTTAATGCCAAGCTTTTCACCTGCTTGAGCCAACATCTTAGCTAATTGACCCGCACCTAACACACCAATTTGACTCATAAAACACACCTTAAATAAACTGTTCTAGATTATACGCTCGGATCTGGATCGGCCAATACTGTCTCTGTTTGGTTATTTCTAAAAGCGATTAGCGCTTGTTTAATTTCAGGGTATTTATTGCCAAGCATTGATGCGGCTAGTAATGCAGCATTCGCAGCGCCGGCTTTACCAATGGCCAATGTGCCGACAGGAATGCCTTTGGGCATTTGTACAATAGATAACAACGAGTCCATCCCATTTAAGGCTTTAGACTGAACCGGAACACCGAGTACTGGTAAATGAGTTTTGGCAGCCACCATACCTGGTAAATGAGCGGCACCACCTGCACCGGCAATAATCACTTCAATGCCTCGACCATCGGCCGATTCGGCATAGGAAAATAACTTGTCTGGGGTTCGATGTGCAGAAACCACCTCGGTTTCAAATGAAACGCCGAGTTGTTCAAGCACATCGCTTGCTTGTGACATAGTTTCCCAGTCAGAGCGAGATCCCATTATGATGCCTACCATAGGCTTGCTAGGCTGCGTTTTATTGGTCATGTTAGTGTCTCCCGGACGCATTAAGTCAAACTTCTATCAAACAGCGAATTCGACTTAAACCTCTTGCATCTGTTCGCGAAAAACCGCGTATTCTAATCTAAAAAGATGGTTTTACCTAGTTAAATCCGAGTATAACCAATGCTAAACAATCGGCTTCTCCCTAATGTTAATCTGGATAAAATAGACGATAGAACCTTTTTCGCTTTTACATTCGTTCAGTATAGCTTTTAAACGAGAGACTTTACTTTCGGGAATTAAAAGGCATACTTAGCAACACAGAATGATTTTTATAATATAAACAATAAGTTAAGGAACATACAATGTCTGGATTTAAAGAATATAAGGTGATTCATATTGCTGAAGGTGGTTGTGGCACTATTTTATTAGGAGCTTCTGGCTTGCCACTGAAAAAAGTTGAGACCGTATTAAATGAACAAGCAGCCGACGGTTGGCAAGTCGTTTTCCAAGTGCTGGAAAACAAGCGGTTTTGGTTGTTTTGGACACGTGAAGCGATGATCGTAACGCTTGGTCGTTAAATTACTCGATGTTAAAACGTATTCTCATCAATCTAATTAATCGTTATCAAGCACACGGGGGCGGAAACGCCCTCCTTGTAGATTGTAACTTTGAACCTACTTGCTCTGAATACGCCAAGCAAGCAATCTCTCGGTATGGGACTTGGCAAGGAGTTAAGCTGGGCATTAATAGAATTAAAAGGTGCAACTGCCCAGATCTTGCCCATCGTATTTCAGATCCGGTCCCTGAAGTTCTAGATAAAAAAGGATAAATTTATGTCGTACTTTATCGATAAACAAGAAGTTGTTGAGAAGGAAGAGGCATTAAGAGTAGCAATTCGAGGGCTGCCTGATGCCACCAGAAAACAAATATTTGGCTTATGTAACCAACAACTTAAAGATCCCGACACCTATGCGGCTTTAAATTATGCATTAGTCGCAGGGCTTCATCATATTTATCTTGGGAAGTGGCTGCGAGCCCTTATTGAACTTTTGGTTTTTATCATGGGCATTCTGTTAGCAATCAACGGAGCGAGCATTGGATTTTTGATTGCCGGAGTAATCGTCATCATTGAAATTTATGAGCTTTTTCGTTCACAGATAATTATTCAGGATTTCAACAATCAAGTTACCGAAAAAATAATATCTCAAGTTCAAGGAAAAGATTCTGCTATTACCAAATAACCTGAACTTGGGTTAATGTTTAATCCTTTATTAGACTGAACTTTGTAAAATCACAGCTTCCATGGAATATCATCACCGGATAAATTACGTTTAACGGCAATTTTTTGGTTTTTCCCTAATAAGGTTTTTATCTGTAATTTGGTTTCTAACGCTAACAGTTTCCTGTCGTGATGATGCCAAGCGTTTTGATACAACTTTTTGATGTTAGTAATTGCATCGGGTGAGCGAGTTTTTAGCTGCTCGGCTAATTCTTGTGATCGTTTTATAGGATCTTCAACACATTCCGTAATCAGCTCTAATTCAAGCGCTTCTTGTGCCGATATAGGTTCGGCAAGCATAGTGAGTTTCATTGCCTGATCCATTGGCATAATTTCTGGCAAACTTAAGCTGCCACCCATATCCGGTATCATTCCCCACTTATTTTCCATAATGGCTAACGATGCGTTTTGTGAGCAAATTCTAAAATCAGCCCCCAAAACGAGTTGCATCCCTCCCCCCCAACAACGACCATGAATGGCGGCAATCACTGGCACTTTTAAACGGCGCCAGCCTACAGCTATAAGCTGGGCTTTATTGGCGTTACCCAGCAACCACTTAAACAACAACCGTAATCCGTTACTTGGTTTACTCAGTACCTCTTTCACGTCAAGGCCAGAACAGAAGTCCTGACCTCGACCCGACAAAATAACCACCCGCACGTGTTTATTTTTTGCGACAAGTTTTTGCGTTTCAAGCAGTTGATAAAACATAGCCATATCCATGGCATTAAGTTTATCCGGTCGGTTTAAAACAACCTTTGCAACCCCATCGACTATGGTTAATTCAACGCGTGAATCTTTCACAAGAATTCCGTTATTAATTCAATAAGTTACTATTACAGTTGAGTCATAATCACTTCAGCTGTTGAGGCCTCAAATTGTTTAGGTTGTTCCACGTTTAAATGCGTCACCACGCCATTGTCAACAATCATAGAATAACGTTGTGAACGTGTTCCGCCGAAGTCACCGGTTTCCATAGCAAGACCTATTGCTTTAGAAAACGCAGCCCCGCCATCGGCCAGCATAATGATATCTTCTGCATTGTTGGCTTCACCCCACGCTTTCATTACAAATGAATCGTTCACCGCTAAACAAATGATCGAATCAACGCCTTTGGCCTTGATTTTATCTGCTAAAACCACGAAACCCGGTAAATGTGAGACCGAACAGGTGGGTGTAAATGCTCCCGGCACAGCAAATAATACAACCTTTTTACCACTGAATAATTCTTCGGTGGTTGGATTGGATGCTCCGTCTTTGGTTAATAATTGAAAACTTGCGGAGGGAAGTTTATCGCCTACTTTAATCATGAAGTGTTCCTCTGTTTTAAAGGTTAATGTGAGATCGTTTTATTTTTACAACTGTTTAACTATTTGGCCATCTTTCATCACGAAAGTGACCTTCTGTAATACGCTTACATCATTAAGCGGATCACCCTTTACTGCAATTATATCGGCAAGTTTACCGGCCTTAATACTACCTAATTCTTTCTCTATTCGTAGCAGCTTCGCTGTTTCTAACGTAGCCGACTGGATGGCTTGAAGCGGAGTCATACCCGCTTCAACCATATAAATAAACTCTCGTGCATTAAGTCCATGCGGAAATACGCCTGCATCGGTACCAAACGCAATTTTCACACCTTTGTTATGCGCCTTTTCAAAAGTTTTTTGGATTTGAGGCCCAACCGCTTTTGCTTTTGGCTGCACGACTTTAGGGTAAGTTTCAGCTTGTTCTTCAACCCACTTTCCTGCGGTGATTGTAGGTACATAGTAGGTTCCCATTTTTTTCATCAGTCGCATGGCTTCATCATCCATATAGGTACCGTGTTCTACCGAATGTACACCCGCTTTGATAGCTCGCTTCATTCCTTCGGTGCCGTGAGCGTGCACGGCTACCACAAAATTATAATCATTTGCTGCGGCCATAATGGCAGCAAGTTCTTCGTCGGTAAACTGAGGATTATCGCCCGACTTCGCCAAACTCAACACACCACCAGTTACCGCAAGCTTAATCACATCAGCGCCTTCTTTATAACGTTGACGTACGGCTTTATATGCATCGGCAGGCCCATTGATAACCCCTTCTTTTGGGCCAGGATCTTTCATAAGCTCTTCGTTAACCCCATTGGTAGGATCGACATGGCCACCAGTTGTGCCAATACTCTTACCGGCGTTGTAAATTCTAGGACCAGGAATTAGGCCATTATTAATGGCTCTTTGTAACTCACGAGTCACTTTTGGATCAGAACCTAAGTCGCGTACTGTAGTAAACCCAGCATCCAACGTTTTTTGGGCATTGACCGTTGCCTTTATCGCGTAATAGGACTCTTCCCTAAAGAACTGTTCCGTATAAGATTGCGGGGTGATCTCAAGCATTAAATGGGTGTGCATATCCATAAAACCAGGCAAAACGGTAGAATCCGATAAATCGATGATATTGTCACCAGTAATAAAGCCCTTCTCGATAGACTCAATTTTGTTATCTTTAACCACTATGGAAACCTGTTCTAATAAATTGCCTGATTCAACGTTTAACAACTTTCCCGCGTGAATGACTTTAACACTACTCTTTACTTTTTCTGAATTAGCCAAAGCGACATTGGCGCAACTAAAGATAAGCCATCCCATTATCATGCTTAAATATCTCAATGAACGCATTAAGCTTCCCTTGTTTTAATATACTTTGTCCAATGTAACAGAGGCCAATCAGAATAACCAATTAAAGCACTCAGTTGTATAACCTACTATTTTTCAACCCTTTTTAATAAGGTCTATCAATTCAACCAGAGTTCGAAAAAGCTGCTATATTTCATTTATCAATAATAAAAATGATGTTTTTGATTGAATAAACTCGTTCACCACAGCCTGCCCGTCACATTGGGGTTTATTGGTTATTTTATATTTGCAAAACTGGGGCTCTATTTTGCATTACCGCCAGGATTTGCCAGTCCAATATGGCCGGCTGCTGGAGTTGCTTTGGCAATCTATCTTATCTGGGGCTGGTCGTCACTCATAGGTATTTTTTTAGCTTCATTCTTGGCTAACTATGGCGTAAATCATCCCGAAGCGTTTGATCTAGCCTCCTCCTCCTTTTG
>JBFHSP010000135.1:0-7981 GCA_041591085.1 Kangiellaceae bacterium | reverse complement strand
CCAACTATAAAGATCAAGCGGTGCTTTTAGTATTTTGGGCTACTTGGTGCCCCTATTGTAAAAAGCTGCTTCCGGGTGTTGAGCGATTGCATCAAACCTATAAAGATCAAGGGCTAACAGTGTTTGCGGTTAATGTAATGGAAGATGACGATCCGAAAGCCTACATTGAAAAATACGGCTACAGCTTTACCGTACTTTTAGAGGGCGACTCCCTTAAAAACGATTATGGCGTTATGGCCACTCCCACTATTGGCGTACTCACTAAAAACAATATTTGGAGCGATTACCTGCAATTGTCCGATCCGAACAGTAAAGAATTAGAAAACGCGGTAAGAAAAGCTCTAGGCTTAAAACCCTTATAAAACTAACAATTTTTAATCCGTTTTTTTAATTTTTTTCGAGCATTAAGCTATTTATAAAGGATTATTCACAGGTTATCGTTTAACTCTTGGTTATTAAAACTTACTCTCAAATTCCTGCTTACACGCATTGATTGCTCGGATCAGTGCGGTTTTTAGAGGTAATTTGGACAAATTACTAAAAATGCACACTTTTCTCATATCGTCAATCTTGTACCGACTTTAAATAAAGGTTATAACGAGCCGTTTAGGGGTAAAAGCTGCTTTATGCAGCGCACAATTACAAGACTGTTGGAGATTTATGAACATGAATATGAACATTCCAAAAGGAGAGTTTCTAGGGCATCCGAAAGGACTCTTCCTGTTATTTGGCACCGAGCTGTGGGAGCGTTTCAGTTACTACGCCATGCGTGCAATTTTAGTACTTTATTTAGTTGACCGAGTCGCCGAACAAGGTGGTTTTGGTTTAGGTTGGAGCCAAGCTGACGCATTAAAACTATATGGTACATTTACCATGGCGGTGTACCTAACCCCTCTCATTGGTGGATGGTTAGCTGACAACGTTATTGGTCAACGAAAAGCCATCATTATCGGTGGCACCCTAATGGCCGCAGGCCAGTTTATGCTAGGAACACCCCATGCTTGGGTACCTGGCATGGAAACAGAAGCTTTCTATTTAGGTTTAATACTGCTGGTTTGTGGTAATGGTTTATTCAAACCGAATATTTCTACCATGGTAGGCGATTTATATAATGAAGGTGATCACAGACGAGATGGCGCATTTACCATTTTCTACATGGGTATCAATGTTGGCGCATTCCTCTCCGGTATTGTTGTAGGCTCTGTAGTGGCTTATTTTGATGGTAACTATCAAGCTGGCTTTATCTGTGCTGGTATCGGCATGATTTTGTCATTAGTCATTCAATTAATGTACGCGCGCAAATTACTAGGTGATATTGGTGTTGAGCCAGCGGCTAAGCGCAGTAAAGCCATGCAAGCGGATCAAGCTGCAAAACAACCGCTCACCAAAGAAGAGTTTGATCGCATTAAAGTTATTATGATTATGGGCGTATTCACCATTATTTTCTGGGCAGGCTTTGAACAAGCTGGCGGACTAATGAACATTTACGCAAATAATTTTACCGATAGAATGATGGGATCGTTTGAAGTTCCAACAACTTGGTTCCAATCACTGAATCCATTATTTATTGTTATCTTTGCTCCGGTTATCGCAGCACTTTGGATAAAAATGGGGCCTCAAGAACCGACTTCGCCAACTAAGTTCGCGATGGGCTTAGTGTTATTAGCAGTTGGATTTCTATTCATGGTTGGTGCCGTATTACAACAAGGTGGTGACACATCCATCAAAACCAGCATGTGGTGGTTGGTAGGAGCTTATTTCTTCCATACCATGGGTGAGCTGTGTTTAAGTCCAATCGGTCTGTCAATGGTTACTAAACTTGCTCCTCTCCGCTTAGCCTCTCTCTTTATGGGCGTTTGGTTCTTCTATACTGGTTTAGCCAATTATGTTGCCGGTTTTGTAGGCTCATTCATTGGTCACGGTGATGTAGAGCAGCAAACTGCGAATGCCTTAAGTATTTTTGGTGGCATTGCAATCACGGCGGTTATATCTGGAGTCATTTTATTCTTAATGGCCAATAAGCTTGTTTATTGGATGCATGGCGCCGAAGGTCCGGTGATGCATGAAGAAAAATTTGATAAAGCCTTAGCTCAAGAAATGGAAGCAGCAAAAGAAGGCGCTTAATTTTTAAGTTTTAGTTAAAACCCGGCAATTTGCCGGGTTTTTTTATTTTAAAAACACGATAAAATTCTCGCACTTCGAGAAAAAGTAAAATGGACTGACTATGAAATCGTTTAAGGTTCCTCACACCCTAGTATTACTGTTTGGCATGATGATTTTTGCCTATATCCTCACTTGGATTTTGCCAGCAGGTCAATTTGATATGACCGATGGCTCTCAGGGGCATGCCACGGTGATACCGGGTACCTACAAGGTACTTGAACAACAAACCCACTTACCGATTTGGAATCTATTTACCGTTATTCCAAGAGCTTTAGCTGAAGCCCAAGGGATTATCTTTTTCTTATTTTTAATTGGGGGTTCGATTGCAGTACTGCGGGAATCCGGCGCCATTGACGCCATGCTCGGCAAAGTGTTGAATCGATTTGCGCATCGCCCTGCTCTTTTATTGTTTATGAGCATGTTTGCTTTTATGGCCGGCTCTTCCACCATTGGTATGGCCGAAGAATACATTCCACTGGTGCTGATATTAATTACCCTTTGTGTTGCCTTAAAAATGGATACAGTTGCAGCAGTGGGCTCAATGGTAATTGGTTATGGTATTGGATACGGAACCGCCATGCTTAATCCATTTACGGTATTGGTCGCTCAGGGCGTAGCCGAAGTTCAACCTACTTCGGGTTGGGAATACCGCGCGGCTTTGTTTGTGCCCTTTTTAGCGATTGGTTTTCATCACTTATGGCAATACGCTAAAGGCGTTCAGGCCGATCCGAAAAACAGCTTGGTTTACGATGTACCTGAAGCGCAGCCACCAGCTGCGACTGAGTACCCGGCAATGACCGCGCGCCGCAGCGCGATTTTATGGCTCACATTAACCGCCTTGGTTGTGATGGTTGTCGGCATTGCAAAATTCGAATGGTACTTTATTGAACTGGGCGCCATTTTCTTTGTAACCGCCATTATCACCACCATTATTGCAGGCACCGGTTTTGATAATGCCGCCAAAACATTTACAACCGGAGCTGCTGAACTTACCGGTACTGCCCTTTTAATTGGCTTTGCGCGATCGATTGAACTATTACTCAGCGATGCCCAAGTGTTACATACGGTAGTCAATGGCTTAGCCATTCCACTGAGTGAAGTGGGCGCAGAAGTGTCAGCGGTGGGAATGCTCATTATCCAGAGCATTTTGAATTTCTTTATTCCATCGGGTTCAGGCCAAGCTTATGTGACCATGCCGATTATGGCACCCATTGCCGATATTGTTGGTGTATCGCGCCAAGTTGCCGTACTGGCTTATCAAATGGGTGATGGTTTTATGAATATGATTGTTCCGACCAATGCGGTATTGATGGGTATTTTAGGCATGTGCGGCATACCCTATAACAAATGGTTTAAATTTATTGCTCCATTAATGGTTAAGCTTTTAATTGCTGGCAGCATCAGTTTAGTTGTAGCAGTGATGATTGGATATCAATAGATTATTTTGTGATTGAACAAGCTCAAAAGTTTTCTTTTGAGCTTTTAACTTTTTTAGATTATTAAAATGAATCAATGTTTAAATTGTGAAGCGACTTTACAAGGGCCATTTTGCAGCGCTTGTGGACAACGTGATCGTGCAACCGAACCGAGCACCCGTGAATGGTTAAAATTAATTTGGGATGATTACATAGCTTTTGATAGTAAACTTTTGCACTCCATTTACGGTTTGTTTTTCCCAGGAAAGCTTACGTTAGAATGGGTCAAAGGTAAGCAACAAAGTTATATCACACCGATCCGGTTTTATATTTTTTGGTCATTTGTTTTAGCGGCAATTCAATTCTTAACGCCTGAACATTCGAGTTTTATTTCCGGGTTATTTGAAGGTCTAGCAGGAGATCACTCTGAGTTTACACAAAATCATTGGTACGATGTAACCATTCAATTTTGTATTGTATTATTTATTCCCTCTATTGCCATTGCCGCTGATATCATTGATAAAAAGCGGTCTTATATTGTGCATTGCATTTTTTGTTGTCATTTGTGGTTATCCCTTGCCACGTTCTACACCATTAATCTTGTGTTGTTTAAGTGGATTTTCCCTTCTTTTTCTTTGGGAGAAACTTTATATTTTGTTGCGCTGGGATTACTTGGAATTGGAGCCATCACTTTTATTTTAGTGGCAATCAAAAACGTTTATCTGCTTTCATGGTTTCAAACCATTAATAGAGGTACTCGATTTATTTTAGCCGCCATATTTTCTTGGCTTTTTATAACCTCAATTATATTTTTGCCTATTTCACATTCATTTACCGGACAATAAATAATACGGAATATTTAACTTGTTACTCACAAAAAACTAAAACCGCGTTTCACGCTCAATGCTTCGTCTTAAAGAATCCATTTGTCGCTGTAATCGTTCAAGAATAAAATATTTTTCACCAATAAGTTCTTCAAGCTTTTTATTTTGTTCTAAAAGTTCTCGGCGTAAGTTAGGCGAAGTAGCATCAGAAACAATCATCGCTTCATTTTTATCAATATCCGCTTTAAGTGCTTCTAATTCATCTTCAAGTCGATGAAACTCTCTATCCATATCCGCAAGCTCGCTCTCTAACGCTTTTACTTTACGGCCTTGATTAAAAGCATCAAGAAAACTCACCTCTAAATCGCTTGGGCATAAGTTGTTATAAGAGCCACCTCTTCGCCCTAAAGCAAAGCCGTTGCTGGGCACACAATATTGGCGCACACCTTTTTGATGGCCTTCTAAGTACCAATCTAAAATAGGTGTAATGCCATATTCAGCACACGCTTGGCGATGATCTGCAATTCGTTGTGAAGAATAGCCTCGACTGCCATCTTCAAAACCAATACTACGCCAATCGGCTGTGCGACATTCATCTTGATTCAAGGTTGCGCAATTAGTAATAAAAAAACTGGTTATTACCAAACTGAAAACTTGGATCATTCTCTTCATTGTTTTATCTCCAACAAAAATTTAAAAATAAGGCGGTCTCTTTAACCGCCTTATTCGATTTTATCGCTTTAAAAAAGTGTCGCTTACATATTGCGTCGATACTGGCCGCCGACCTGATACAAAGCACCCGAAATTTGACCAAGAGTACAATACTTAGCAGCTTCCATAATTTGTGCAAACACATTTTGATTTTTGAGTGCCGCTTGTTGTACTGCATTCAACGCCTGTTGCGCTTCAGCACTGAATCGCTCATGTTGCGTATGTACCACATTTATTTGATATTCACGCTCTTCTTTGGTTGAACGAATAACTTCTTGTGGAATATTAGTTGGTGAACCTTGAGAGCTCAAGAACGTATTCACACCAATAATGGGTAGCTCACCCGTATGTTTCAGCGTTTCATAATACAATGATTCTTCCTGAATTTTTGAACGTTGGTACATGGTTTCCATTGCGCCTAGCACGCCACCACGTTCAGAAATTCTTTCAAACTCACCCAACACTGCTTCTTCAACTAAATCGGTCAATTCCTCAATAATAAACGCACCTTGTAGTGGGTTTTGATTTTTGGCAAGGCCCAATTCTCGATTAATGATTAACTGAATGGCCATTGCGCGGCGAACCGATTCTTCGGTTGGCGTTGTAATCGCTTCATCATACGCATTGGTATGTAGCGAATTACAGTTATCGTAAATCGCATATAGTGCTTGTAGGGTTGTTCTAATGTCATTAAAGTCAATTTCTTGAGCATGCAATGACCGACCCGAAGTTTGAATGTGGTATTTAAGCATTTGTGAGCGCGCATCGGCTTTGTATAAATGCTTTAAAGCTTTTGCCCAAATTCTACGAGCTACTCGCCCCATTACTGCATACTCTGGGTCCATTCCATTTGAGAAGAAGAATGAAAAATTCGGTGCAAATTTGTTGATATCCATACCACGAGCAATGTAATACTCAATAAAGGTAAATCCATTAGCTAAAGTAAAGGCTAACTGGGAAATAGGATTCGCTCCGGCTTCGGCAATGTGATAACCAGAAATAGACACCGAGTAGAAATTACGAACATTATTATTAATAAAATATTCCTGAACATCACCCATTAAACGCAGCGCAAATTCAGTAGAAAAAATACAAGTATTTTGTGCTTGGTCTTCTTTTAAAATATCCGCCTGAACAGTACCGCGAACAGCCGTTAAGGTTTCAGCTTTAATTTTATTATAAACATCTAATGGTAAAACTTGATCACCAGTAACGCCCAGCAACATCAAACCAAGACCATCGTTTCCTTTTGGCAACTCACCTTGATAAGTGGGAACCGGTTGCCCTTTCGCTGCATAAATTTTTTCGATTTTTGCTTTTACATCTGACTCAAGATTATTTTCTTTAATATAGAGTTCACATTGCTGATCGATAGCAGCATTCATAAAAAAGCCAACCAACATCGGTGCAGGGCCATTAATGGTCATTGAAACCGAAGTTTTAGGATCAGCTAAATTAAATCCTGAATACAGCTTTTTAGCATCGTCTAAGCAGCATATAGACACACCGGAGTTACCAATTTTCCCGTAAATATCTGGACGAAAATCGGGGTCTTCTCCGTATAACGTAACCGAGTCAAACGCGGTTGATAACCGCTTAGCTGGCATACCTAATGACACATAGTGAAAACGACGATTGGTTCGTTCTGGGCCGCCTTCACCTGCAAACATACGAGTTGGGTCTTCACCTTCGCGTTTAAATGGAAACACCCCTGCCGTGTAAGGAAACTCACCTGGGAAATTTTCTTGTAAATTCCACTTTAAAATATCACCCCAACTGCGGTATTTAGGAACCGAAATTTTAGGGATTTTGTTGTGCGAAAGAGATAACTCTTTGGTTTGTACTTTAATATCTTTGCCGCGAACTTGATAAACAAATTCATCATCTAAATATTGTGATTTTTTCTGCTCCCAATTTTCGAGCATTTGACGATTCGCACCGTCTAACTTAATCGCAATTTTTTCATGGGTTGATTGCAACGCATCAATCACTTGATCGTTGGCATTAGCGGTTACTGATTTAATTGATTGTTGCAAATTATACATTTGCTCAGCCACATCGGCTTGCTCATTCACCCATTGATCGTATTTACGATTGGTATCAGCAATTTCAGCCAAGTAGCGAGTACGTTTGGGCGGAATGATATAAATCTTTTCTGACATTTCATCGGTAACAACAAAATTCGAGGTTAAATCAGCACCGGTTCGTGCAACCAACTTATCCATAATGGCACGATACAAAGCATTAGTACCCGGGTCATTAAACTGACTGGCAATAGTGCCAAAAATAGGCATGTCATCAACATTCTGATCGAACAACTGATTATTACGCTGGTACTGTTTTTTCACATCACGAAGCGCATCAAGTGCTCCACGCTTATCAAATTTATTGATAGAAACGATATCGGCAAAATCGAGCATATCTATTTTTTCAAGCTGGGTAGCAGCGCCAAACTCTGGCGTCATCACATACATCGATAGATTAGAGTGTTCTACAATTTCAGTATCCGACTGACCAATACCTGAAGTTTCTAAAACAACCAGATCAAAACCAGCCGCTTTAACTACATTGACCGCGTCTTGGACATGAGGCGATAAAGCCAAGTTGGACTGCCGGGTTGCAAGTGAGCGCATGTATACACGCGAATCGTTTATCGCATTCATGCGAATGCGGTCGCCCAATAACGCGCCACCGGTTTTACGCTTAGAAGGATCAACCGAAATTATTGCGATGGATTTATCTTCAAAATCTAATAAAAAGCGGCGAACCAATTCATCCACCAAAGACGATTTACCCGCACCACCGGTTCCAGTAATTCCTAACACCGGAACGGCCGAGCTATCAGCAATTGATTTAATTTGTTCAAAT
>JBFHSP010000134.1:0-8043 GCA_041591085.1 Kangiellaceae bacterium | reverse complement strand
GCCACCTCTAAACCAAGCTCATCTCGCAAAAATAGCGAACAGAAAGAGCAGATAACTTCTGAAAATGGCTATTTGACTCCTTTTGACAAAAGGGAAAATTCGGATGCTACGAGAAGTTCGTTCGGTCGATGGTGTAAAAACTTAATTCAATGCCGTTTTATGGTGCTGATCATTTCATTCATTCCAGCCATTATCAGTTTTATTTTTGTAGGCTCACTGATTCAATCAAAACTGAATGCTGAGAATGAGCAAAAGAAAAATATAGCCCAGTCTCAATTATCGCAGGTAAGAGCGACCATAGAGATGGAATTGAATAAACGGATCTTTTTAGCTAAAAACCTGGCAGCTATTGCACATTTTGAACCCCGTATTAGCCAAGCCTCATTTGAACAATACATTGAGAAATTCAAGATTGATGACCCAGCAATTCGTAGTTTGCAACTGGCGCCTAATGGCGTGGTTACCTACGTGTGGCCATTGAAAGGTAATGAAAAAGCGATTGGTCATGATTTGTTAGCTGACGAAGCACGTCGAAAACAAGCGGAAGCCGCCATTCACAATCGAACCATTTGGGTCACAAGGCCCATTAAACTCATTCAAGGAGGCAAAGCCTTAATTGCGCGCTACCCTATATTTCAACAATCAAATGAGCGTACAGAAATATTTTGGGGGTTTGCTACCGTTTTAATTGATTATGATCGGTTTTTAAATTTAATCGATCAATCATTATCAGGTTTTGATATTGCTATTCGAGACGTGACCTCTGAAACTGCACTCGAGCCATTTTTAGGAACGCGTAAAATTTTTGATGCAAGTCATTCTTCTTCGGTGATCACTCTCCCAGGAAATACTTGGCAAGTCGCGATTGCCGATCTTATTCCAGAACACAAATCCGTTACCCAAAATATGATTCCTTACGCCGTGGCATTGCTGATTTGGTTTGGGGTTTACAGTATATTAATTTCACCGATCAAGCTGAGGCGTTTAGCGTTTCAAATACGTCGCCAGTTAATTGAATCGGAAAATTCATTTAAAAACGCGATTGAATCAATGTCCGATGGCTTTGTTATTTTTGACAAGGAAGACAAGCTGATCGCTTGCAATTCGAATTACTTAAATATTTATAATAAATCCACTCCAGTGATTAAACCGGGTAACTCATTTGAGCAAATGATTCGATATGGTTTTCGCAATCAGCAATTTAAAGTTGAAGATAATATCTCTGAAGAAGAGTTTGTGCAGCATCGCTTAAAGTTAAGAAATATCAAGAAAATCGAATCAGAACAAGAGCTGAGTGATGGACGGTGGATAAAACAAATAGAGCGCCCAATTCGCGGAGGAGGCTGCGTCGGTCTTAGGGTTGATATAACCGACTTAAAACGCAAGGAAATCGAATTGATCGAAGCAAAACGGTTAGCTGAAAAGGCTAACAAAGCGAAGAGTCAATTTTTAGCGACAGTAAGTCACGAAGTACGAACGCCATTAAATGTGATTATTGGTATTCTTGAGCTGTTAGCCGATACCGATAACTTAAACGATAAGCAACAAAAGCTGAATCATACTGCGTTACGATCGGCCAATCACTTATTGATGCTATTAAATGAGATACTGGATATTAGTAAGATTGAAGCAGGTAAACTAGAGTTAGAGCTACATCCCTTTAATCCTGTAAAAACGATAGAGGCGGTTGCTGAACTTTCTCGCGCACAAGCAAAAGAGAAAGACCTAGATTTTATTGTCGATATAAAATTGCCAGAAAACCTATGGCTTCATGGTGACAATAATCGCGTTAAACAGATTCTACTAAATTTATTGAGCAATGCGGTCAAGTTTACTGAAAAAGGCTTTGTAAAACTGAATGCTGGATTCAAAACCATTAACGGCCAATACAAAATATTAGAGATAAAAGTTTCTGATTCAGGCGTGGGTTTTAATGAAAACAATAAAAAATTGTTGTTCGATGCGTTTGTTCAACTGAATAATACTTCTACAAGAAAGCATGAGGGTACTGGGCTTGGGCTTGCTATCACTAGAGAGCTGATCAGCCTGATGGGTGGGGAGATTGCGGCAGAAGGTAGAGTCAACCAAGGGGCCTGTTTTACCATTAGAATTCCGTTTGAAGTTGCTGAAGAAAGTAATGTTGGCGGAAAGGAAAATCATGCGCTTGTTCAATTTGCGCAAGCTACTAAACAGATTTTAATCGCGGAAGATTCATTGGCGAATCAAATCGTATTTGGAGCCATGTTAGAAAATACTCCCTATGAGATTTCGTTTGTAGAAAATGGTAAAGAGGCCGTTTCATTGCTAAAAAACAAACACTTCGATCTTGTTTTAATGGATATTTTTATGCCAGAAATGGATGGCGTATCGGCAACACGTTGGATTAGAACAGAATTAGGTCTTGAAATTCCAATCATCGCTTTAACCGCTAATGCGATGAAAGGCGATCAAGACCGATTTATCGCGGCCGGAATGAATGATTATTTAGCAAAACCGGTTTCTAGAGAAAATTTGCTCAATAAAATTTACCAATGGAGTGAAGCTAAGGTAGTTTAAATGTAATAACAAGGCTTGGTTAAAGCGATTAACCTAAAGAGCGCTTATGACCTAGCTGTATAAAAACTGTAGAGTTGTAGTAAATAAGATTAAAAAACGTTAATTTTCTTGTTTTTCTTAAAAAAGGTCGGAAAGATGCTTGTAATTGATATAATTACACTGCCATAGCGGCAGTAGGTGACAAGTTGGACCGACGCATTCTAATGATACTTTCTAAAGAGTTTTTAAAGTGATCGGGGGATTCAAACTCTGTAATTATCAATTGATCAGAAAGTAACATGGCAGCAAGTTCACTCCTTTTTAAACTAAGCTGACCTTGTCCATTAGATTTGTTGAAAATGTAACGGCCAGTAGATTGAGTAATGGTAATGAGGGTAACAGGAATTTTAACATCACCTTCGATAAGTTGCCCTAACGCGCCGTCTTTAATTTTATCGATTATATTAGTGTACTCACTGACATTTTTTTGTTTAGCCGCTTGTTCCTGTTTTATTTCTTTTAATTGATGCTCTCTTTGAGCAAATTCTTGTTGCAATCCATTTAAGCGCTGCTGTAACTCAAATCGCTCTTGCTCATAGCGTTCGCGCTTATCAAGTTCGTTATTGGTTCGCATGACTTCAAGTGTACTTTCAAATGTCATTTCAAATTTGCAACGCAATTGCGCTAGTTCACTATCAGCAAACACACGAATGTAACGCCAATCAACTTTCATTGTGGGAGCAAATAAATGTGCTTCCGTTTGAAACATATTTTTTCGATTTCGATCAATGGCAATCGCCAGTTCAAAAGATGAATTTAAAAAAACTAAATATCCATTTTCGTCTTTTAAAGTTAGAAGAAACCCTTGAATTAACCGGTTTTGATAATAGAGCACACCGCGTACTGGATGATGTTCTTTACTATCTAAAGTACAGTTTATTTCTACGCTGCGTTTGAACAAAGAGCTTGAATTAACGTGAGGTGCATTGAATACGGTATTTAATTTGTCAAAATAGCCTAAGGACTTACGTTTTAATAGTTCCTCGATCAAAATAAAGTCATTTATGAAACGTGTTTGTTCAACATAGCCATCAAGGCAGTTATCACACAGATCACGCAAAGCAGGCATTACTTTACGTTGAAATTCATCTTTAAATGTATCACTGCAATTTGCTCGAAAGGCCCAAATTATTATTCTTATCGCTTTAAGAATTAACTTCCATTTACTGGACTTGGCACCTTGTTTAATGAAACAATTTTCTAGTTCGGGAGCTACATAATTTTCGATGAATTTTAGAAATACTACCGGGTAATGACCATCGCCGATGGCCTGAGAAATTGCCATACTGGTTTTGTCTCGTGCTTCGCGTTCCTTGCTTAATTGGCTCACGCGAATAAGGGTACTTTTCAAATTTTCAGCTTTTAATTGTTCAAATAGGGCTTGTGATTTAGCGAACTGATGTTGAATCTGCTCTATGCTCGGCGCTTGTTTCAATCTAACGGCTTGCGCTACTGTTTTGGTCAGATTCTGAATGTATTGGGCTACCAATTTTCCGCTGAATTCGTCAAAAGTATGGAGTTCAGCATAAATTTGCTCGAATAATTGCTTAATACTTTCACTCAATCGCTCTTGTTCGTGGTTCTCTTTGTGCAAACTTAAGCGGATCCACAAATGGGTCCATTCAACCACGAAACACTGATATTCAATATTATGTAAATGAAAGGTTAGTAGCGCTTGCCCCATTTTTTCAATCGTAAATATTCTTGATTTAATAATAGCGCTTAGGTTTGGAAACTCACGGATGAGTGACTTATAGGTAGCAAGTTTACCTGTCTGTTGAGCGTTGAGCGTGCGAATAATGTGTCGCTCAAGGTCTTCTATTGAATACTCAACGGACGTCAATTGATTCTTAAATTGCTGAGCATCTGCAATATCGACAAAAAGAAACTGTGCAGCTTGGAATATGTCTTTCATTGTTTTGTGAGGATTGATGCCGCTGTTCGTTATCGCAAGAAGGAGATGCACGATAATGGTTGGACAATAAATAATCAAGCAAAAGATTTGAAAATGACGATTTTTAACAAACTTTTGCCGGTTTTAGAATAATCTCTCCAAAATAAAATCAGTTTTATTCTTTAAAACACGCTTAAACATCTTTTTAAGTTCGACTTTTTAAAGTTAATGACTTTGTAAAATAGATAATAAAATCAATTGCATAGAATTTATTGGTATAACCGACTAATATGAAAACTGGGCGTTCGTACTATTTATAAGTAAAAAGGCCTAAAACCTGCAATATTTTTACGCTTTTCAGTTCACTCGGTTTAAGAGATACTGAATTAATACTAAACAGTAGTTTGAAAACTTAATCAAATGCCTTGAATTTGGCTCAACCAATATCGGCGCAGAGTTACAAAATTATCTTAACTCATTGGTAACTATCATTTTTTTTCATAATCATGGTGGATTTGTAAAGGTTTAGGGCTAATATTTAGGTGTAAAACATACATTTTGGGGACTTTGTGAAATTGCCGTCTGAATTGGCTTTTCTTCAACTTTTAACGACAACGATAATAAATAATGACAGAAACTTCGACGAAGGCATTTAACATAGGTTTAATTTTGGTCGCTTTTATTGGGCTATTGTCTGTCGTTGGGCTTTTCAGTCAACAAAATCGAATTATTTTGTCAGGAGTAAGCTTTTTAAGTCCATCCATAAACTTAAACAGCCAAACTTTGCTTCTTGAGCATAATTACGCAACAGATGATGAGTTTTTGACAGCAATAAGCGAAGTCTTTATCCAGTTGGCGGCTATGCAACCAAAGGCCATTATCTACACTCACTATCAATCTGAACCACCTGTTTCTCTGATTAATCAATTTCCAGAAATAGTTTGGATCAATAGGTCGCAATCCAGCGAGCAACAGCACCTTCATAACCATCCTATTTGGCCTTATTTAGTTAAAGAGAGTGGGGTGATCAGTGGTTATCGTTTAGCGCAACCGCTTTCATCGAAACAACTAGACGCCCTCAATTCTGAACCTATCCTTCAGTACCGCAATAATGGTCAAGTCGTATTTTTTAATCCTTTAATCGATTACTCGGTATTACCACATCTTACACTTGAGCAAGTTAACTCAGGCGGTATGCTCGATCAATTAGTATTGGATCGGGTGATTGTGATTGATGAATTAGCGCAACGCTATCAAATTAAACAAAACTTAGCTTATACATCAAATGAATTAACTGAGACCGAAGCTTACCTCTATGCGATTGAACATGAGCTTAGTAACTTTGGATTATCTTCCCCGCCTGTTGCAGTAGTATTTTTAGTTTCTTTTATTATTTATTTTAGTTGTTTTATATGTTTTCAACTTTTTGCGGAAAAAACTTGGATAAGTGTAAATCTATTTTTCGTGTTGAGTTTTTTCGCCATACACATTCTATGTGGAAGATTTTACAATCTAGTGTTTCCGTTTTACGAAGCATTTTTTACTTTAATATTTTGCAACGTGTATTTAGTTATTTATGAAAAGTATAGAGAAAGCCGTTTAATAAGTAATACTAGCGCAACGGTTAATGCCCGCATTTCAAAAAAACTGCTTCCTCCAGACTTTTTACAAAGTAATAAGCCATGGCTTAACTTACATGTTTTAGTTAATCAGCATATTCCATTATTACGTTCCATATTTTTAGAGAAAGTGGAAGATAACACTCTTGTCAGAGAAATAGATGCGTTTAATTGCAGCTTAGATGATATCAGTGAACGGCGGCGTGATTTCAAACGAACGCCATATTCTACGGCTCTAGAACGTAATTGTCCTATTGTTATATCGCCCTCTCATTACTTTGTTGAAGTCGCAGACAATGAGTCTGAATATCTCGTTCCTTTGCAGTTCTCTGGAAATTTGCTGGGTTTCTGGGCGTTAACCGTAATTACTCCTGAAGGAGAAAATAAACAATTACTAGAGAATCATCTAGCTTTTTACGCGACTGAAATTTCAGTGTTGTTGCACCAACGACTCACCTATTTAAAATTTAGACAGCAACAAGCCGGAACTTTTCGTAGGCTGTTGCAATTTCAGGTGGCTGAGGCTGATTATCGGGCGATGGATGCGTCTGTTAGTTTACTTGAGCAACGATATGATATGTTCCAGCATATATTTAATAATATGACTTCGGCTGCAATTCTGTACGATTTATTTGGCCATATCATTTTTGCGAATAAGAAACTTGAGAATTTGATGCAGATTCACAGTGTTGACCTGTATCAATGTACCGCTCATGACTTATTAGTCAAATTTACCAAGCTCAAGTCGAACGAAATTAAAGATCGGCTATTGGCCATTATTTTACAAGATATTGAGCTTGACTTTCCGGTAGAGAATATCAAGCTTTCCAAGAAATACTTAATCCGAGTGCGTTCTTTAAAAAATGAAGAGCAAGATCAAGCCGCTGTATCAAAATTCCTTGCAACAGGATTGCTGGTTGAGTTTGTAGATATAGAAACGATCCAGTCATTAGTGGAAAGAAAAGCCTTAGTTTACGAGCAGCATTTTCATCAAATGCGCAACAATTTGAGTATCATGAACTTGTTAAGCCGCAAGATAAAAAAACAACAACACGCATCCCCTGACGATTTGAATAACTTAGAAGATATTTTGGCGAAAACAGAAGAATTAGGAGAAAAAGTAGAGCGACAGCTCAAAAGTTTTCAAGTGGGTTCAAATGACGCAGAACCAGTCGACGTTAAAAGTGTCTTGAACGAGATACTCAGCCAATTTTCAGATGAATTACATCAGAAAAATATACACGTAGATTATGTCATCCCCAATATAATGAGCCTAGCATTGCTTCCGATTAAATTTCTTCATTCTATCATGGCTAATTCAATTAAGCTTTTAATTGAAGATGCCGTTGTAGGAGAGTCTAAACTATTCATTGAAATGGTCGATAGCGAAAAGAGTACTAAAAGAGTTATTCAAATTGTGTTGCGGAATGAGGGGTATGGGGTACCTGAAGAACACTTGAACGATATGAAGAAAAATCTAGTTTCACTAAGTGCTAAAGTATATTCGGAATCTGAAAAAAAACTAGCGAAGGTTCTAACCTTAGTTAGGGAGGCTCCTGTATGGGGGGTGACAGCCAACATAGAGTCGAGTTTAGGAGCAGGTTATCAGATAGAAATTCAATTTCCTATTTTTGAAACCAAGCTCCAAGAATGACTAATACCAATAGAGAACCTATGATTATTCCAAATAAAAAAGTATTAATAGCCGAAGACCAAAAATTACTGAATAAATTATTAACAATTGAAGTAAGTGAATTTGGGTTCGAAGTTGATTCGGTTTTTGACGGTAAAGCTGCATTAAAAAAACTTAAAGAAACAGATTATTTTTGCTTAATTACAGATTTATTTATGCCAGAAATGGATGGTATTGAGTTAGTTCAAGTATTAAGAGGGTTTAATCAAACTCTACCTATTGTTGTAGTTTCTGCGTCCAAT
>JBFHSP010000133.1:0-8072 GCA_041591085.1 Kangiellaceae bacterium | reverse complement strand
ACTTCAATGCTCGCAAAAAACAATTATGATTCAGCTGGCTTAAGGCATGGATGCCGAAAGCAGGTTTTGTCGAGTCGGATAACGAGTCAAAACCGGTAGCTCGATAAAAATACTTGGATTTTGATTGAAGAGCCTTGTGGAGCAAAGATTTTTTCCTCTCTTTTGTATCGACTGACAAAAGAGAGTCGCTCGAAAGCGTTAGCTGTGCGAAACCGCTTTTGACTTTAAGATTTAAAAACTAGATTCCGCATCAGATGTGCGGAATGACGAAATTAAAACCAGATTTTCGCGTCGCCTTGCGACTCACAGTGACAAAAACATCTAAAGCTAATGACCGCTTTGTGCTCTTTTTCCCCTTCAAAGTTACAAGTCGAGATTGAACTAATAGTGACAATCTCAACGAGTCAGAAAGTTTTAGAACGAATACTAACGGATTCTCAAATAGCCGGAGCTGTCATAATTTTTTCGCTCACATGCTCAAGCGGTGATTCTAACTCCACTAATTGCATCTGACTTTGAACCGGAGCAAACTCTACACCATCCACAATAACGGTGGTTTTAATCGGATAAACTCCCTGAGGCATGCCTTTTGGTAGGGTGAATGTAAATTGGTTTTTAAACGCACCGCAGCGCCCGGTATCTTGGTTCACCACTTTAGTTAGGCTTTTAAGCTCTTTGGTGGGATCATTGTTGTCGTAAATAACAATTTTTTCTTGAATCTCTAATTGCTCTTTGTGTTTGCTTCGAACCACTTCTAACGATGACTGAATAGAAACAGTATTGCCGGGTGATACCACTGCACCGGGAGCTATTTGAGTGTTGTATTGAACAAGCTTGGGAGATTCTGGTAATTCGGTGTTTGCGGCTTCGTACTTTTTAATCACTTGATTGTCATTACGGGTTTGTTCGGTTTTATAATCGATATACATATCGTATATAACTTTAGCGGCTATACCTACCGCAACAATTGCGCCTAGTGTTTTTAGATGTTTATTTTTACAGCCTGATGAAGTCACCGCAAAAATCAGTAATAGGCTAATAATGGTGGCTTTAGTTAACTGGCTCATAAGATCTCCTTAATTACTCAATGGTAATCGCTTTTTTTGCATCGTTAATTGCTTTTGTTGCATCTTGTTTTAGTTTGATCGCTGAGGCATCTGTTGCTATTAATTCTAATGCAACTTCAGCTTTGGCTATGGCGCAGCTGTAATCAAATTTTTTAAAGCATTGGCGGCCATCTTTTACAATGCTTTTCACTTTTTCTTGGGTAGATTTTTGTTGGTGAAGCGCAAAGTTTGCTCGTTGAATCAATTCTTCTGCTTTTTCATCGTTTGGCTTAAGCTGTAAGGCTTGTTCTGATTGCTTTATAGAACAGTTGAAATTACTTTTATTAAAACAGTCATTGGCAGATTGCATGTAATCTAAATAATGTTCTTCAAGTTGTTTAAGCATTTCGGTTGCAGTTTGTAAATGTGATAAGGCTTCTGGATGAGTAGGATTTAACACCAATAACTGTTCTGCCGAATTTTCAACGCATTGCCAATTTTCTTGGTTACTACATTGATTCATTTTGGTTTGTATCGAAGTGATTTTCTCTCGCAATACTTTAGCTTCTTGAGCGGCGGTGGCATCTGCGTAAATTTGTTGAGCTTCTAAATGATCGGCTTGAATACCTAATAAAAGTTCTGCTTGTTTAATTGCGCATGCAAAATTTTCATTGTTAAAACACAATAGGGCTTCTTTCAGCTTGGTTTCGATTTTCTGTTCTAGCTGCAAACTGGACTGATAATTGTAATAAGCAAAACTCGCTAATCCAACTAAAATCATACTGCTAACAATTTTAAATACAGGAACTTTGGACTTATGAAAGAACGCGCGCGTAAATTCATCAATGTTTTGAGTTCGATCAGATTTTTTTAATTGTAAAGCTGCCTGCAAGGCTTTCCATTGATGTTTTGGTAAGTCCGTAATAGGTGCTGGAGTTTTCTTTAACGCATCGGCGGTAATAGCGGAGACTTCATCATAAGGATGTTTGCCGGTTAACAGTTCATAAGCTATGACTGCTGCGGCAAAAACATCATCGGATGCATTTGGGGATTCTCGATGAAACATTTCAAAGCTAGCATAGCCAGGAGTAAGAGCCCCCATTTTTCCTGCATCGAAATGGTCTTGATTTTCTATGGCTAAGCGAGCGATCCCAAAGTCGAGCACTTTGGTACCTTGTTGGGTCACAAAAATATTCGCCGGTTTTAAGTCACAGTGGATCACACCTTTTTTATGGGCATAGCTTAATGCGTTGCAATAGTCTTTGATAATGGCCAATGCTTTGCTTCTTTCTACCCCATTCTCTTTGTTAGCCTCGATTATTTGGAACAGATCCTGTCCTTTAAGGCGCTCCATGGTCATATAAACCGTGTCGTCATCACGATCAAAGTCGTAAACGGTAACAATATTGGGGTGAGCTAAAGATGCCGAACGACTGGCTTCTCGCTGTAACGCAATAAAGGCATCGGGATGTTGTTTAAAGTCGCCACTTAGAACTTTAATCGCCACAAAAGGATTTTGATCTTGAGCTTCAACTTTCCGTAAATCTTGGGCTTGATACACGGTTCCCATACCGCCTGAGCCTAAAGTAGACTCCAAAACAAACCGATTATTTAAAATGAGCTTTTTGCTAGCAAGCGCGGCATCGACTTGTTTTTTAGCTTCGGCAAAGCCTTCTTTAGTATCGTGTTGCTTGAGTTTTTGCGATATTTGAGTGAGTTGCTTTTGTACTGGCGCAGAAATCTTAGTGCGGTCAACTTCGTTGTCCGCAGAATTATATGACTCATTATTGTCATTAATAGCGCTCATAAGTTTAGGTCTACTGTTTTAATGTCTTTCCTTGAATAACCTAAATCATCGCAAATTCAAGTAGTTGCTACAAGCGCCAGATCATTGTGAATAGTTGACACTGTTAACAAACACATCAACTAATAATAAGAAGTTACTTTTTAGCTGCTTGTTTCGCTTCAAATGCGGCCAATTGTTCCGGCGTCGCTTCTGCCTGAAACTTTTCTTTCCACTCAGAGTAGGGCATGCCATACACTTTTTCGCGGGCTTGCTCATAGTTGAGTGATTCACCTTGTTCCTCGGCGGCGGTTACCATCCATTTGGCTAAACAGTTGCGGCAAAAATCGGCAAGAATCATTAAATCTATGTTTTGAACTTCTTTGTGATCATCGAGGTGTTTTAATAAGCGTCTAAATACAGCCGCTTCTATTTCAGTTTGTTTATTCATGTCGAGTTATTCTGTTAGTAGATAAAAAAGCCCTCAATCTCGAGGGCTTAATGATGAACCAAAAACTTACTCAGTTCGATTGGTGACTTCTAATAAATGATAGCCAAATTGAGTTTTAACCGGGCCTTGAACAGTATTCACTGGCGCAGAAAATACGACTTCATCAAACTCTTTAACCATTTGGCCACGACCAAACTCTCCTAATTCTCCACCGTTTCTACCAGAAGGGCAGCTAGAATGTTGTTTAGCCATTTCTGCAAAGTCAGCTCCATCCGCAATTTGTTGCTTAATGTCGTTGCATTGATCTTCAGTGGCTACCAGTAAATGACGAGCGCTTGCGCGTACCATAAATTGTCTCCCAATATTGAGGTGTTGTGGCATAACCAAATGGCTCATGCCTGAGTAAAGGCTGCATTATAACGCTTTATCGAAAACTTTTTCACCCGCGACCCAAGTTTCCAACACCTGAATTTTCCAAATGTCTTGCTCGTTCATATTAAATAGATCTTGATCAACCAGAATAAAGTCGGCCCATTTGCCTACCTCTAGAGAGCCAAGAGTATGTTCTTGATGTGCGGCGTAAGCGGCATCGAGGGTAAAACTTCGAAGGGCTTCAGTTCGAGACATTTTCTGCTCGGGTTTCCAACCACCTTTGGGCTGATTATGATGATTTTGCCGAGTGATTGCTGCGTGCAAACCATGGAAAGGGTTAGCGAGCTCCACCGGAAAGTCAGAACCCGATGCGATTATGGTGCCTTGGTCGAGCAAGGTTCGCCACGCATAGGCTCCTTTAATTCGTTCACTGCCGACTCTATCTTCGGCCATGTTCATATCGGAAGTGGCGTGAGTCGGTTGCATTGAAGCAATTAATCCGAGAGATTTAATTTTTGCAATATCTTGTAAATCAATCACTTGCGCATGCTCAATGCGATGGCGAGTCTCTTGGTTTTTCTGACTTTTATAAGCTTCTTCTACCGCCTCAATAAACACCCGATTACCGGCGTCGCCAATAGCATGAACATTGGCTTGAAAGCCATGTTTGAGCACATCGTTGACTTTCGATTTTAATTCGGAAGGCTCAGTGACCATCAGACCAAAATGATCGGCTTGATCGGAGTAGGGCTTAATCATGGCAGCACCGCGGCTGCCTAATGCGCCATCGGTATAGAGTTTTACACTGCGAATAGATAGCTTATCGCTGGGTTCAATAAAAAGCCCTTGGCTTAACCAGTTGTCTAAATAAGACGAACTGCCATCGAGCATAACGTATACTCTTAATGGGATACGATTTTGTTCTAGTCGTTTTAAATAAAGTTTTCTGAGTTGCTCACCGACACCGGCATCGTGAACCGATGTGATCCCAAGCGCCAATAAATGCTCAAAAGATTTATCCAGCGCATAATTAATTTGCAACTCATCTTCGCTGGGTAGGTGCTGGGTAACCAGTAATTCAGCGTTATCAACTAACACACCCGTGGGCTCTTGATTGCTTTTAATGATTTGACCACCTTCAGGATCGGCTGTTTTACTGGTGATGCCTGCGAGTTTTAATGCGTTACTATTGACCCAAGCGGCATGGCCATCAATGCGCGAAAGCACAATAATTTTATCTTTGGCTTGCGGTACAGATTGTACTAATGCATCGAGCGTTGCTTTAGTTGGAAATGCTTTGTTGGGCCATAATACCTGGTTCCAACCTCGCCCAATGACCCATTTGCGATTAGGATTTTGTTTAATGTATTCAGCCACCCGAGCAACCGCTTCTTGCTCACTGGTTGTGCCGCGTAAATCGACTGTGAGCAGTGATTGTCCCATATTGAGGATATGGCCGTGAGCATCGATAAGTCCGGGTAACAATGTTTGGCCATTTCCATCTTTTGCCACTGCTTTTGGAAACTGTTGCTTTGCCTCACTGATATCGCCTACGAATAACACTTTGCCTTGCTCAAACACCAAGGCGTTAAATGAATACAATTGGGCTTCATTGCCGGCATTACCGGTTAAGGTATACCCTTTTACATTATGAATAAGAGTGGGCTCGGCCCAAATTGAAACGGGTAATGCCAGTATTAGTAGAAATAGGTGTGATAAGAGGCTCAATCGCTTAAAAAAACTGACCATAATGGCTCCCTGTCATTTTTATTAGTAGTGCGGTCAGTGTGCCTGATAAGCCTCTGTTTGTTAAGAGATTGTTTGTTAAGAGAATGTTCGTTAAGAGCTTGTTGGTAATGAATTTTACGGTAATGAGTTTGCGTTAAACTGTGATTAATTAGGACGTTAGGACTCAAACATGAATAAAAACTCGATCGACTTGCCGCAGATGATTTCGTGGGTTGAAAACGAGGTTGGTGCCAAGGTTATTCAATCGGTTGCGGTTGGAGGCGGCTGTATTAGTCAGTGCTTTAAGCTCAAGTTGAGTTCTGGCGAACAATACTTTTTGAAGTTTCATCCAACCGAGTCACTATTTGCTCAGGAAGCCGATGGATTAGCTGCTATCAATCAGCAAGTACCTAATTTTGCGCCCGTGGTTATTGCAACACATGCGCAGGGCATTTTATTAGAAAACTTTGACGAGCAACGGCCCGATCAAAGCTATTGGATACAACTTGCCACGCGGTTAGCCCAACTGCACTCAAAAGAGCAGCCTGCATTTGGCTTTGATACATACAACTTTTGCGGGCGCTCAGTTCAGGTGAATACCCAATGCAATAACGGCTTTGAGTTTTTCGCAAAATATCGCCTTGTTGAACCGGCCCAGCAGGCTTTTGCAAAAGGGCTGTTGCCGCAAAAAACGTTTAAAGACATAGAGTCCATCGCAGAGCGACTGCCAAAACTGTTACCCAATATGCCAGCTGTGCTTATTCATGGTGATTTATGGAGCGGCAATGCGTTTAACAGTTCAGATGGCGCTAAAATTTTTGATCCCGCCGTCTACTGGGGCTGGGCCGAAGCAGAATTGGCTATGACCTGTTTGTTTGGCGGCTTTTCACAGAGCTTTTACCATACTTATCAAGAGGTTAGCAGCATTTCTAACAAGTGGCGGTCGAGAGTACCTCTTTATAATTTGTACCACCTAATTAATCACTTGCGGCTGTTCGGTAAGAGTTACTTTTCTGATATTGCAGCTATTTGTGCTCAATACCGCTGAAAACCTATCATTTTTTGATGTAATAATTCGCCATAAACTCGAGTTTTAGCGCGTATTAAAGATACCCAAAAAGGTCATATTGGACTAAAATACACGGCTATTTTTAAGTCAAGTCAGCAAAGTCATGCAGAAAAAGCTAAAACTTCATGGGTTTAACAACCTTACCAAATCGCTCAGTTTTAATATATACGATGTAAATTACGCAAAAACACCCGAGCATATGAAAGAGTATATTGATTACATTGATGATCAATATAACGCTGAGCGCTTAACTAAAATTTTAACTGACGTGACTGAAATTATTGGCGCCCATGTACTGAATATTGCTCGCCAAGATTACGATCCTCACGGTGCATCAGTCACCATATTAATTGCAGAGCATGAAATTGAGCCAAACGAAGAGCAAATTGAAGAAGCGCCGGGTCCATTACCAGAGTCAGTGGTTGCGCATTTAAACAAAAGCCATATCACCGTGCATACTTATCCTGAAAGTCATCCTGATGGTGGGATCAGTACGTTTCGTGCCGATATTGATGTGTCTACCTGTGGGGTAATCTCGCCGCTAAAAGCGTTGAACTATTTAATTCATAGTTTTGAGTCGGACATTGTGGTACTCGATTATCGTGTGCGCGGATTTACCCGTGATGTCAATGGCGATAAGCACTACATCGACCACGAAATTAACTCTATTCAAAATTATCTATCGGACGATACTCAAGATGAGTTTCAAATGATTGATGTGAATGTTTATCAAGAAAATACCTTCCATACCAAAATGATCCGAACCAAACTTGATGTAGACGACTACCTATTCGGGGCTGGCGTCGATGAGTTTTCAGAAGGTGAGATTAAAGAAATTCGTCAAAAAGTAGAAAAAGAAATGTTAGAAATTTTCTACTCGAAAAATATGCCAGACTGATTTAAGGTGTAAGCCAAGTATTTATAGAAAGACCTCGGCACGACCGGGGTCTTTTTTTAGGACAACAGTTAAGAAAGGCTTCTATAATAAAGATTAACTCAACGAGTAAAACAGTCATTAAATTCCACAAATATGCTAAAACCAAAACAGCAACTCGGAAAATTTGAAGTCATTGAACTCATCGGTAAGGGGGGGATGGCCGATGTGTATTTAGCAGAAGACCTTAGTTTGAATCGTCAAGTTGCAATTAAAGTGCTTCCTCGAAGAATGGCCAAAGATCAAGATTGGATAGCCCGATTCAAACACGAAGTGTTATCGACCGCTAAGCTCCATCACCCTCATATAGTCACAGTGTTCGAAGTGGGTGAGCATGATGAACATCACTTTTACGTTATGGAATATTTATCGGGTGGTGATTTAAAGCAAAAAATTCAAACTAACCTTAATGTTCATCAATCGCTTATTTATTTAAAACAAATTGCCCAGTCACTCGAATATGCGCACAGCAAAGGTTTTATTCATCGCGATATTAAACCAGAAAATATTTTATTCGATGAAAATGGCGTGGCTAAGTTAACTGATTTAGGGATCGCAAAAGCAGTAAATATGAAAGTCAGTTTAACCGGCTCACGCGAAAGCATTGGTACACCGCTTTACATTAGCCCCGAGCAAGCACAGGGGCTTGATATTGATGGCCGAAGTGATTTGTATAGCTTAGGTGTGGT
>JBFHSP010000132.1:0-8081 GCA_041591085.1 Kangiellaceae bacterium | reverse complement strand
TTTTTCTTCAATTATTATTAGCCAAAATAAATGCCAAATCATAGCTAATGACAATTTATCAAAAGAAACTCCAGGAAGTGGTTGATTTTATTGAGTCTAATCTAGATAAGAACTTCAGTGTCGATGAGTTGTCCAAACTCGCCGGACTATCAAAGTATCATTTTCATCGGCAATTTACCGCTTATTTCGGTGTGCCAGTGATCTCCATGATAAGGTTACTGCGTTTAAAAAGAGCTGCTTTTAAATTATCTTTTCGAAGTGACAGTAACATTCTTGCGATTGCTCTCGAAAATGGTTTCGAAAGTCATGAAGCATTTTCTCGGTCATTCAAAAAGCATTTCGGTCAAAGCCCCTCCGAATTTAAACAATCCGCAGACTGGTCTATTTGGAATAAAAAATATGAGTCGATAATAAAATTAAGGAAAAAAGTGATGGCAATAAACGAACGCTTCGATGTCAAGATTGTGGATTTCCCTGAGGTTAATCTTGCGGTTATGGAGCACAGAGGAGCTCCAATTTTTTTGAATGAAACCATTCAAAAATTTATAGCTTGGAGAAAGAGTAGTGGATTACCACCTAGCCGTAGTAGAACCTTTAACTTGATTTATGATGATCCAAGAGTGACTGAGCCAAATGATTTTAGATTTGATCTCGGTTGTGCCATTAGTGATGCAATAAAGTTAAGCGAAAGTGATATTCAAAATAAAGTTATTCCTTCAGGAAAATGTGCAATGATTCGTCACATTGGAAGCGATGATTCCATTGGTGTTGCAGTAGACTATTTATATTCTCAATGGATTGAACAATCAAATTTCGAACTTAGAGATTTTCCTTTGTTTTTTGAGAGAGTCAGCTTTTTTCCTGAAGTGCCTGAAAACGAAATGATTACTGATATATACTTGCCAATATCTTAGTTTTTTATCATAAACACACAATTCGGAATGGGAATTGGCTCTGGATAAGCCTTTTTCCTAAAGCCTAATTTTGCATAGAGTGATTTGGCCGCGGTATTGTCATTTAAAACGAATAAAGAGTTTGAGTTCAGTTGAAGTTGCTGTTTTGAGGCTTGGCAAAGCTTTTCAATCAAAACTTTGCCATAGCCTTTGCCTCGGTAGTCTGGGTTGACAATGATTCTACCTAAATGAGCGTGATTGAGTCTTTGATAAAACTGACCAAATCCCACAAGAAGACCTTGTTCAAACAAGCTATAACTTTGAAGCTCGTTTAATTTAATATCATCACAAAAAGAATCAAGTTCAATTGGCCAGCGCATTTTAGGCCCGCCCCAAGAAAATAGTTCTTCCTTAGTTTTTATCCATTGAATAATTTGTTCAATGTCATCTCTTTTGGATTGTTTTAATAAATAATCCGTCATCAATGTATTGTTTAATTTAAAGAAAATCTGGTGTAATTAAATTCGAGTTCTTGCGGTGCTTTTTCTTTTTGTTTATCACCCACTCGAACGACCATCTTAATTTGATTTTCGTTGATTCGAATAATAGAAAATCCATCAAAAAATGCCGCATTTTCAGTTATTTTTACTAATGGAAAGTCGACCGTTTGGTTTTTCTCTTCCCAGCCAGTTAAGTCACTATTAAAGTGTTTTAGCTGCAACACTAAGCTGTTTTGATGCTCTCTAATTATTTCAATTTCATAGAATTTTATTTTTCCACCCGATATAACCCGAAAGCTTCCCACCATAGCGCCGGCACTGGGGGGCGACCAAATGTCTTCCGCAATGCCTCCTAAAGCTTCGCCACGCCATGCGCCAGTAAGCCATGCAATTTGTTCTATATTGGCTTTAGGAGATGTTTCACCTTCTTTCAATGAAAGGGTTTGCGGTTCTGCATAAACATTGCTGAAAAACATCAATATTACTACCAATAAACTTGTTTTAAATATTGTCATGTGATCGCTCCTTACGCGGATTCTACCTGTTCTTCTCGTTGCTGGGCCTGCCACAAATGAAAATAAGTGCCTCGCTTATTCAGTAAGTCATTATGCGCGCCCTGTTCTACAATTTCACCTTGTTGCAGAACAAATATAATATCGGCATTGGTAATGGTTGATAATCGGTGAGCAATCACCACACTCGTGTGGTTCTGTGAAATTGAATCGATGGCTTTTAGAATAAATGTTTCTGAATGACTATCGAGTGATGAAGTGGCTTCATCAAATAATAAAATGGATGGATTTTTTAAAATAGTCCTAGCTATGGCAACTCGCTGTTTTTCACCGCCAGAAAGTTTGAGCCCTCGTTCACCAACCGTGGTCTTTTCTTTGTCGGGTAGTTGCTCGATAAATTCTTTTAAATAGGCGTATTCAATGGCTTGCCAAATTTGTTCATCACTGGCGTTAACATCACCATAACGAATGTTTTGCCACAAAGTTTCATTAAATAACACGGTGTCTTGCGGCACAATGCCTATTTGTTTGCGTAAACTCGATTGAGAAACTGTTTTAATATTTTGTTGATCGATAAAAATTGAGCCATTAGTCGGATCATAAAATCGATAAAGTAGTTTCATTATGGTAGATTTGCCAGCACCACTATTGCCAACAAAAGCGACTTTTTTTCCCGCCGGAATAACGCAGTTTAAGTTTTTTAAGATAGGTCGGTCTGGATGATAAGAAAATGATAAGTTCTCAAAAACGATCTCTCCTTTTGCTATTACTAAATCTGAGGCATTAACATCGTCGATAATACTGGGTTGTTGTCGCATCAATGCAAACATGTTTTCAATGTTGGCAAGCGAGCCTTTCATTTCTCGGTAAACAAAACCTAAAAAATTAAGCGGCATAAATATTTGCATCATAAAGGCGTTAACTAATACAAAGTCACCCAAAGTCATTGCTCCGTCAGCCACTTCATATGCGGCGAGTATCATCATAGCGGTCATGCTAGCGCTAATGATGATGGCTTGGCCCCCGTTTAAGGCAAATAAGGTGAGTCTGTTTTTTCGCCGCGCTTCTTCCCAATCGGCAAGGTCACTGTCGTATCTTTGTGCTTCAAAGGCTTCGTTATTAAAATATTTAACCGTCTCATAGTTGAGTAAACTGTCAATGGCGGCCGAATTTGACTTTGAGTCGGCTTCGTTGGCTGCACGAATAAATCGCGTACGCCACTCGGTGGCAACCACTGACCATGCAATATAAATGGCAATTGAAATGAGTAATATGGCTGCAAACCACCAGTGATAATTAATTAAAAATAAACCAAACACCAAGCCAATTTCTAAAAAGGTAGGCACAATATTAAACACCATAAAGCGCAGTAAAAATGAAATGCCAGAGGTACCACGTTCTATATCGCGAGCGAGGCCCCCGGTTTTTCGATTTAAGTGAAAATCGAGTTCGAGTTTGTGTAAATGGTTAAAAACATTAATACCAACCCGTCGCATAGCACGTTCGGTAACTCGGCCAAATAAGGTATCTCTGATCTCACCAATCAGCACTGAGCCAAGTCTTACCGCTCCATATGCAACTAACAATGCTAGTGGAACACCAATGATGGCATTTTTGCCATCGAGGGCATCAACAATGTGTTTTAAAACAAATGGGGTTGCCACATTCGCTAGCTTGGCAAACACCAAACAGCTCAGCGCTAAGCCAACTCTTGTTCGATACTCCATTAAGTAGGGCAGTAAGTCTTTCAGGCTTTGCCAGCTGACAGTTTGGCTATGATGGTCGGGGAAGTGGCCTTTTCGCATAAATAATGTCTTTAAATTTAATTAGGAGCCTTTTAAGCTTAACCTTATCAAGAAACAATGTGCAGATTAATTTATACTCGGCATATGTGCGGACGATACCTTCTTAGAGATCAGCCTGAATGGGCTACTCATACATCGTGGCAGCAATACTGGCAAGAAGTCAGTATATTCTCTCCACGCTATAATATTGCGCCTTCGCAGCTTGCGCCAATTGTCTATTATGACAACGATGACATTTTAGTTAAGTCCATGCAATGGGGATTCCGGCCAAACTGGGCTAAACCTTCCTTTGCCAAAATCAATGCGCGCTCGGAATCATTTCTTTCATCAAAAATGTTTGCTCACTCGGCAAAGCACCGTCGTTGTTTAATCCCCGCCGATGGCTTTTATGAGCCCAAGGGTGTTGATACTGTTAAATCTAGGCCTTGGTACTTATTTGAACAAGAAGATCAAAGCGCCTTTATGATGGCGGGAATTTGGACCACTTTTGATGATGGTAATGAAAGCTTTGATAACTTTGCCATTATAACCTCGGGGCCAAATCAGTTGATGGAACCTATTCATGATCGTATGCCAGTTATTTTACCTAATGAGTATTGGCAACAGTGGCTAACCTCCAACAATGAAAAAGGTATATTAGAACTATGTAAGGTTAGGCAGTGGCCAAAAATGACCAAAAGAGCGGTAGGAGATCATGCCAAAAACCCGCGAAATGAAGGGAAAAAATGTATTGAAAACAATGACCCTATCAACTTAGACTTATTTTCGTAAGCGCAAGCTAAGTTTGCCAAGTGTGCTAGA
Source organism: Kangiellaceae bacterium (assembly GCA_041591085.1). GTDB lineage: Bacteria > Pseudomonadota > Gammaproteobacteria > Enterobacterales > Kangiellaceae > Pleionea. The sequence goes on along the minus strand of JBFHSP010000132.1, from coordinate 3,570 downwards.
CTTTACTCATTAACTTACCGTTTGGAGACACTATGCGAGCAATTGAGCATCGCATTTATTTGCTCAAGCAACTGGACGCATTTAATGCTCTTACAGAAAAGCAGCTTGCCGTAGTTGCCGGTCAAGTAGAGCTTGTTGAACTCGATAAAAAGACATCGTTATTTAAAGTGGGCGATAACGATCCTTGTGACTATTTTTTGATAGAAGGCAAAATCAAACTGACTGCCGAAGATGATCGAGCTCACGACTTAACTGTCGATAAACCTGAATCTAAGCGTCCAATCGCAAATTTAAGACCGCGTCATTATCATGCTGTAACGCTTGAAAAATCGCTACTTTTAAAAATTTCACACGACTTACTCAGCTATGTAATAGAGCAAGGAAAGTCTTATAAAGCGCAAACTCGGACCTTAAATTTTGGTCACGCTGATTTAACGCCAAAAATGGTGTTACATGAAATCAAAGAGGCTATTGCTCATGGTGAGTTAAAAATTCCTTCCTTGCCAAATGTCGCTATAAAAGTGCAGCAGGTTGCGAACAAAGATGAAACCACTACTGAAGAGCTAGTGAAAACTATTATGCTCGATCCATCGATTACTGCAAAACTGATTCAAGCCGCCAACTCACCCTTATTTCGTGGTGTGGCAGCAGTGGAAACTTGTACTGATGCCGTAGTGCGACTTGGTAGACAAACTATTCAACAGCTCGTTACTATTTTTGCCTTAAAAGAAGTGTTTAATTGTGACGATCCAAAACTCAATAAGCGCTACCATGAAATTTGGAGTGAAAGCGTTAATGTCGCTTCTATCGCTGCGGTACTCGCTAAACAGAGTAAGTTAAATTATTCACCAGAAAAAGCCATACTGTGTGGTTTATTACATCGAATTGGAGAGCTTGTAATCTATGCCTTCACAAACGAATACCAAGGATTCTTAAAACTTGATCAAGTAATTGAAAGCATTATTGATGAATATCAAAATAAAGTAGCTTGTGATGTCATTGAACAATGGAAAATGGGTGATGTGTATTACCAATGCATGAAATATTTACGGCATTGGCAAAAAGAGCAAGTGATGGATCCTGATTATTCCGATTTATTAAATGTGGCTTTATTGCACGAATATTTACATCAGCACAAATTAAATGGTCTCCCTCATTTTAATAAGTTAGATGCATTTAAAAGACTTCAACTTGGAGAAGTTACTCCGGAGTTAACGATTAAAGTGTTAAAAGATCATGAGCAAGATATTCGTGACTTAAAATCGTTACTTAAAGCCTCGTAACAATAAAAAGATAAAGTATATGACCAAAGACACCAGTGAAAGTTTAATTGAAAGTATTTCTATTCCTCCACGGCCTGAAGCGCTGATGGTGGTTAGCCGTGAAAGCAAAAGCGAATACCCTGATATTGATAAAGTTTCTAAAGCCATTAGTGAAGACGTTGCTCTAGCCGCTTTAGTGCTTCAAATTATTAATGCGCCAGCTTTTAAAATGAGTCAGGCGGTTACCAATATAAAACAAGCCGTTAATTTACTAGGTTTTCAAAGAGTGGAACGGATTGTAACGGTAGCTGCTCTTAAAAGTGGTGTTTCAAGAAATTTAAACCTGAATCGCTTTTGGGATAGTGCAACCGAAATTGCCACACTGTGCAGTTTGTTAACTCGAAAACTATCGGGGGTAAGTACTGATGATGCTTACACTTTGGGCTTGTTTCACGATGCCGGTATACCATTGATGATGCAAGCATTCGATGATTATAAGCAAACGCTTCGAGCAATGGATACCACTACACTTTATCCCATAACCAAACTTGAAGAAGAAAAGTACCAAACATCACACACCAAAGTAGGTTATTTATTATTAAAAAAATGGTACTTACCAAAACACATTGCCAAAGCTTTGTATTTTCACCATTATGATTTTTCAGAATTGGTTGGAACCGGTCAAATGGATGACGAGTCTTTATCGCTGTTAGCCATTCTACGAATGGCAGAAGATATTAGCGATACTTACCGATCTGCATGGAGAGAATCCGAAGTAAATGAAGAATGGGAGCGAACCAAACCAGCGGTATTAAACTTTTTAGGATTAGAAGAAGATGATTACCGCGATTTGAAATCGGAAATGCTTGAGTGGTTAGAGAATTAAACAATCTCTAAGCAGTAAGTGAATATAATTTGAGAAGAGTATATGGAAGTTCTTGAAATAATTGTGGTGTATTTCTTTATTTTATTGATTGTTCATTTATTTTTTAAAGAGTCCTCGAAGGCAAAGAATACAGTTATAAAGAGTGTAGTTTATTCGAGTTTGTTTGGACCATCTTTACTTATTGGGCTTCATGCCATAGTTCCCTTGCCTTGGTTGCTAGTTGTCTTTTTTACCTTTTATGATGGTTTTATTTCAGTGGATTTCTTTTTATTCTTGCTAATTAATTGGTTAATCAATTTTAGTTTGTTTTATCTTTATTTTAGATACAAAAATGGAAGAACCCAAAGATACTCATAAATAGCTTTATTAGTTTAAGAAAAAATAAATTCGAAGTAAAAAAACCGCCAAGAAGGCGGTTTTTCTATACGACTCAACTAGACTTAAGTTTTCTCTTAATGTACGGAATGTTAGCACCACCTTTAGGAATTTCTTTAATAGCTTTTGCGATGAAATCCAGTGCCATCGCCAAAGCTATTGTTAAAAGTTAAATGTCAAAAACACTTTTGAACCGATTATGAATCCTCAAACCTTAAATTTCTAACTTCAAAAACACCATCATTTGTCGCTCTGGAATTTGGTAATCGAAAGGGAAGGGCCCGGTTTTTACCAAACTGCCTTGCTCATCCAGCAAATTTTTCACTTCAAAACTTAAGGAAAACTCTTTAGCAAGTGCATAGCTGACTTTTGAGTTCACACTAACCCAGCTGTCGATTGTGGTTGGACGATGATCATCAAGATTGTAATCGGCAGGAACATCTACGCCTAAAGGCAGCCAGCCGCCAGGGTTACCTAATTCGTTGTCGCGTCTTTCAACCTTGTCATGATAATGAAGGTTGGCTGATACACTCCATTGATCCCATTTGTGATAAGCACCGACATTGATTTTAATCGGTGGCTCCCACTTTAAGTCGTTGGGGTGTGCTGAAAACTCAGGGTTGCCAGAGCCATCGAAGGCTAAAATAGTTTCATCTTTTCTTTGGGTATAAGAAAGGTTTGCAAACCAACCGGAGCGTTCGTATGAACCCAAAAGCTCTAATTCAAGTCCCGCATTTTTGGTGGAGTAAATGTTGGTGCTTAAATTGGTATTGACCGTTGAATAGGCAATTTGATTTTCAAACTCTGTGATGAAATAGTTGGCGCGAAATACATGGTTTTTATCTAATGTCCAATCCATGCCCATTTCAAAAGTATCGATCAATTCAGGCTCTAACCCACCGATGTTGGAAGCCAAAGAAAAGGTGTGCGCACCACCCATTTCGGTGGGAGTAGGTGCCCTAAAGGCCTGTCCCCACATCATTTTATAGACTAAATTATCGGATGCAGAGTAGACCCCTGCAATACGTGGGCTGACTTTCGACCAGC
>JBFHSP010000131.1:0-8086 GCA_041591085.1 Kangiellaceae bacterium | reverse complement strand
GGTAATGTAGTTGAGTACCAAGGCGTAATTGATTCAGGTAAACAAGGTGAAAATATTGAGTTAAGCATTGACTCGAGAATTCAGGCCTTGGCTTACAAAGAATTGAAGTCTGCGGTATTGCGTTATGGTGCAAGAGCAGGCAGCGCGGTGGTACTCGATATAGAAACAGGTGAAGTGTTAGCGATGGTTAATCAGCCTTCGTACAATCCAAACCGACTTGATCAACGTCAAGCACAATTAACTCGAAACCGTTCTGTCACCGATATGTTTGAACCTGGATCAACGGTAAAACCTTTTACTGTATTGACTGCACTAGAGCAAAACATTGTAAAGCCTAACACATTAATTTCAACTGGACCGGGTAAGTTAAAAGTTGGCAATAATTGGGTTCGAGACGGTTCTAATTTAGGAACCGTTTCTGTGTCCACTATTTTAGAAAAATCTAGCAATGTCGGCGTAACTAAACTTGCATTTGCCTTATCAGACGATGCATTTTTAGATACTTTTTATGCGCTTGGTTTTGGTCTGCATACCGGCCGTGGTTTCCCTGGAGAAAGTGCCGTAAAGTTTTCTGTAAGACCAAACTGGACTCAGTTTGAAAAAGCGACTATGGCTTATGGTTACGGGTTTCAGGTTACCCCTTTACAACTTGCGCATGCGTATGCGGTGTTGGGTTCCGGAGGCATTAAGCGTTCAGTTTCTTTCTTAAAGCGTTCAGAAGCTCCTTCTGGTGAGCGTATCTTTTCTGAAAAAGCGACTCAGAATGTCATTGCGATGATGGAAGAAGTGCTTGGAGAACGAGGTACAGCAAGTGAGGCCGCTTTAGCTTCTTATCGTGCCGCTGGAAAAACGGGCACTGCAAGAAAAGCAATTAAAGGTGGTTACGGCGATGAATACTTAGCCTTTTTTGCTGGAGTATCACCGGTCGATAATCCAAGAATTTCAGTTGTCGTCCTTATTGACGAACCTGAAGGCGATGTATATTACGGCGGTGATGTTGCTGCACCAGTTTTTGCGAATATTGCCGAGCAAACCCTACGTCTATTAAACGTTAAACCCGATAAATTGCAAGCAATTGCTTCTTTAAAAAACAAGGAAGCAAAACATGGCTAAGTTATTTCAATTTACAGATTTAATTAATCAGTTATCGGGGGCTGAGTGGATTGCAGGTCCTAAAGAAAATAAAATCAATGAACTGCATCTCGATAGTCGAAAGATTAAGATGCAGGACTGTTTTGTTGCGACTAAAGGCTTTACTTTAGATGGAAGAGATTTCATTGATAACGCCATTAAAAATGGTGCAAAAGCGATTGTTATCGAGGCTGAAGCATTTGATTTTGATGTTTTAAAACAAAACCTAGCTAACGATATTTCGGTTATTTCAGTAAACAAACTGAATGATCAACTGAGCTTACTCGCTTCAATCTTTTATCGATATCCTTCAAAAGATATTACGGTTATTGGAGTAACAGGTACTAATGGAAAAAGCAGTACCGTACAAATGACGGCTCAAGCATTACACAATATTGACGGTTGCTGTTGGACTTTAGGTACGCTTGGTTGTGGTCCTTTTGGAGCGCAGCTGCCAAGTAAAAATACCACATCCGATCCAATTACGTTGCAAAGAGAGTTGGCCAGAGCAGTTAAATACAAGTGTGCTAATGCTGCGCTTGAAGTCTCTTCGCATGGGTTAACTTTAAAACGTGTAGCTGAAGTTGACTTTGATATCGCAATCTTTACTAACTTAACTCGAGACCACTTAGATTTTCATGGAACCATGGATGCTTATGGAGAGGCAAAGCGTTCACTATTTTTATCGGAGTCGCTGCAATGGGCCGTAATTAATGTCGATGATAAATTTGGTAAAAAACTTAAAAAAGACTCGGCTATCACCGCACAAAAATTATTTATTTCAATGCACCAGCCGGTCGACGGATCTGATTTGAATCAATGGATTTGGGCTGAAGATATTCGCTACTCATTCACTGGAATTAAAGCATCGGTTTTTACACCGTGGGGCAGTGGCCAAATAGATGTGCCACTGATAGGCCGTTTTAATATGTATAACTTACTTTCAGTGATTGCTGTTTTGGGTATTAAACTTAAAAACAGTGAACAAGTATTTGCGGCAATTAATCAAATTAAATCGGTTCAAGGTCGAATGGAGTTGATTAAAGTTCCCAAAAAACCCTTGGCAATTGTTGATTATGCTCATTCGCCAGATGCCATTGAGCAAGCACTAAAGGCAACTCGAGATCATTGTTCTGGAAAAATCATTATTGTTTTTGGTTGTGGTGGTGATCGAGACTCGGGCAAGAGACCATTAATGGCTGGGGTTGCAGAAAAATACGCGAATCATGTGGTTTTTACTGATGATAATCCTCGAACTGAGTCGGCCGAAAATATCATTGCGGATATGAAATCTGGGTTAAAGCAACCAGAAAAAGTAGATTACATTAGCAATCGAAAAGAAGCAATTGCCGCTGCCATTGCCAAAGCTACTGAAAAAGATGCGGTATTAATTGCTGGTAAAGGGCATGAGAATTATCAAATTTATGGAACCGAGCAAAAACCATTTAGTGATGTAGAAGTTGCTAAAAAAATATTAGAAGAGGTCGCTTAATGATCCCTTTAATGCTTTCTGAAATTGCCGAAGCGGTTGACGGACGTTTAGTAGGTGCCGATATTCAAGTTGATTGTGCGTCAACCGATACTCGTCATATTCCAAAAGGAGCTCTATTTATTGCATTAAAAGGACCTAATTTTGATGCTCACGATTTTCTTCATGAAGCAGCAAATAAAGGCGCTAATGCTTTAATGGTTGAAAGTGCTTTTGACATGGATATTTCTCAAGTAGTGGTTAAAGACACTCGGATTGCTCTTGGAAAAGTAGCTTCACTAGTAAGAGATAAAGCTCAAGCAAAGGTAATTGGATTAACAGGGAGTGTTGGGAAAACTACGATTAAAGAAATGATCGCATCCATCCTTTCTATTGCCGGAAAAACCTTGGCAACAAAAGGCAACTTAAATAATGACATCGGAGTGCCGCTGACTTTATTGAGAGTAGATGGTAGTGAGCAATATGTTGTACTAGAGATGGGCGCCAACCATCAAGGTGAAATCGGATATGTAAGTCATTTAGCTAAACCCGATGTGGCGGTAATCAATAATGTAGCTGCTGCTCATTTAGAAGGTTTTGGTGATCTGCAAGGTGTTGCCCGTGCTAAATCAGAAATTTACGATGGACTTAAGCAAAATGGAATCGCTGTAATCAATGCAGATGATCAGTTTGCTGATTTTTGGATCCAAAAAATAGAAAAACAGAGAAAAGATATAAATCTACTTACTTTTGGCTTAAAACCCAATTGTAGTATTAAAGCGGTTGATTTGGTTCAACATGATGACGCTTCATATTCGTTCACACTAGTTACTCCAAGTTCACAAAGTTCTATAAAACTTTCTGTGCCGGGTAAACATCATGTCAACAATGCTCTTGCGTCTGCATCTATTTGTTATGCACTCAAAATTGCGCAAGAAACTATCGCTCTTGGATTGGAACGTTTCAGCGGTGTTCAAGGGCGTATGCAATATCACCAAATCTCCCAAAACATTGTGGTCATTGATGATACCTATAATGCAAATTTTACTTCATTGGCCGCAGCCATTGATGTGTTGGCTCAGCAAACTGGAATCAAAGTTTTAGCTTTAGGCGATATGGCTGAGCTTGGTAGCGAAGCAAGAACCTTGCACCATAAAGCTGGAGAGTACGCTAAAGCGGCAGGAGTCGATCATTTATTTACGATTGGTGAGTTAAGTTGTTTGGCAACTGACGCTTTTGGTGAAGGAGCTAAGCATTTTAACTCACAAAATTTGATTTCAAAACAAGTGGAATCACTGATAGATAAAAACAATAAGATGACCTTGTTAGTTAAAGGGTCTAGAAGCTCGCAAATGGATAAGTTAGTAAAATTGTTTATCCAAAATGTGAGTCATATTTTAGGGGGAGAGTAACTATGCTTTTATGGTTAGCCGAATACTTACAACAATATTATTCCGGTTTTAATGTTTTTAGTTATCTAACATTAAGAGCCATATTAAGCGTCATCACTGCATTAGCGGTTTCATTATTCATTGGACCTGTGATGATCCGAAAGCTTGCGCACTACCAAATTGGGCAAACGGTTCGCTCCGATGGTCCTCAATCCCATTTATCTAAAGCGGGCACTCCAACTATGGGAGGCGCTTTAATACTTATTGCGATTGCACTCTCTACATTATTGTGGGGCGATTTAAGTAACCGACATGTTTGGGTAGTGTTATTAACTACTATGGCATTTGGCGTAATCGGTTGGGTTGACGACTATCGAAAATTAATTCGTAAAGATCCCACTGGCTTACCTGCAAGGTGGAAGTATTTTTGGCAATCAGTTGTCGGTTTAGCTGCAGCTATCTATTTATTTGAAACACAAGTATCACCTGTTGAAACCATGTTGATTGTACCCTTTTTCAAAAACGTAGCGATTGCCTTAGGTGTGCTTTTTATTCCTCTTACTTATTTTGTAATTGTAGGTACAAGTAATGCGGTAAACCTAACCGATGGGCTAGATGGTTTAGCCATCTTACCAACAGTATTAGTGGCTGGTGCCTTGGCGATTTTTGCTTATGTGACCGGTAACGTAAATTTTTCTAATTATCTTTCTATTCCTTATATTGCAGGGGTCGGTGAACTCACCATTTTTTGTGGAGCCATTGTCGGAGCAGGTCTAGGGTTTTTATGGTTTAACGCATATCCCGCGCAAGTATTTATGGGAGATGTTGGTGCTCTCGGATTGGGAGCCGCACTCGGAACATTAGCCGTAGCTGTTCGCCAAGAACTCGTTCTTTTTATTATGGGTGGTATTTTCGTTATGGAAACCGTATCTGTAATTTTACAAGTTGCTTCATTTAAATTAACGGGTCGTAGAATTTTTAATATGGCCCCGCTGCATCATCATTACGAGTTAAAAGGATGGCCAGAGCCTCGTGTTATCGTTCGGTTTTGGATTATTTCGGTTGTGTTAGTGCTAGTTGGTTTAGCAACATTAAAGATTAGATAATGAAAGAAATAAGTCTACAACATCCAATCATGGTCATTGGAGCCGGAGTGACAGGCACTTCGGTTGTAGCTTATTGCATTAAAAATAATTGGCCGGTGATTTGTTGTGACACTCGAAAAACTTGTGCTGGTGAAGCTGAGTTTAAAAAGAATTTTCCTTCGGTGCCATTGCATTTAGGTGATTTAGATTTATCACTATTAGAACAAGCCTCAATGGTTATAGTCAGTCCAGGTATTGATAGAGAGCTTCCCATTTTTACTGAATTAGAAGCGATGAATATTCCTGTGATTGGTGATGTTGAACTGTTCGTTAAAAATTGCAGAGCATCCATTATTGCAATTACGGGATCCAATGGAAAGTCAACCGTAGTTGATGGCTTGAATTTTGTTCTTAATCAGATTGGCTTTAAAAGTTGTGCCGCCGGAAACATTGGTTTACCTATTTTAGATTTAGCAGGGCAATCACTAGATTACGTTGTACTTGAACTTTCTTCTTTTCAACTCGAATCGCTTTCGAGTATGAAAGCTAAAGTAGGTTGCGTACTTAATTTGTCGGCTGATCACTTAGATAGACATAAAACACTTGAAAATTACGCTCAAATTAAACGTCGCATTTATCAGCTGAGTGAGTTGTCGGTTTATAACCTAGATGATCATTTAACGTATCCAGAAAACTTGAGTGATAAAGCCTTGTCTTTTGGCAAAAGCCAACAAGCGACTGTTTATGCTTTAAATGAGCAAGATGGATTTGGTGTTTATTACAAGCAAAAGAAACTGCTCTCAGAAACTCAATGCCAATTAAAAGGTGCGCATAATGGCCTCAATCTAGCGGCAATGATCGCTATATTAGAACAGCTCAATATAGGAATTGACGAGAGTGTGATTAGTGCGCTTTCTCAATACTCAGGTCTAAAACATCGATGTAATTTGGTCGCGGAAGAAAATAACATTGCGTGGATAAATGACTCGAAGGCTACCAATATTGGCGCAGCAGTTGCTGCCATTCAAGGATTTGCTAAGCAATACAAGCGACTATTGCTGATTGCCGGTGGTGATGCTAAAGGTGCTGACTTAAGTGAAATGTCAGATGCCATTCTTCAAAATGTTGCTCATACTTGGGTATTTGGTAAAGATGCTAAACAATTTTTAAATTTTTTGGCCTCGAATGTCGTCACCCATTGCCAAAACTTAGAAGAAATTGTAGCGAGCATTCTGAATTTTGCTAAACCAGGTGATTGTGTTTTGTTTTCTCCTGCCTGTGCTAGCTTAGATATGTACAAAAACTATCAAGAAAGAGGCGAGCATTTTATTTCATTGGTCAACCAAGGAGTTAAAGCATGAGCAAAAAAGCCGCTTTAAATCTTCCTCAAGTTGATTTCAGTGTTGCAATTATTGCGCTTGTATTAATGGCTATTGGTAGTGTGATGATTATTTCATCTTCATTGCCGTATGCAGAAACTCAAAATTATTCGACGTCATTTTATTTTGCTTATAGGCACTTTATCTACCTAGGGCTTGGGTTGATGGCGGCTATTGTGTGTATGAGTATTCCAGTTAGTTTTTGGCAAAAATACGGTCCATCACTCTTGGTTCTTTCAATTTTTTTACTGATAGCTGTTCTGATTTTTGGTCGAACCGTAAACGGTAGTAGAAGATGGATAGTACTAGGGCCCATTACCGTCCAGGTTAGTGAATTAGTTAAACTTTTCGTTATTGCTTATATCGCAGGTTATTTGGTTAGACGCTCCGATGAGATCCAAACGCAAATTAAAGGATTCGTAAAACCCTTATTGGTTCTTGGTGTCATTACGGTTCTGTTAGTTTTAGAACCTGACTTTGGTGCTGCTGCCGTTATTACAGTGACCACTTTAGGTATGATGTTTTTAGCGGGCGCTAAACTTTGGCAGTTTATTGCTTTGTCCTTAACCGTTACCGGAGCACTTTCTTTAGTTGCTATCAGTCAACCTTATCGACTAGAACGATTAACAGTATTTTTAGACCCGTGGAAAGATCCTTTTGGCGCTGGCTATCAATTAACTCAATCATTGATCGCCTATGGTCGTGGCGGTTGGTTTGGCGAGGGACTTGGCAATAGCATTCAAAAACTGTCTTATTTACCTGAGGCTCATACTGATTTTGTTTTTGCTGTGTACGCAGAAGAATTTGGTTTTGTTGGTGTCAGTGTTGTGTTGGCTTTGTTTTTTTTATTGTTTTATAAGTCGATGCAAATTGCCAGGCGCGCTCTTGAAGATGAAAACACCTATGGTGCTTTCTTAGCTTTTGGGATCAGTATTTGGATTGTATTGCAAGCTATAGTGAATATCGGTGTGACTAATGGCGCTTTACCGACTAAAGGATTAACACTGCCATTCATCAGTTATGGTGGAAGTAGTTTAATTGTTTGCTGTGCGGCCATCGCAATTTTGATGCGTATCGACTTTGAAACTGAAAAACAAAATATAAGCGCAAAAAATTCGGCGAAGAAGGAGGTGCTAGCATGAGCCACTTCTTAATTATGGCCGGAGGAACCGCAGGGCATATTAATCCAGCATTAGCGGTAGCTACAGAGTTGCGACAACGAAATCATCAAGTTACTTGGCTTGGCTCGCTTGGTGGTATGGAGCAAGAACTTGTTGCAAGAGAAGGATTAACTATCGAGTTGCTTCCCATTAAAGGGTTGCGCGGAAAAGGTTTGCTTGAACTAGTTAAAGCGCCATTTAGATTAATAAGCTCAGTTTTTCTTGCTCGCAAAGTTATTAAACGTCACTCAATTGATGCCTGTGTTGGTTTTGGCGGTTTCGCAAGCGGCCCCGGTGGTATTGCGTCGGTATTATCGAAAAGACCACTGCTAATACACGAACAAAATGCGATTGCAGGGTTAACCAATAGAGTTTTAGCAAAGTTTGCGCAAATTGTTTGTGAAGCATTTGCAAATTCTTTTAAACCGATGAGCAAATTAAAAACTACAGGTAATCCGTTACGCAGTGCAAT
>JBFHSP010000130.1:0-8108 GCA_041591085.1 Kangiellaceae bacterium | reverse complement strand
GACTGATGTAGACTGAATGATCTTATTTCGGCGGTACCCCTACTTTCTTTGTCAATTGCATAGCTAAGTTAGTTTTGATGTTGAACTAGAGATGTCGATGTTGTGCATTTGATTAAAAAGTTGGTCGTTTTCCTACTCTTTACGAGTAGCTTTTATACTCACTCTTTAGAAGGAAAGAGTGAAGTTGATGTGCGCTCTGGATTTTTGGCTCGTCTGCCTGGCGTTATCTATTGGCCCAAAACATCTGATTTTCATCAGCCTGATTCTAATTATCGCCTTTGTGTATATCGAGACCGTGATTATTACCTTTATGCTAAAGAGTTTCTCAAGTCGACAACCGTGGCACAAAAAAGCATTGATATCCGTTTCACCCGTAAACTCGAAGATCTTAAAAATTGTCATGTATCTTACGTAGGGGCTATTTCGCGAGTCGAAATTGACAGCTTAAACTCACTTGATGTGCTAACAAAGAGTGTGTTGGTAGCGTCAAGTGAGTTCTCTGCAGAACTTGGAATTCATGTCAGGCTTTATATTGATAACGCTGGTCAAACTCAATTAGAAATTAATCGAGATGCTTTTGAGGCTTCTGGCAGCGGTGTTCAGGTCGCGGTATTGAAGTTAGCGAAAAAAGTTTACGACAAGAGTCCAAACAATACCAATGGAGTGATTCCTGTAAATAATATTCAGCTAGTTAATAGTGGGGGGCAGCAATGAAGTGGAACTCCCCTATTAGAGTTAAGCTGATGTTTATGATTGTTGGCATTTCTATGTTAACTATTTCAATTGGCTTTTTAGTGGTCTCAATGAGCTTCTATCAGCAAATGCAGCAGTCGTTACAAAATGAAGTTGTTACTCAGGCCGAGTTTTTGGCGGTTGAAAGTGGCGTATATATGACAATGGGGAGCCCTGAGCAAGCAAAAGCAGAATTCCTCGATAAAACCAAATTAAGTGCGCCCTTTAGTGTGGCTATGTTTGCCGGACTGCAAAATGTTTATGCGTCAGTCGAGCGCGGTGCCGGATTTATTTCATCAACGGATTACCAAAGAGACTTCAATATTAAGTGGGATAATCGTTTCTTGCATGTATACCAACCAATCACCGATCTAACTGGCGATCAATTAGGCACTTTATATATTCGAGTATCCACAGAAAATCTGAAAAGCGATTTAAGAGCTTTTATTGTCACCCTTATTGTATTACTACTAGGCATGGCTGTAATCGCATCGATATTAGCCAGAGCGATGCAGCGCTATATTTCGGAACCTATTCAAAAGCTCGATCAAATCAGTCAGCAAGTGACCAGCAGTCAAAATTACGCATTGCGTGTGCCAGTTGTTTCGAGCGATGAAATTGGTAAGCTTTCGCGAACCTTTAATGACATGCTTGAAACTATTGAAAATCGTCAGCGCGAAAGGGATTCTGCTGAAGAAGCCTTGCAGCTCAATAAACGTCGATTAGAGCGAGCGGTTAAAGATTTACAGTACCTTGCCAATTACGATTCGTTAACCCAATTGCCGAATCGTGCTTTATGTATGGATCGAATTCGATACGCACTTAAACGCGCATCGCGGACTAAAACCTACGCAGCAATACTGTTTTTAGACTTAGATCATTTTAAAGATGTGAACGATTCTTTAGGTCATGCGATTGGCGATGAATTATTAAGAGCAGCTTCCGACAGACTTAAGTCATTGCTAAGAGAAGAAGACACCTTAGCACGATTGGGTGGCGATGAATTTGTAATCATACTCAATGAAGTTGAAGATACCGAAGATATTATTACGGTCACCGAAAAAATTGTTGACAACTTTAATCTTCATTTTGATTTGAGCAGTTGTGCGGTTAATACAACGGTCAGTGTGGGGGTATGCGTGTTTCCTAATGATGGAAATGACGTAGATGACTTAATGAAAGCTGCTGATGCCGCTATGTACAAAGCTAAAGAAGTCGGCAGAAATACCTATGCTTTCTATGAGTCTGAAATGAATGAGTTGGCATTACGGCGTCATCGTATTGCCAATGATTTACGGGTCGCCATCGATAAAGGTGAGCTTAGTCTTGTTTATCAACCTCAAGTCGATATCGCTCGCGGTAAAGTGATTGGTGCCGAAGCTTTGTTACGATGGACCCATGGCAACTTAGGCTTTATTTCTCCCGCTGAATTTATTCCAATTGCCGAAAGCACAGGCTTGATTAAAAATATTGGGATGTGGGTACTAGAGCATGCTTGCCAAGAACTAGCTACTTTAAGAAAACTTGGGTTTAACGATTTAACCATGGCGGTGAATTTATCGGCCGTGCAGTTTAGACAAGCGGATTTGCCCGAGTCAATCAGCATGCTGCTAAAGCGATTCGAATTGCCACCGAGAGCGTTAGAAATTGAATTAACTGAAAGTATGTTAATGAGAGATGTTGAAGCCGCAACCAAAACCCTTGAGCGCATGAAGCGCATGGGGCTGCAAATTGCCATCGACGATTTTGGAACTGGCTACTCATCGCTGGCTTATTTGAGACGGTTCCCTCTAGATGCACTTAAAATTGATCGGACCTTTGTTGATGAAGTCTGCGTTGATCCTGATGATACCGCTATTACTCTGGCAATCATTTCTATGGCGAAAAGTTTACGTTTAAAAGTGATTGCTGAAGGGGTAGAAACGCCGCAGCAGTGGGACTTCTTAGCTGAAAATGGATGCGATGAAATTCAAGGGTATTTAGTGTCTAAAGGCGTTCCTAGCGCCGAATTTAGAAAGTTTGTTCAAGACTTTACAACCGATAAAATCTTAAAAAAAGCGTAATTGGTTAAAATTGCGCTTTATTCATTCTTTCTGCTTGTATCGGCAGTTTCCTTTGTGTAAGATTTGCGCCCGCTCTAGGATCTGGAGAAACTGCGTATGAGTCGCCGCCCAATTGTTGCCGGTAACTGGAAAATGAACGGAACGGTCGAAGCCACCGCAGAGTTGATCAATGCACTAAAAGCGAAAACCTTGAGTGCGGTCCATTGTGACCTATTGATCTTCCCTCCTAACGTGTTTTTGGCTCAAGCTAAGACACTTGCCGGGCCAGAAATGGCTGTCGGCGCGCAAGATCTAAGTGAGCACGACAGCGGAGCCTATACCGGAGAGGTTTCGGCTCAAATGTTACAGAGTTTAGGTTTGAAATTTGTTTTGGTAGGGCACTCCGAAAGAAGGCAATACCATAATGAAAGCAATGAGTTAGTGGCAAAAAAAGCACTTCAAGCTTTGCAGTCGGGTATCACACCGATAGTTTGTGTGGGAGAATCGTTAGAGCAAAGAGAAGCTGGTCAAGTAAATGCTGTTATTTCAGAGCAACTTGATGCGATTAAGTCAAAACTTAGCCTTGCTGATTTGACCAAAATCGTGATTGCTTATGAGCCTGTTTGGGCAATTGGCACCGGTAAAACGGCAAGCCCAGAGCAAGCACAAGAAGTTCATAAAGAAATAAGAGCTTGGTTAAGTGAACAGTCTGAAGAGGCTGCAAATAAAGTTAGAATTTTATACGGTGGTAGTGTTAACGCCAACAATGCCAAAGAGCTATTAGCTCAGCCTGACATTGATGGTGGGTTAGTGGGGGGAGCCTCACTTAATGCTGACTCCTTTTTCGATATAGCAAATGCAATAGGTTAATTTATGGAACATCAAATTTTATTGATCGTCCTTTTAGTAGTAGCAATCGCGCTAGTAGGCGTTATTTTGTTACAACACGGTAAAGGTGCTGGAATGGGCGCTTCTTTCGGTGCTGGCGCTTCGGGTACCGTTTTTGGATCGGCTGGTACTGGTTCGGTATTGACACGTGTGACTACTATTTTAGCGATTATCTTTTTCTCAGTTGCGCTTGGACTTGGTTATTTATCGAGCTCGAAAAATGCTCCAAAAGCGGCATCTGATATTTTCGATCAAACTGAACAACAAGCTAACCAAGCTGCTGTTGAGCAAGCGACTGATATTCCAGTGGCAGCAGAACCTGCTAATCAAAGCGATATTCCAGTTGTAGACGAAGCTCCTGTTACTGATGCTGAAGTTAAAACTGAAGAAAACAAAGACGATCAATAGTCTGGTTTTATTAAATGAATGTATGCCCAGGTGGTGAAATTGGTAGACACGCTATCTTGAGGGGGTAGTGGCCGTAGGTCGTGCCGGTTCAAGTCCGGCTCTGGGCACCATATCTCAATAAACCCCGTTTATCGGGGTTTTTTATTGTCTATTAAAAAGCTTTTCTGACATTAGTTTTGAATCTTTAAAATGCTCTTTGTTAATATCATGATTAACTTTTAGTTTATGGGTTGAAGTTGGGGCCGCTAATTGAACAAAAATGATCTCCGCCGACTTTATCAATTGATTAATGCGATCCCTGCCGGTACTGTTTGTAGTTATGGTCAGCTCGCCGATCTAATTGGCAAACCGGGTAGAGCAAGATGGGTCGGTAAAATGCTCAATCAATCTAGCGATGATATTTCAATTAATTGGCATCGAGTATTGCGCTCCTCTGGTGAGCTTGCATTTGCTAAATTCAGTGACATGGCTATTCAACAAAAGATTTTGTTGCAACAAGAAGGTGTGGTGGTGAAAAGTTGGCGCGTTGACATGAAAAGCTTTCAATGGCAACCGAGTTTAGCTGACATGCTCTTTGTAATTGAAGGATAAACAGTTAATGGATCAAAAACCGCAAAATTCAAATGACCGCTCACCTCAAGATAAGGTTGTTAAAACCGGCAAAACCATGTGGTTAATCGCTTGGGGATTTGGCCTCCTATTATTAACCCAGTTTTTCTCAGGCGTGCTTGATAGGCAGAATAACCCTAATCAAAGCCCATCCACTGCTCGTTTTGATGACGCGGTAGAAGTCACCCTCATTCGAAATCGAGCCGGGCATTATGTGGCAAACGGTGAAATTAACGGATTTCCGGTGGTATTTATGCTCGATACTGGGGCGACGGCCGTAGCAATCCCCAAAAGTATCGCTGAAAGAATCGGCTTGAAACAAGGAGCGGCTTATCAAACCCAGACCGCTAATGGGATCGGGCTCGCCTACGACACCAAAATAGAAAAGCTGAGCATAGGTGGAATTCAATTCTATGATTTAAGAGCAGGGATTACTGAAAACATGCCTGGAGAGCAAGTGCTTCTGGGGATGAATGCGCTTAAACAAATTGAATTTACTCAACGGGGTGACCGATTAACATTAAGGCAATATCGATAACTTTTGACTGATTACCCATTAATAGATAGGTAGAATTGTTGCGATCACGGATAAAAGTTGTAAACTGCTAACTCTTTGATGAGAAAACAAAAATATCCAGTTTACAAACAGAATTCTCTTAACTAGTCTTACATCTATAAAATAAAAAGAAGACGTTATGCTGGAAAACTACTTACCTATATTGGTGTTTATAGCCATTGGACTCGGGCTTGGATTTGGCCTTGAGTTGGTCGGCTTTATTTTGGGTAAACACCAACCCGACGATGCTAAAAACGCGCCGTTTGAATGTGGCTTCGATGCGTTTGAAGACAGTCGCATGAAGTTCGATGTTCGGTTTTATCTGGTCGCTATTCTTTTCATTATTTTTGATCTTGAAATTGCCTTTCTATTTCCTTGGGCTGTCGTATTTAAAGATTTAGGCTGGTTAGGCGTGCTTAGCATGGCTCTATTTTTAGGGCTGTTAGTGGTAGGCTTTTTGTACGAGTGGCGAAAAGGAGCTCTGGAATGGGAGTAGAAGAACACAAGGGTTTTTTTGTAACTTCCGCCGATACTTTAATTAATTGGGCGCGTACAGGAAGTATGTGGCCGATGACGTTTGGCTTGGCATGTTGTGCCGTTGAAATGATGCAAGCTGGTGCTTCACGTTATGATTTAGATCGTTTTGGGATTGTGTTTAGACCTTCTCCTCGCCAGTCTGATGTGATGATTGTGGCGGGTACTCTCACCAACAAAATGGCGCCAGCGTTACGAAGAGTGTATGACCAGATGCCAGAGCCCCGCTGGGTTATTTCAATGGGATCTTGTGCAAATGGTGGCGGTTATTATCACTACTCTTATTCTGTTGTTAGAGGCTGTGATCGAATTGTACCTGTTGATATTTATATACCAGGTTGTCCCCCTACGGCTGAAGCTCTGATTTACGGCATCATCCAACTGCAAAATAAAATTAAGCGAACCAATACGATTGCTCGGCCAAAACAAGCGGCAATTGGATAAGGATATTTTGTGAGTCAAAACACAGACAATCTTTCCAATATTGAACAGTTAAGACAAACAGTGACTCGACTGTTAAGTGACTATGTTGTCCGAAGTGTTGTTGAGCATAACGAGCTGACCCTAGAAGTATCATCGGGATTTTTGTTACCGCTCATGCATGGTTTGCGTGATGAAGAGGAATTACACTTTGAGCAGCTGATTGATCTTTGTGGTGTTGATTATGCAACTTACGGTGTAGCCGAGTGGGAAACCGAGCAGGCAAGTAGCGCAGGTTTTTCACGAGCAGTGGCTGAAAGCCAAGCTGATCCGGAAAACGTTTGGCAGCAGCAGCGCTTTGCCGTGGTGTACCATCTTTTATCGATAGCAAAAAACTGGCGCATTCGGGTACGCGTATTTGTTGATGAAAACACCATGATGACTCCTTCAGTTATTGATGTTTATGCCAGTGCCAATTGGTATGAGCGAGAAGCGTTTGATCTTTTTGGTATTTGTTTTGAGGGTCACGATGATTTACGCCGAATTCTTACCGATTACAGTTTTGTCGGCCATCCTTTTAGAAAAGACTTCCCTTTAATTGGTCATTTAGAAATGCGTTATGATGCACTAACCAAACGCTGTGTCTATGAACCAGTTTCGATTGAGCCTCGAGTGTTAGTACCTCGGGTAATCAGGCATGATTCGCGTTATCAAAAGGAGGCCAAGTAATGGCCGAAATACGCAACTATACGATGAATTTTGGACCGCAACATCCGGCGGCCCACGGCGTATTGCGTTTAATTTTAGAGCTCGATGGAGAAGTGATTCAACGCGCGGATCCGCATATTGGACTGTTGCATCGTGCAACCGAAAAGTTAGCAGAAAGCAAACCTTACAATCAATCCATCGGTTATATGGACCGGCTCGATTATGTTTCGATGATGTGTAATGAGCATGGTTATGTGTTAGCGATAGAAAAACTTTTAGGCATTACTCCGCCCAAGCGCGCACAGTATATTCGAGTGATGTTTGCAGAAGTGACTCGCATTTTAAATCATCTAATGTGGTTAGGTGCACATGGTTTAGATATTGGCGCAATGACTATGTTTTTGTATTGCTTTAGAGATCGAGAGCCTTTAATGGATGCTTATGAGGCCGTATCTGGTACACGAATGCATGCGACTTATTTTAGGCCCGGCGGGGTTTATCGTGATTTGCCAGATGAAATGCCAAAATACCAACCTTCAGCGTGGCGTAAACCGAAAAAGCTCGAAATCTTAAACCAACCTCGGCAAGGCTCATTACTCGACTTTTTATGGGATTTTACTGAAACCTTCCCGAATGCGATTGATGATTACGAAACGCTACTCACTGAAAACCGAATTTGGAAACAGCGTACCGTTGGGATTGGCGTAGTATCTCCAGAACGAGCTTTGCAACTCGGATTTACCGGGCCAATGTTAAGAGGTTCTGGGGTTGCTTGGGATTTACGTAAAATGCAACCTTATGAGGTATACCACGAACTCGACTTTGATATTCCAGTTGGCAAAAATGGAGATTGCTACGATCGTTACTTAGTGCGAGTTGAAGAAATGCGTCAGTCCAATTCGATTATTCGTCAATGTATAGAATGGCTGAAAAAGAATCCCGGTCCGGTAATGATAGATGATCATAAAATTGCACCGCCCGATCGTTTAAAAATGAAAGACGACATGGAAGCAATGATCCATCATTTTAAATTATTTACCGAAGGTTACTGTGTACCTAAAGGTGAAGCTTATGCAGCCGTTGAACATCCGAAAGGCGAGTTTGGTGTTTACATGATCTCCGATGGTGCAAACAAACCTTATAGAGTGAAAATTAGAGCTCCGGGCTTTGCGCATTTGGCAGCTATGGATGAAATAATTAAAGGTCATATG
>JBFHSP010000129.1:0-8155 GCA_041591085.1 Kangiellaceae bacterium | reverse complement strand
TCACCTTCTGATATAAATGGTTCTCCCCTTGAAGTAATGCAAAGCTTACCTTCCTCTGCTGTCGATGTGAACAGTGATATCTTAACGGACAAACTATTTGGCTTTAAATGGTTTGGAGTTGCTTAGCAAGCACCTTTAAAATTTATCTCTAAACATAAAAAACACCGCACCAAGCAAACACAGACCCGCCCACAAATAATCAAGCTTTAATGGTTCTTTCATGTACAAAACTACAAAAGGAACAAAAACCGTCAGAGTGATAACTTCTTGAATAATTTTAAGCTGACCAATACTTAAAACAGTATAACCGACACGATTCGCTGGCACTTGTAATAAATATTCAAATAAAGCGATTCCCCAACTAATAAAAGCAGCAATTATCCATGGCTTATTATTCAATTCTTTTAAATGCGAATACCAAGCAAAAGTCATAAAAACATTGCTTAAAAATAGTAGAGCTACAGAAACAACAACCGGATGAATATGCATTTTGGTCCTTATAAAAAAAGCCGGTTAACAACCGGCTTTTTTAATGAAAGTTTATAAATATTTTTTCAAATATTTATAGTTGGGTGTGAGCTTTCCTTTATAAACGATCATTGATCGGTATAACTCAGGGTGAAGCTCTAAATCATCAAACTCTAAACTTAAATCCAGATTCATTAAGTCTGGGATATAATCCACTAAAATATTAGAAAAGTGTTCCGAAGCATCTTTAGATAACTCACAGGGTAAATTATCAATCGACATAACTGTAGGACCATCCCAAGAAATACCATCTTTTATCGACTCTTCGATTGGGTTGTAAGTAAACGCGGGATTATCGATGGTGCTAGCCTTATAAGTACATTCCAGTGAGCCATTAATATCACAGCTAATGTCTCCAATAACCCACGGAAGTTTACTTTTAAACGCTTTCATCCGTTCTTTGGTTAAATGCTTGGGATATTTTTCTGTCCAGTATGGCGTTTGAATTAAAATATTAAATTTTCCGAGCAAAGCGTCAAACGTAGAAACATACTCGTCTACACCTTTTGCTACGAAATCATCAAACTCAAAATCTGAACCATCCTTGCGTTGATTAATATGACGACTCGACGCCACCGTATACCAACTGCCTTCAGGAATATGTCCCATTTCGATCGATTGAATATCTACTTTAGGCAGCTTAAGCCATCGGCAAACCTCTTCAGCGCCTTTACCAACATTTCCAGTACCAACCACTAAAATTCTAACCGGCTCACCTTTTTGCAAGTTCAATTGTGCGAATTGTTGCTTAATATCATCAATGCCAATGTACTTAACCGTCTGTTTTATTTTTTGAATATCGCTCGCTTTATTAATAAGTTCTAACTTTTCTCCGGCAATGGCTAAAGTATCAATGGCTCCTGCAATACCCGCAAAACGTCCAAAAGCAATGGTTCGAGCGCCGCGCTCGTTCACAATAGTTTCATAATCGAATAAAGTTGCTTTTTGATCTAAGAATTTTTGCAATAAGGGCATGTTGTAATCTTGCCCTTTAATGGTGTGAGAAAACGCAATATGAACTTGACCTTCTTGAATCGAGGCAACCGGCGGCTCTTTAATACCAATCACCAATTGATGTTCACTCGGTGTGGCTTTCATTTCAGCACCAGAACTCGCATAAGCGCTATCCTCAAATATGCGGATATCTGATCGTTCCACATCGACTTTATGATGAGTCGATATCAGCTTTTTTACTGCATCTGGAGTTAAGGGGGTTCTTTTCTCAAAATGATTTTTGTGTTCTTTTCTAACAATTGCGCTAAGCATAAATCAATTACCTAATAAACTAGTGAACGTCGTCAGACTTATTGAGAGGTTGCTGTAAAATAATTCGATCGGCATTAATGAGCTTCTCGGTGGCGCTAGATTTCCCTAATGAAACGCGACCATCAGCTTGTACCCGAAAAGGCTCATCAATATCTGAATTATGCTGAGCGTCATAAAGCATGATGGCTTGAATAGCTATTTCTAGCTGCTCCTGCTCTACTTTTCGTCCATCTGGCCATTTACCGGTTTCGACTGACTGCTTCATGTTTTCGTAGATCTCAGGAGTCATCGACTCAACCATTTTTTTAAAATCCATCTGAGACCCTCTGCAGCTTATTAAAACGGCGCAAATTATAAGAGAGTTGACTAAGTGTATCAATCTGTAACGGTGTGAATAATGGTATGACCAAGCGGTATTCCAACTAAAATGCTTGGTCATAATAATGTTTACATAAAAAGACTTTTTAGGTTTTGCTGATCAATAACCGTCAAAGAACAGCACTAACTGCACACCACGAGAAGTCCAAGGCCCTTTTTTGCCTCCAGGCAACGGCATTGGTTTATAGTAAAGTTCACCATTTTCCTTAGTTTTTGAATTAAGCTCATTCACTATCATTCGCACTAGGCGAGAAGCGGCAATAATACTTTTCCACGACCGATAAGCACTCGGCCATTCCAAACTGAAGGCTCTCGGGCGAGTGCCACCAGAGCCAGGAATGGAACCCAAATGTTTAAATCGTTCACCAAGATTGCTGGATCCTGCCTCACTTAACAGAAAGTCGAGTCTGGATAATACCGAGCTGGAACATCGACTATTCCATGAAACTAACGGCAATTTATCGAGCTGTTGTTCGTAAATAGAGGTGGCAAGGCTTGCTAAATAAGTCCACCCACTATTCATTTTGGCTTTACTGGCCCCATCCGCGCTAAGCGCTGACTCAATCACCGAACGCACATTTTGCCAAGTGACCTCGCGCTGAGGCACGCCGGCAAGCATAAAGATTTCATTAGCCGTTTTTACTGCTAATTCTCTGTTTTCATAATCCCAGCTTTCACCTGATAGAACCGATTCGGCTAGTGTTTGTGCCCGATAGACTAGTGGAGAAGCTGCATGACTGTACTCTAAGTAACCGGTTCTTGGTTTGGGCCAGAAAAAAGCCAATAGTCTGTCATGCCAACCGCTGACCGCATCTCCGACCGGTTTTTTTTGATAAAGTGGCTGAAAGGGATCTTCATCAATCCAAGCAACCAATGCCTTAACAAAGTCTTCATCAGAGGCTTCAAGGTTCGGCACGACAGGCGGATAAATGTCTTCGCCAATCAATTCGATGCCTGCGTCGTCTAATATACACGGCTCACTCGAAGGGCTTTCTATATCGGCTTGGATCCTAGCCTCGGCAAAGTTTAAATGTAAATCTTGTTCGATATAGGTCAACGAATCCCAAAAGTCGAGAGCCTGATCAGTTAGCCGAGCGCCTTCAATACTTTCACCTGAACGCTCACAAATCATTGACACACAACGCAAAACCGCTGGATTTAAGCGTATAAGCTCATCGGTTACTTGGCGTTTATCACGAAAAGACCAAGGCACCATTAATCGGCTTAACACTTCAACTGAAAATCGATAATTATCTGAAAGCAATTGATGCAAAGGTTTATTTTCATTACGGAGGGGCATTTTACCTTCTCTCCATGCGTAATGATCATCGCTAAACCGTTTGAACCATACCTTCCAAGCCGCAATAAACAAGGCTCTTGGGATCTGAAAGTTTCCAGCCTCGATAAAAGTCATGTGCATAGTTATTATTCCTTTCTTATAAAGCCAAGCTCTCTACCTAAACAAACTAATCTGAACCCTGGTTAATTAAAGCCCGTCAGTCTAGCTTTTTAAACATTTTCCTGAGTTGCGCATTTTTGGATAAACCCTCTACTCCATCAAAATCGCGCCTTGTTAAACTCAATTTAGCCTAACTACCAACATTTAGGACAATATAATGGCTAAATAACACCACTATATGCCAAAGCTTGTCGATTTACTCTAATTTGCGATTATTCTTATCCCAATCTCAGGTTAACTAAGTTTAGTTTAACTATTTGTTTTTTCTAACATTCATGCAAGTTTTTTATCAGAGCTAACACTCCACTTAGCGCAGTGATTTGTTTATACTACGCTTCATTTTCTCGATTTCTATAGTTCAGCGCTGTATGTCTTTTGAAGTATCGCTCCCAAAAATAAACCTCAAACAAGGATTCATTAATTTTTGGCCAAAGGCTAAAGGTTCTAGCCAAGCGTTGGTATTAGCTCAGTTAGCTAACACACTAAAGCAGCCTCTTATCATTATTTGTAACACCCAGTCACAGTTGGCACGGTTAGAAAGAGAGCTGAATGTATTTTTAAACCATAAAGAAAACCCTACCAATATTCCTGTAATCAGTTTTCCCGATTGGGAAACTTTACCTTATGATTATTTCTCAGCTCATGAAACCATTATTTCCGATCGATTAAGTGCCTTATCTAAACTTCCCCAGCTAAAGCAAGGAATAGTACTAACCGCACTAAACTCCATTATGATGCGGCTCGCCCCCCCTTCGTTTATTAAGGGGCATGTATTTAAAATTAAAACCGGAGATAGGCTTGATCTACAGGCAGCCCGACATCAGTTTGAACAGGCGGGTTATCGATGTGTTGATCGCGTTTTAGAGCACGGTGAATTTGCTATTAGGGGCTCATTACTCGATTTATTCCCTATGGGCACTAACGAACCCATAAGAATTGACTTTTTTGATGATGAAGTTGAATCAATCAGACTGTTTGACCCAGAAACCCAATTATCGGATCAAACCATTGAGTTCTTTTCTTTACTTCCTGCACACGAGTTTCCGTCCACAGAACAAGGCATCACCCAATTTAGACAAAACTTTCGCCAGGCATTCGATATTGACCTGAAAGATTGTTCAATTTACCAAGATGTGTCTAAAGGATTATTGCCAGCAGGAATTGAATACTATCTACCCTTATTTTTTGAATCAACGGCAACTCTTTTTGACTATTTCCCAGAAAACAGTGTGGTGTTTTATCAAGAATCCCTATCTGAGCAGTTTACTAAACAGTTTGATGATCTTTCTGAGCGATATGAACAACACCGTTGGGATAGAACCCGTCCAATTTTGGCCCCGGAAAAAATTGCTCTTGAGCAAAATGAACTCAACGCATTGCTTAAGTCATGTTTCCGAATAATCGAAAACTCAAATGAAGCAAAAGAAAGTTTCGAGATTCAATCGATCCCAGAGTTAACGGTTAATCATAAAGCTAAAGACCCATTGGCAGCGCTGCGAAAATTTCACCTAAGTAAAAAGAAACCAATAATCATTTGTGTTGAAAGTGCCGGTAGACGAGAAGCCGTATCAGAATTACTGCAACGGCACAAATTAACCTTTAAACAAATAGAGAGCTGGCATACAGAAAAACTAAATACCGAAACTCTTTTTGTTTGTATCGCTCCAATTGATAACGGATTTGAGTTACCGACTGTCGTTTTCCTTGCCGAGTCGGAAATTTTTGGCCAGCACGTTATTCAACAACGTCGCAAATCCAAACGTACAATAAGTCCTGATGCAGCCATTCATTCTTTAGCCGAATTAAAACTAGGCGATCCCGTTGTTCATGTTGAGCACGGAGTTGGACGCTATTTAGGTCTGCAGGTCATAGAAGCTAATAAACAATCAGCCGAATACTTAACTTTACAGTATTCTGGAGGCGACAAGCTTTATGTTCCCGTACAGGCACTGCATTTAATTCATCGATACGCTGGCGCATCAGAATTAACTGCGCCACTTCATAAGCTAGGAACCGAGCAGTGGGCCAAAGAACGTAAAAAGGCCGCAGAAAAAATCCGCGATGTTGCCGCTGAATTGCTCGATCTTTATGCCAAACGCGAAGCTAAACCCGGCTTTCAGTACGATCTAGCTAAAAACGATTACATTACCTTTTCAGAAGAGTTTGCCTTTGAGCTGACTGACGATCAAGACAATGCAATCAAATCGATTTTCGCAGATATGACCTCGAAGAATCCAATGGATCGTCTTGTATGTGGTGATGTAGGTTTTGGTAAAACCGAGGTGGCCATGCGCGCTGCTTTTCTTGCTGTTCAAAACAATAAGCAAGTAGCTATATTGGTGCCAACCACACTATTAGCTCAGCAACATTTTGAAAACTTTAAAGACCGTTTCGCAAACTGGCCAATTAAAATTGATTGGTTATCTCGCTTTAGAACGGCCAGTGAAACTAAACAAACCGCTGCTGAAATCGAATCAGGAAAAGTTGATATTGTTATTGGCACCCACAAATTAATTCAAGGCGATATTAAGTTTAAAGATTTAGGTCTTGTGATTATTGATGAAGAGCATCGCTTTGGAGTAAGACAAAAAGAAAAATTAAAATCCCTACGCTCAGAAGTTGATATTTTAACCCTTACCGCTACTCCTATCCCTCGCACATTAAATATGTCACTTTCGGGCATGCGTGATTTATCCATTATTGCGACACCTCCAGCAAAACGACTTTCAATCAAAACTTTTGTTAGAGAAGCGAATAAGCCATTGGTTAAAGAAGCCATACAGCGTGAAGCACTCCGAGGCGGCCAAGTTTATTTACTTCATAACAGCGTAGAAACCATTGAGAGACGGGCTGAAGAAATTCGCGAGCTTATGCCAGAACTCAATATTGCTGTGGCTCATGGTCAAATGCGCGAAAGAGAGCTCGAACAAGTTATGCAGCAATTTTACCACCATCGTTATCACGTACTTGTATGCACGACCATTATCGAAACGGGCATCGATGTACCTAATGCCAATACTATTATTATGGATCGTGCCGATCGCTTAGGTTTAGCACAATTACACCAATTACGAGGTCGAGTTGGCCGCTCTCATCATCAAGCCTATGCGTATTTACTTACGCCCTCTCCCAAAGCCTTAACTTCTGACGCAAAAAAACGATTAACCGCTATTTCCGAGCTTGAAGATTTAGGCGCAGGATTCAGTTTAGCAACTCACGATATGGAGATTCGTGGCGCTGGAGAAATATTAGGTGAAGAGCAATCTGGCCAGATGACGTCTATAGGGTTTAGCTTATATATGGAAATGCTCGAAAAGGCGATAGAAAACTTAAAGTCAGGCAAACAACAAAGTCTAACCGATACTTTATCACAACAGACAGAAATTGAGTTTGGAATTCCAGCACTAATCCCTGAAGATTACTTGCCAGATGTGCATACACGACTTGTCTTATACAAACGTATCGCCAGTGCAAAGACTGATGACAATTTAAGAGATATTCAGGTAGAAATGATTGATAGATTTGGCTTGCTACCCGATCCGACCAAGACATTATTTAAACTAACGTCTACCAAGTTAGCCTTATCTCCTTTAGGAATTACTAAGGTTATTGCAGGAGATCAAGGTTTAGCGGTCGAGTTTGACCCAAATACCGTTGTAAACCCTCAATTGATTATCAATATGATCCAATCTAACCCTAGTCGCTATCGTCTGGAGCGAGGAACTGTTTTAAAAATAAACAAATCTATGCCTGACGAATCTGATAGATGGCATCAAATTGAATCATTGATTGCAACTCTAGGTGGGTCACGGTAGTCTTTGCTTCTAGTCATTTTAGGCTTGTTAACCAAACATTATGAATAATCAAAACTCCAACTTTTGTGCAAAAAGCGTCCTTTTAGCTTCGCTTTTATGCTTTATTGCGCCGTTATCAATAGCGCAAGAAAGCCCTCGTTGGTTTGAAATTGAAGTTATCGTATTTAAACAAAATAATGCCGACTTAAGCGAAGAACTTTGGGATAAAAAAGCACCCATTATCCACAATGAAAATCAAAAAGATATTTTTAGTCAATTGCTTTACCCCGAGCCAAAGTCAAAGTTAAAAGCCTTAGAAAATGCAAAGGTCGACTTTGGGTTTATTAATAATGGTGAAAGTTTAAATAATGAATCAAGTGAGGCTGTTGCAGCTGAAAACGCTTCAAGCAATGAGACGCTAGTTGATCCAACAAATTTAAACGAGACTTCTGCCTCAACAGAAATAATCACAGAACCATTCAGTTCTATTGTTGCTGAAGAACTAAAACTCACGGCAATTTTTGATTCTCTAACCAGAAGCTCACGCTACACACCGGTTAATCACTTTGGGTGGAGGCAGCCTGTTTTAGCTAAAAGTGCTAATGAATGGGTTAGAATTGTTGGTGGTGAAGATTACTCCGACCGGTTCGACTTACAAGGCAAAGACTTGTCCCGTGCTTTGCTCCCACTAAGTTCTACCGGCTTTGACCCCAATAATACATTGCAAACC
>JBFHSP010000128.1:0-8555 GCA_041591085.1 Kangiellaceae bacterium | reverse complement strand
TTGCCACTCAACAGTTTCAATTAATTCTCCATCGGCGCTGACTAGTTCCCAGTAAGATTGAAAAAACAAAATGATGCCAATTTCATGACGGCTTACACCTACCAAATTGTTACGCGTAATCAGGCTAGTTTTACTTTGATTAAAATAGATGCTGTCGTCTATTTGGGTGATGTTAAGTTCAGGAGCTTGGTTTAACTTGAGAGCAAAGGTTGTTAAAGAAGCTGGCGCGTCAATGCCATACACATCGAGCAACCATTCGATTTCAACATTCGATTGATCTAAGCCAAGTCTTGCTGAGTGATGTAAAGGAACCCCAGTAAAAATAAGCAGCAGCATAAATAATATAGCTGCAAGTCCGACGCGCCTATGCCACCTATGCATGGTGCGCGCAAATAAAGGGTTGTGAAGTTTTAAAATTCTACGCATTCAGATGTTATTATTTTGGCTCAATAAATTGGCTTAAGTACAACGCCATAGCAGCAACTTTGTTTAAAGCTCGTACTGAAAGCGTTGCGCCTGTGATGCCATCAATAGGTTGGGAGAGTTTACCTGAACTTTCTAACTTTGCACCGACATATTGCGCAGTAAAAAAGGATTGTCGCACTTCATGACCTCGACTTTCACGGTAAACCAACACTTTAATATCTTGGATTTGCTTTCCTTTAACCACAACTCCTACGGTAATGGGCTGTTCTTTTCCTATTTCTTCTAAAATCCAAACGCTAGTGTCATTATCGTGCCAAACTGGGACGCGAATTTTATATGGCTTATGTCCGAGTAACTCGGTTAGATATTCTTTATGATCAGGGGTGAGCCAAATGTGTGCTTTTTCAAACGAAGAGTGTTCAAACTGCTGAGCAATGTATTCGTCTTGATTTTGATACACCTGCTCAACAGCATAAAGCCCTGCATTAAGCAGAGCTATCAATATTAAAATGAACAACTGAAACTGTTTCATTGCATTTATTTTAGTTACGCCAAAGCCCAAATAATTATTTGGGCTTTATTAACATTTTGACTGTTCGATTGATTAGAACGAGTAGCCAATTCCTAAATTAAAGCCAGAACCGTTGTGCGCGCCCATGCGATTTTCAGCGTCAAACTTTAAAACCACTTGTGGGTGAACCCAATAGTTAAAACCAATATTACTTAAACGTTTTTCGGTATCGGTGGCACTGCCATTACCCGCATTGTTATCCCAAGCAGAGTAACGAGCAAATACGCCCCAGCTTTCATTAAACTGGTAAGATGGCTCAATATAGTAACCTTTTTGCACGTCTCTACCGATTAAATCTGCTTCAACTGCATCGATATCCCACTGAGCATATAGTGCACGTAATCCAAATCCACCCGCACGGTAAGCAGCATGTGCTTCATACAGCATAGCTGATGCATTAAAATCACCTTGGGTAATATCTTCTTGGTGTTGAATAGTTGCAGCCAGCTCTAGCCCTGGAACACCCGTCCATTTAATTCTTGCCGTATAAGCAAAATCTTCAGCAACAGCGCTCGCTACTTTTTGACGACCACTTCGAATTTTAAATTGATCATCGGTGTATAAACCGCTGGTGATAGCAAAATCCATCGATACGCCAGACTCACCGAATCGAACCTGAGTGGCCGCACCGGCTTCCCACCAAGTGGCCGGGATAATATCTTTTTCAATAGGGTTCCGCTCTACACCGTAAAACGTGTCTGGTTCGTGAGTTTCATTAATGATGCCCACAGGCACTAAGAACAAGCCGCCTTTTAATGTGGTTGATTCTGAGTAGTCGTATTCGATGTAAGCTTGTTCTAGCTCAACTTCACCAGGCTTACCTTCTCCGGCTAATGAATGCTCTAACTCTAACTCTGAGAAGAACCGAAGTTTGTCACTATAATTATGACCAACAAACAATACAAAGCGGTGAAAATCTATTTGATCAGTTTTCCCATCAATGTTGTTGTAATGCAACTCACCGTAGCCACCCATCGTGGTTTTTGACTGACTTGATACTGATTGCTGCTCTTCAATAGCAGCCACAGCCGCTTCAACTTGTAACTTTAATTCTTCAATTTGTTTTTGCTGTTGCTCAAGGGTTTTTACTAAATCCGATTGAGTACCTTGGGCTAGAGCCGACAAAGAAAAAACACCAGCAATGGCTAATGAAATTTGTTTGCGAGAGAACATGTTTGTTTTTCCTATTTGGGATTGTTGTTTAATGTTGGGGCGATTCTACACTCTTTTTCTGTAAATGCAAATCATTCTTATTTAGATTTGTATTTAGTTTGATGCAGATCAATACAAACCAACCTAAGTTCAAACTAACCAAGATTTGTCAGTCTTGCTTTTTTAAGCTTTTCCAGAGTTGTGCTTTTTGCAAAAGCGCGCTATTTATCGATTTACTCTAATTGTGACAATGCTTTTCCCTAACTCAGGTTCTCTGCACCAAAAATCCATAAAAAAAGCCCGACAGAGTCGAGCTTTTAAAACATTTGAATACGCAATACTTAGCGAGCGCCAAATATCACCATGGTTTTGCCTTTCACATGAATATGGCCTTGTTCTTCTAATACTTTTAAAACGCGCCCCACCATTTCACGAGAACAACCAACTATACGTCCTAATTCTTGCCGCGTGACTTTAATTTGCATGCCATCAGGATGGGTCATTGCATCAGGCTCTTTGGCTAAATCAAGTAAAGCTCGAGCTACCCGACCCGTAACATCCATAAAGGCTAAGTCTCCGACTTTTTGCGATGTATTTCTTAGGCGTAACGCCATTTGCCCGGAAAGCTTCATCAAAATTTCGGGCATTTCTTTAACCAACTGTTGAAATTTGGAATAACCAATTTCGGCAATTTCACATTCTGCCTTGGCTTTTACCCAAGCGCTGCGTATATCTTGGCCATCAAACAATCCCATTTCACCGAAAAAGTCTCCGGCATTTAAGTAAGCAAGTACGAGCTCTCGACCTTCATTATCTTCAATAACAACACTGACTGAACCATCGAGAATAAAATACAATGAATCTGACTTGTCGCCTTGATAGATAATGGTACTTTTGGCTGGGTAGCGTCTTCGATGACAGTGTGAAATAAACCACTCCATCGTTTGATCCTGCGCGATAAACCGAGGTAAAGACATAAAAATCCTTAAAAATCATTGAGTAAACGACCCAATGCTTACTGAGATATCTCAGCAACTTTAGCACAAACTTCGTAAACGATTATAGCTATAATTACGCCAAATCTAAGGTTACGATTAGATTTCACTTATCACATAATAGAACTGAGATATAAATCTCGCAATTGCAAAAAATCATGGGAGTGAATAATGAAAGCAACAGTTACCTGGCAAAAAGACTTAACGTTTTTGGCCGAATCCGACAATGGCATGTCACAGCTTTTAGCGGGTGACGGCTCTCACTTATCGCCGATGCAAGCAGTACTTCAAGCTGTAGGAGGCTGCTCATCAATAGATGTTGTGATGATATTACAAAAAGCCCGCCAACAAGTAACCGGTTGCGTATGTGAAATTGAAGCCGAACGCGCTACTACCGATCCTAAAGTATTTACCAAAATTCACTGTCATTACAAAGTAACTGGCACTGATTTAAATGAAAAGCATGTACAACGCGCTTGTGACTTATCGATGGAAAAATACTGCTCTGTCTCACTGATGCTCAAAGGAAAAGTAATCATTGAACACAGCTGGGAAGTCATAGAGGCATAATCTAACCCTATGAAAATAAACAAGTTACATAAATTGTTACTGAGAAATCATACTTAAATGATTTCAAATTATCGATAATTGTTGACGAATTGAATTCATATGTATACATTTGTATTTAAGCAAGCTTGCCAAATTATTGGAGTAACCCAATGACGGGACGAACCGTTCCATTAAGTGTTCGTGTAACACATGAAGATGCCGATTTTTTATCGGAACTTGAAATAGACGGTGCTGAGTCACCCAGCGAAAAGCTGAGAGCGCTGATTGCAGAAGCTAAGCGCAAAAGTGAAACCGAAAGTGGATTCACCGAAGCTCAGGCAGAGCTACAGCGACTGATTCGGCCATTGGTTGAGAAGGTACAAGATTATGAAGTGAATCATGATCGCTACTCGCAACTGTTGCATTTAGGGCTCGATTGGATCCCAGATGCTATGGCTGAACTGGTGGCTCAGCGCTACAAAGTAAAAAGCATGCAGTCGGATGAAGCCATGCAATTACTGGAAAGGCGCATTGCCGATCGCATGTTTCGGTTAATCGAAGGCTTTTTACGATTAGCGGTGACTCAAGAGTGTGAAGGTTACGATCCAGAAGTGGTGCAAAAACGTTGGTCTCGAATTCAACAGTTGATCAACGTGGTGCAAATGTCTGAAAAGATAGAATAAACACCTACCACTTCTTAAACGATTACACGTTATGGAGGTGGACTATGGTTAGTTTAGTGCTGTTAGCCGTTTTGGCCCTGTGGTACCCACTCACAGCAGTATCGATTTTTACTGCATTGATTTTGACTTATGTAATTAAAGCAGGAATAGGTAAGCTCAACAGAATAAAAGCCGAGCGTATTTCCAAAAACGCTTTGGAAAACGCCTTAAGCTAGGAGAGACAAAATTTTAGTTGCCCGATTTAGACGCTTCAAAAGTAGCGAGCGAAGTTGTGACGGGGCAAGTTTAAAGTAGGCTTTTAAATGTAATAAACCGTTCGAGTCATCACTTTAGACATTGCTACCATGAGTGATTTTATAGGCTGAGGCAACTCAGCCCCACCTGCCGCTATAGCGGCGGTGGCATGATGAAGTTCATCTTCACGCATTTGTTCTAAAATAACTTTTGAACGTTCATCATCTGGAGGTAATTGCTCTAAGTGATGGGTTAAATGGGCAACCACCTGATGCTCAGTTTCAGCGACAAAACCAAGGCTCCATCGATCGCCAGCAAGCCCTGCAATAGCGCCAATGGAAAAAGAACCGATATACCACAGAGGGTTAAACAAACTGGGCGATGCATCGAGATCTTTCAGTCGTTGCTCGCACCAATCAAGGTGATCGTTTTCTTCTTTGGCAGCAAGCTCCATCGAAACACGAACTTCGGGTAATTTAGCGGTAAGCGCTTGGCCTTGATACAAAGCTTGGGCGCATACTTCACCGCAATGGTTAATTCGCATTAAACCTGCGGTATGTTTTTTTTGTTGGTCAGTCAGGTTAGGTTTAGTAATGGTAGCCGCCGGGTTAGCTCGCGCCGTAGTTTGATAACCACCGGCAAGGGTGCGGAGCGCGTTATCGGCAACGGAAAAAAACTGATCAACAAAAGATAAATGGCGCATAATGAAAGGTCTGACAACAACTGTGTGCCTTATTATAATAACATTGCCAACAAAAATGGCTTTAGTTTTTGACTTTAATTTATTTAGGATGAAGGAATGAGTGGAATTCGCGATCGTAATGATCTGATGTTATTGATCAAGTCTCGTAATCCCATAATTGGTATTGAGTCTCACGAAGAAACCCGAGTTTTAAAACTACTGGCTGATATTGCCGGTGATTTACAAAAGCCTCTTTTCACGTGGGATATAGTGGATGGTTTAAAACGCAAAGACTTATTTGATCAACCAGAGCCATTAGCTGGAACAGGTGATCCCTCTGAAATGCTTAAGCACATTTTAGGCGCACACCGTCCCAGTATTTACGCACTTTGTGATTTTCATCCATACACCGCAGAAGCACCGCAAATTGTTAGGCTGTTAAAAGAAGTAGTCCTCAATTCGCACGATCACGGTCATACATTGGTGCTCATTTCCCATCAGCTTTCTATTCCCGAAGAAATCAAACGATTTGTTGCTCGATTTGATATGGCACTGCCAAGTAAAGAACAGCTCGAACTTGAAATTCGCCGAGAGGCAAAACGTTGGTCGCAACTGAATGGGCAAAAAGTAAGAACTGACTCTAAAACCTTAGAGCGATTGATCAGTAATTTACAAGGCTTAACGCTTTCGGATGCTAAGCGGCTTATCCGTAATGTTATCGGCGATGACGGCGCAATTACCGAAGATGAATTACCATCAGTGAATAAAGCCAAGTTTGAGTTACTCAACATGGAAGGCGTGTTGAGCTTTGAATACGACACAGCTAAATTTGCTGAAGTGGGTGGATTACATCGTCTTAAAGGTTGGTTAAAACAGCGAGAGCCCGTATTTCATCGCCAAGTTTATATCAATTTAGATCCACCAAAAGGATTGATGTTAGTAGGCGTGCAAGGCGGTGGTAAAAGCTTAGCAGCAAAAGCTGTGGCTGGTATGTGGAATGTGCCGCTGCTACGACTCGACTTTGGCGCACTCTACAATAAATATCATGGTGAAACCGAGCGCAATTTACGAGAGGCTCTTAAAATGGCAGAGCTGATGGCGCCATGCGTTTTATGGTTCGATGAAATTGAAAAAGGGATCTCCACTCAAGACAGTGACGGTGGCACTTCACAGCGCGTTTTAGGCACTTTGCTTACTTGGATGGCGGAGAATAAATTACCGGTGTTTGTGGTATCAACCGCTAATGATATTTCGCGTTTACCTCCAGAGCTTATTCGAAAAGGCCGACTTGATGAAATTTTCTTTGTTGATTTACCCGATCATCAATCACGCCAAGATATTTTTGCTATTCATTTAAATAAACGAAAACAAGATGCTGGAAAATTCGATTTATCACAACTGGCTGATACTAGTGATGGATTTACTGGATCAGAAATTGAGCAAGCGATTGTATCTGGGTTGTACCATAGCTACGGGCAAAACAAGCCATTAAGTACCGATATGATCTTGGAAGAAATCAAACAAACTAGGCCTCTTTCGGTGGTTATGTCTGAAAAACTTCAAGCACTACGAGACTGGGCAAAAACTCGTACCGTAAGCGCTAATTAATCCATTTAAAAGGACAAAGCTTATGAAGTTATTCATTTCAACGGCATCACCTTATGCCAGAACCGCGCAAGTGACTTTGCGAGAAGTTGGTTTAGATCCGAGTGCACATGAACAGATAACGCACCCATTTAACAATGAAGCCGCTTTCATTCAAAGTAATCCAATGGGCAAAGTACCGAGTTTAACTTTAGATAACGGACAAACTTTATTTGATAGCGAAGTTATTTGCCAATATTTAGATGAAACCTTTAATCAATCTCAACTATGGCAGTCGGTACAATCTAACTGGTCATTAAGAACACTTTATTCGCAAGTATCAGGAATGCTCGATTTAGCCGTCGCTTTAAGGCAAGAAGATATGCGTGCGCCTGAAGGACACTCATCTCCTTTTTGGAAAAATCGCTGGAGTGAATCTTTAGAACGCAGTTTGACCGATCTTAACGCTAAAATTGTTTCGTTTCCTGTGACTTTCTCTTTGCTTCATATCAACAGCGTTTGCTTACTCGACTACTTAAGTTTTCGACATCCGCGTTTTATTTGGCGTGACCATAAAAACTTAGTTTCATTTTATTTGCAGTGGAGCAATCGAGAAAGTTTTGCGTTAACCAATCCAAAAGACTAGAGCGAAAGTTATGTTAAACATGAAATCAAAATGCGAGCGCTGTGAAACAGGATTGGAGGCGAATAAACTCGCTTATATTTGCTCGTTCGAGTGCACATTTTGTGAGAGCTGCGCAAATGACGAGCTTAAGTTAATCTGTCCAAATTGCAAAGGTGAACTGGTACACAGACCAACTCGCGCTAAAGCTTTGTGGGAAAAATATCCTCCGCAATAACGCGAGCCATCAGGCACAATAAAAAATTGAACTTATTTTTTAATTCCTTCAACATGAAGTTCAATAAGCACTTCGCCCCATGCTTTTTTGAAGTTGTAATCCGCCATATCAATTGAAGTTTCTCCAACAAAGCCTACGCGGTAACCACCCCAAGGATCTTTACCCTCACCTACTTTTTGTGCCGCTATACTAATAGGCTTAGTCACACCATTTAAGGAAAAGTTGCCATTAATAATAAAGTTTGTGTCATCTTTTGCTTCGATTGAAGTACTGGTAAAAGTTGCTTTTGGATACTTGCCTGCATTAACAAAATCATCGCTTTTTAAATGCTTATCACGTTCGGCATGATTCGAATCTAAACTGGTGGTATCAATTGTAACCGCAACTTTTGACATGTTTAAGTTTTTCTCGTCATAGCTAAACTCCCCATCGAAAGTATTGAATCGTCCAAGCAACCAAGAAAAACCCATGTGCTTTACTTTAAAATTAATCGAAGCGTGTGCGCCTTTAGTATCAATCACATAATCAGCTGCACTAACCATGCCTGACATAGCAGCTAACAAAGCGGCCGCCGTTAAAGCTTTAAAATTATATTTCATTTAAATCTCCTTAAGTTTTTAGAACATTCTTTTTAACGTTGAGTCTTTATCTATAACATGATGTTTAAGTGCGCCTAATACATGGATAACGACAAGAGACACGAGTCCATAGGCGATCCATTTGTGAACAGCCCCTGCTAAGTCTTCTTGATTTTCAAACAAAGAACCTAATGCAGGTAACTCAAATAGAGAAAAAATTTCAATACCACGGCCATCTGCC
>JBFHSP010000127.1:0-8569 GCA_041591085.1 Kangiellaceae bacterium | reverse complement strand
TTGCTGAATGCGTTAAGTTTTTTTTCATTAATATTAACTAAGGACAAACCTACTATCACTTTAAATCAAATAGAGAAGTGGTTTAAGTTAATATTTAATTTTTTAAGTAACTAAATATAAAAAGCCGCGTAGTAGCGGCTTTTTATTCAGTTTGCTGCGAGTTCTTCAAGAACTTGCTTACGTCTTTCAATATATCCAGTCCACTGAGTTGCACGACTTCGATAATCTTGATCCGACTTTGCTTGCTCCAAAGTTTCTATTGCT
Organism: Kangiellaceae bacterium; assembly: GCA_041591085.1. Classification (GTDB taxonomy): domain Bacteria; phylum Pseudomonadota; class Gammaproteobacteria; order Enterobacterales; family Kangiellaceae; genus Pleionea. The sequence goes on along the minus strand of JBFHSP010000127.1, from coordinate 8,305 downwards.
GAGTCAAAGTCCATTAAGTAATACTGCGCTATAGCTTTATCGTAGAAAACTTTCCCTCTTTTAGAGAGGTTTCCTTTCTTGATAGCTCTATCGTATGCGCTAACAGCACTTTTCCATTCGTCTAACAGCCCATAAAGCTCACCTTGTTTTGCTTCAAAATCACCGTTATCTGCATACTTCGAAGTTTCAGCATAAGCATCTATTGATCGTTTTAACTCGTTTGCAGCATGATAATTTTGTGCGACGACTTTCCAATTTTTCTCATTAGCTTCCACTAAACCAGCTTTGATGCCCTCCTCAAGCACAGCCGCGGCTTTAAACGGTACGTCATTCATTGCAAATAAGCTAGAAAGCTGAGTGTAGTCATCTTTCACATCGAACATTTTTTGACGATGCAAGAGCTCCATAACAGCTAATGATAAGTCAAAGCGTTCTGCTTGAGCATATAAAGACGCTAGCATGCGCCAATTTTTATTATCTTCAGGCCAAATTTCAACCATTGCTTTGGCGACTTTAATAGTGCCATCAATATCTTTCATTTCATTATGGGCACTTAAAAGCAAAGTAAAAATACTTCTTTGGTGCTCATCTGAAGTTTGGATAGCCAAATAGGCTGGGCAAATGGACTCCTTTAATTTTCCTTGTTGCATAAAAATACCGGCCATCAAGGTATAACCGATATCTTTAGGATTTGTTTCGTATCCGAACCATTCTTTGAGTAACTTTAAAGACTTATCATAGTTTCCTTCAGAATATTGAAAGCTCGCTAAATTAAGACGCGCAGACTGCTCTCTTGGAATTTGCAAAGTCCCTTCATTCAGAGCAATTTCAAAATAACGCATACCTTGTTTGTTTTGATCTAAATTAATATATACATTACCTAAATTTAGAGCGATCATAGCTTTCAAATACGAACTGCTTTCATTTCTTTCATACAATCCCTGAAGTATTTCTAACGCACCGTTCATATCGTCAGCGCCCATTAGTTCCATTGCTTTATTCAAACGCTTATGAACGCCTTCAGGCACAGTTTTAAAAGGTCTTTGCTCTGGTTCTTTTGTAGCAGCCAGTGATTTACACGATTTAGTGTATTGAGTTGTTAAATCAACCACTTTTTTAGGTGGTTTTGAAGGCACTTCTTTATTAGTTTCAGCCGCATAAGTACCTAAAACAAAAGTACTTGCAACTAAAGAAACGGTTACTTTTTTAATAATTGATTGGAACTTCATCGTTATCTGACCCTACTGACAAGCTCTTGTCTTATAAAGCCCTTTCTAATTAAAGAAAGGGCTAATAATTTTATTGAGCGAGTTTAAATTCTAACGTGTAGTACATATTTGGCTGTTCAACAGCTACGCCGTCTACAACCTTTGGTTTAAAACGCCATTTATAAATAGCTCGTCGACCGTCTTTATCGAAAACCCGTTTCGGATTGGCGTCGATAATTTCTACGTCTTTTGGATAACCATCAGGCTTAACCGTAAATTTAAACCTTACATAACCTTCGATACCATCCATTGCTGCTTTTCTTGGATATTGAGGCTCAATAATAACAAGTGGGATTGCCTCACCATCTTGGCTCATCATTTGCTCCATGTTTCCAATAAACATGCCTCCTGCACCCACATTGACATCAAGTTTAGATAGCTTGATATTCATGGTTTGCATATTTGGATTAGTCACCTTGGAAACCTTTTGAGTTTCTGGCGGTGGAGGCTCTTTAGGTGGTGGTGGCTTTTTGGGAACTCTTCGCTCTTTTCGCTTAACGCTTTCTTCTATTTTAACTTCGCCGTAATCAATAACCGGACGTTCCCGCTTTTCAAAGTTACCGTCTCCGCCTTTGACCAAAACAGACATCAAAACGAATAAACCGAATGTTACGCCAGCACCTAGCAACAACCCTATAATTACTCTTTGCATAGTGTTAGTTCCTCGTTGCAGCAACAGAAACAGATTTAACTCCAGCACCTTTAGCAGCATCGAGAACTTTCATCACCACACCTGCTTTTGAGTTTCTATCGGCTTGAATCACAATAGAACCTTCTGGAGTTTCTGATTTGATACGCTGAATTTCTACTTTAAGCTTTTCAACATCGATTTTTTTATTATCAATGTGAACTTCACCATCTTTAGTTACAGCAATAAAAACATTCGCATCAGGTCTTGAAACAGCTGTTTTGCCTAAAGGATTTTTAACGGTTACACCAGCTTCTTTAACGAAAGAAGCGGTAACAATGAAGAAAATGAGCATGATAAACACGATGTCAAGCATCGGTGTCATATCAATTTCAGCATCTTCTTCTTTTCTTTTAGCAACTGCCATAAGTTAATACACCTTAATGTTGAGGCATGCGGTCAGCAAGTTGTTCTGCTTTTACCTTTGCCATAAACTCAAGACGAGAAGAAATAAATAATCCCGAAAGTGCTGCCACCATTCCAGACATAGTTGGGATAGTCGCTTGAGTGATACCTGCGGCCATATCTCGAGGATCACCAGTACCAAATAGAGCCATAAGCTCAAACACAGTGATCATTCCAGTCACGGTACCTAAAAGCCCAATCATAGGGCAAATAGCAACCAGCGTCTTAATAAATGTCACACCGGAATCAAGTCTTTCTCTTGCTTGAGAGATTAAAGCTTCTCGAATTTTTCGCGCTTGCCAAGAACTCGTGTCTGCTCGCGCTTCCCACTCGGCTTCTAAAAGCCGAGCTTCCTTAGGAAACACTAATGCGAAATACCATAAGCGTTCAAATATCATGGCCCACATTACAAACAGAACTCCTGCTACGGCGAACAAAACCGGTCCACCAGCATCAAAAAAGTCCTTAATCAATTCCAACATAATTATTTGCCTTCAGAATGTTGAGCAATTAATCCTGCAGATTGTTCTTCTAGCATGTGTACCAAAGTTTTTGATTTACCCGAAACAAACGCATGCATTAAAATTAATGGTATTGCCGCTACGATACCTAAAACCGTAGTGATAAGAGCAGAAGAAATACCACCCGCCATGACACTGGTATCTCCTGCGCCGTATAAAGTAATACCTTGGAAGGTTTCAATCATACCAGTAACGGTACCCAAAAGACCCATTAACGGAGAAACCGCAGCAAAGATCTTAATGATCGATATTCGAGTTTCCAATTTTGGTAACTCTTTAAGAACCGCTTCATCGAGTTTTAACTCTAAGTTTTCGAAAGAATCATCTTTGTTAGCCATATAAACGGACATAACACGCCCTAAGGGGTTATTTCCTGGGGTAGAATCTTTAGCTTGCTTGCGCATTTTTGATCCTGTTGAACCCAAACTAAATAATCTCTCTAAAGAAATTAACACACCGATAATAAGAACACCGATAATTGAAAAACCTACAATACCTGCATAGTTTTCAACACGCTCTGGCCATGTTTCACGTAACTTTTCAGTATTAACAATGGCGCCTTGTGATGGATCAATCGGAAACAACGCAACCCCATTGGAGCTAAGATAGTTTTCGATAAAGCCTTGTTGGCCTGCAGGCTGCTTTGAGATTTCTTCAGTATTGTAAGTACCACGGTTGTAATTAATGTAACCACCTTTATCAACTAAATTGAATGTACCGACACGTACAATAGGCTTCTCTGTTGGGTTACCACTTTTATCCAAAAGCTTTGCATTAAACTCAATCACTTTACCTTGTTCGGTAAGCTCAGTTAAAAGTTCAACCCAAAGTTGGCGTAATTCAGCAATACGAGGGATCTCTTTACGACCAGCAAGCTCTCTTAAAACAGCATCACGACCTGGAAATTGTGAACTAACGATTGAATTTGAGATAGTTGCAGACGCATCAGCTGAAACTTGACGAACCACACCTACCGCTTCACCTAAGTTACCTAATTTTATCCGAAGCTGCTCTGACATTTCGCCTAATTGAACTTCGTTGGCATCAAATTGTTTTCTAAGTCGATCGCTGCGCTCTTCTTCTCTTTTGAGCTCATCGGTAGCATCTTTGAGCAACTTGGCTTGTTGATTTTTTTCAGCATTGAAACGTTGGATTCTTTGCTGATTTTCGCGCGACTCGGTTTTAGCGGCATTTTTAACCATATTTAAAAGGCTATCTAATGAGTCAGCTTTTTGAGGCTCCGCTGCAAACGACACCGAAACGGCCGCACATAACAATGTAGAGGCTAGAATATTTCCGATTTTCATTATGCTTTCTCCGGAGTTACAACTGGAATTAAGATTAACTTCTTAGATTTTAAGTTGATGTCTTTAATTGCTTTAACCACTGCATCAACACCACTTGAATCTAAATACTGCCAAGCTTTTTGAGAAGGAACCCAAACTGCAGCTTTTTTATCGACGCCGCGAGTAGCAAACATTAAAGAGGTTCTTCCAAACATTAAGAAGTCGACCTGTTTTTCTGTTTCGCCGGTTGGATCAGTACCTTCATAAACCTCAACTCCTGTACCAAATGCAAGTTCTTGAGTATAAGAACTCAAAATTTGACGGTATTTTTCTGAAGTAGAGATGTCTGCGCGAAGCATCAAGTTACGTAATCTGTCAACATTGTCTAAACGCTTTTGTCTTTTGAATGGAGCATCTAAGTCAACAAAGTTCGCAAGGCGATCAATCATTTCATCCATCAGAGGCATTAATCCTCTTTCAGTTTCATCGATAGTATCCATTTGATTTTGCAAAGACTGCATTTCTTTATTCTGCTCTTCGATCGAAAGCTCCATACGACGATTGTATGCTTTGTACTGTTCGATTTGAGTTAGTTTAGACTTGTAGTCTTGGTTCATGTCTAGCGCTTGTTCAGCAAGACGATCGATCTTTTGCTGCGTCGCAGCAGATTCTTTGTCTATTTTTTGTTCCAATTCGACAGAAGTGTCGAGTTTACTTTTAGCTATTGCCAAGCTAGACAAGCCAGATAACACTACCGCTAGGCAGACTGACTTCATTGAATTTACATTTTTCTTAAGCATGTGACTTCCTGAGTTCGAATTGAAAGTTATGCTGGATTTTACAGTCTGATACTCAAACTGCCCCACTTCAATCCTCATCTTAATAAACTTAAAACTTGATATTTCCGCTTCAAATTTACCAATCAGATGATTTGCATTCTTGTATTTAACCAATACGCACCCCCCTAAATGGAATAGGCGCGCGATCCGAACTGAATATAAACACTTATAAGCGGTGAGTCAATTAGACAAGGCATTAAAAAAAAGCCTAAAACACCTTGAATTTTCAGTTATTTTCGGCTTTTTAAGACTTTCGAATAAATATTGAACAGGTACTTTTTAGTGAAGTGAAATTACTTAAACTTGGAAAATTCTTGATCAAACTCAAAATGCTTAGAAGTTACGTAAGCTTCAATTTTCTCAATCTTTACTTTAATAGCCAGTATTTTAGCCTTAACGTCTTCTAATTCAACAGATGTAGCTTTTGAGGTATTGTTTTGCTTGTCTTTTTTAAATACTGATTTAGCTTCTTTTAAACGACTCTCAAACTGGCTTTCAAAGCTAGATGACACATTTTCCTTTTTTGTGGGTTGATCTGGTCTGACCGGAGCAGGATCTAAAATAAAAAAGGCTAAAAGATATCCTATTACAACTGGGCCAAACGCCGTTATGAATGCTACAAAAAGCAGTACAGCCCTCACTTCCCACGCCTGAAGATTTAGGCTTCTAGCCAAGCCAGAACAAACACCAAATATTTTTCCATTATTAGTGTCTCGGTACAGAGGCGCTTTAAAAAAATAGCTATTACTCATATTTAGTTCTCCACTCTGGAGACTGCGCGTCTAAGATCTTTTCTAAGTGAATAACTCTTTGGTTTAAGCTATCTGCTAAGTCACTCAAAGCAGAAAGATCTTGGTTTTCAGACTCTTTTCCGAACTTTTCTGATTTGGAATTCGACTTAGCTTTCTTCGAATTGTCATCTTGATAATGAAGTTTCAACCAATAAGGAATAACAACCACAATGAAGCAAATTCCCAATATGAATAAAAAAGTATCGTTCATGGAATTAAGCCTCCTTTTGTTTAGATTTTGTGCCCTTTGAATTTAGTTTTTCGCGTATGGCAGTTAGCTCATCGTTTATTTTTTCATCAGATTCAAGCTCATCAAATTGCGCTTTAAGCCCGCTATTTCCTAAATCAAAGCTTTCCGTTTCTGCCGTTACCTTATCAATTTGTCGTTCAAAGCGTTCAAACTTTTCTACTACAGAAACCGACTCAGACTCAAATATTTTACGTTTAACTTTCAATCTCGAGTTTTGTGCGTTAAACCGTTGAGCGATAGTCTGTTGCCTTAATCTAGCATCAGACAGCTTTTCTTGTAGTTGCTGAATTTCTGAAGATAATGCTGACAACGTCTTATCAAGCTCAGATAAGTGTTTTTGCTCAATCTCTAATTGAGTGGTTAGTTTTTGCTTTTCTATCAGCGCCGCTCTGGCAAGGTCTTCTCTGTCTTTAGACAATGCCAACTCAGCTTTAGCACTCCAATCTAGAACCTGACGTTGCATCGATTCAAACTTTCGTGAAAGTTCTTTCTTTTCTGCTAATGATTTAGCGGAAACCGTTCTGACTTCTACGAGTGTATCTTCCATTTCTTGAATGACCATTCGGATCAGTTTTTGTGGATCTTCAGCTTTATCTAATAAGGCGTTTAAATTTGAGTTGATAATGTCTGCAAATCTGGAAAAAATACTCATTTAAACTGCCCTCCAACTTGGGCCGATGGATTGTTTTCTTTGTTAATTGTTAACTGAAACGGATTCAATATATAACTGATGACTGCGGCTTCTAATGATTCATTCTTATACTGCGAGACACTGAATGAACTCAAACCGATAATGGCCAATGCTAACATTGCACCGTATTTTAACCGTCGCTTACCATTTTTAAACGATATAAACATAGCAGTCTCCAAAAAATTAGCAGTTACTGCAATTCAACATTTCCTTATTTAAGAAAAAGTTAAATCCAAATTACATACAATGCCTCTAAAACTACAATATCTATGCCAACAATTAAATGTACATTAACTTACTGTTTTTTTTGACTATTTATCATTTATCACTGGAACAATGATCTAAAGTAAGGTTAAATTAACTAACTTTTCGTAAAACTCACCACGTTTATGTCAAACAGTCGCGAGCAAGACAACCTCATCGGCGAATCATCTTCATTTTTGGAATGCCTAGAAAAAGTATCCCAATTGGCGGAGCTTGATAGACCGGTTCTTATAGTTGGAGAAAGAGGAACAGGAAAAGAGCTTATCGCTGCGCGGATCCATTATTTATCGGCACGATGGGATCAGCCTCTGATAAAAATGAATTGCGCAGCTATTAATGAAAACCTATTAGAGTCTGAGCTTTTTGGTCATGAAGCAGGCTCGTTTACTGGGGCTAAAGGTCGCCATGCAGGGCGATTTGAATTAGCCAATAATGGCACTCTGTTTATGGATGAGTTGGCAACCTCATCAAGCTTAATTCAAGAAAAACTACTCCGAGTGATAGAATACGGCGAGTTTGAGCGAGTCGGTGGAAACAAAACATTAAGTGTTAATGTACGTTTGGTCGCAGCAACCAATGAAGACTTACCAAGCTTAGCAGAACAAGGAAGGTTCAGACACGATCTTCTCGATCGTCTGGCATTTGATGTAATTACCCTGCCTCCTCTTCGATATAGAAAAGAAGACATTCTTGTACTAGCGCATCATTTTGCTATGAAAATGAGCGTAGAACTTGGTCATACGATGTTCTGCGGCTTTTCCGATAAAGCAGAAAAAGAATTATTTGAATACGATTGGCCTGGCAATATTCGAGAACTAAAAAATGTGATCGAACGCAGCGTGTATCAATCAGGTATGGGAATAAAAGTAGAACAATTGATACTCGATCCTTTTGAATCACCTTTTAGACCTAAGATGGACAATAACAAAGCGCCAACCAAAACTAGAATAGATGCTCAATCTTACCTTGATTTTCCAATCGACTTTAAACAAAACATTCAAGAAACTGAGATTGAATTGATTGAACAAGCGCTAAAAGCGTCTCAGTTTAATCAAAAAAAGACGGCGGAATTACTCGGTCTAACCTATCATCAACTACGAGGATATTTAAAAAAATATCCAATGATCGACCATTAATTCTTATGAGCCAATCTTTGAAAAAATGTGTATCAAAACAAAAGCCGTTGTTTGGAGTTTCGGCTTTTTGGGTTTCTATATTATGTCTGGCCGGCTGTGATATAGATCCGATTCAACCATCAGCCTTAAACTCTACGCTTGTGTATTGCTCTGAAGGCAGCCCCGA
>JBFHSP010000126.1:0-8573 GCA_041591085.1 Kangiellaceae bacterium | reverse complement strand
TGATCCTCAAAACAGTTTAATTAAACACTATACGTTGTCGGGCGTTTCTCAAGAGATGGCGCAAGCGTTTCTAACAGAATTTTTGGAGCGCATGCCATGAGAATTGTTTTAGAAGAAGTTAATCGAAACAAGAAGGTATTACAAAGACATCGATTTTCTCTTGCTGAACAGAATGAATCTCAATCCAAGTCAAATATTTCAATTGGTCGAGCGCTCGATAACGACTTGATCCTTAATGAACCGCATGTGTCGCCGCATCATTTGCAAATATCATTAAATGATCAAGGAAAAATGGTTTTAACTGACTTGAACAGTGAAAATGGGATCCGTTCGATTAATCGTCGAGAAATACCATCGGGAAGCATCGTGAATTCTGGCGATGTATTTTTGCTCGGAAGAAGTTATGTTCGAGTTTGGGATGATCAGCATCCAGTAGAACCTGCATGGAAACTGCATGGCGTGGAAGATTTTTTTTATAGCTTCAGTTCAATCGGTGCAGTGTTGGTATTGTTGTTTATGTTTGTTGCCAGTAAATGGCAAATAAGTTCTATGAACAATTATGCCGACATTCCTTTTAGCATCATCATGCAAGATCTTATTACCAGTCTTATGGTTATTGTTGGCTGGGCATCGCTTTGGTCTCTTGGTGGAAGAATGTTACGGCATGATGGCCGATTTTTAGGGCATTGCTCAGTGACCTTATTGGCGGCAATATGTATTCACTGGTTTCCCGTCCTTATAAAGTGGTTATTATTCAATCTTCAATTAGGCTTGTGGATGCCTGAAGCTCGATATTTTTTTAATGGCGCTGTTTTAAGTTTATTGCTGTGGTCAAATTTTTATTTAGCGCTGCCACAAAAGCCTAATACCCGAATTATTTGGGCGAACTCGATTGCTTGGGGGCTGGTTCTTATTTATATATTGCCTCCAATTTTTGATAAAAATTCATTCAGGGGATATCCTCGTTACGACAGTTTATTGATGCCAAGTAGCGCAGTATGGGCTAATCCAGAAGATATCAATCGTTTTATTCAACGAGGAGATGAGCTTTTTAAGTCTCATAATAATGAGTTGAAAGATTAAAATCCTGATTTTTCAGTGTGTTACTACCACAATTTAAGATAATCTATTATTATTGGACAATCTGTAAGGTTTTATTTTATAAAGCGTTCTATTGGCCTTTTGTTATTGAACTAAACCTTTGAAAACTTACGGCTCATTTGATTTACAAGCCGTAAGATCTAAATATAAGAATAACGGTACTTGAAGGTGCTAAATCTGGGGTAAGTGAGTGAGTTCGATAGAAATTCCCGGTTATAAGATTATTAAGACGCTTGGCGTGGGTGGGCAAGCGACTGTTTATTTAGCCATTCAAGAAGGATTCGATCGAGAAGTTGCATTAAAAGTTATGTCTCCGGCACTGGCGGCCGATCCTTCATTTGGTGAGCGATTTATTCGTGAAGCGAAAATTGTCGCGAAATTGCGGCATCCAAATATTGTTACCGTTTATGATGTAGGTGAGCATGATGGCTTTTTCTATTTGGCAATGGAATATATGCCAGGTATTGAACTTCGCAAAAGAGTCGCCGCTAATATTAAAGCGAAAGATGCGCTTATTATTATCGCTAAGATTTCTCGAGCATTAGATTACGCCCATCAAAAAGGGTATATACACCGTGATGTTAAGTCCGACAACATCCTGTTTAGAGATGATGATGAACCGATCTTAACAGACTTTGGCATCGCAAAAGCATCCAACTCCTCAACCCAGATGACCCAACAGGGCAAGCTGATCGGCACTCCACAGTATATGAGCCCGGAACAATGCCGAGGTCGCAAATTAGATGGGCGTTCGGACATTTATAGTCTAGGTGTCATTTTATTTGAAATGTTAACCCAAGCAGTTCCCTACGATGGCGAAGATTCGGTGGCAGTGTGTTTGATGCATGTAACCAAACCCATTCCAAAACTTCCAGTTAGGCTTCAGCACTATCAATGGTTGCTAGATCGCATGTTAGCTAAAAAAATGGAAGACAGGTTTGCAACAGGTACCGAGCTTGCCATTGAAATTGAACAGTTTTTATCGGGTGAGACCGTTAAGCAAGATCGACCCGACATAAGAGCATCGCGTCATGATGATGACACGCTGATCGTGCCGCTAGACGAGTCTTTTGCAACCGAAGAGCGAATGGCTATTCATCAAAAGTCCTCTTCTAAAAAGTGGCCATGGTTTTTGCTAGTGCTGATTGTAGTTGGCGCACTTGGCTATACTCAACAAGCTAAGTGGATGCCAATTGCGCAAAAAGTTTGGACCGAGTTTTTAGGCGATAAACCTAGCGAAAAGGCAGTAGCATCGCTTGAGGTATCATCGAATGTAGAAGATTCATCAGCGAAAGCTAAACCCGTTCAAACTCAGCAAAGTGAAGAGTCTTTAGGAATAGAAGAACAAGCCAAGCGTAAACATATTGCTGAGTTAATGATTGAAGCTAATTCTTTGGCTCGATTAACGGAAATGGATGCACATCAAGCTCGCGAGCTCTTACAAGCTTTTGCGAGAGTATTAGCTATTGAACCCCAACACACCCAAGCGACTGAAGGACGAAACAAAGCTATTGCTTTGGTTAAAAAGAAAGCGGTTGATGCACTAACCAATAATGAGGAAGTTATATTTCAGCAATATCGATCGGTTATGGAATCTTTTGCGAAAGACGAACTAGCTTATGCTGAGCTTGAACAAGCATTTCAGGAATACAGTGCGACTAAGAAAAACGCAGAAAAAGCATTAGCTAACGCAAATGAAATAAAACGATTAATTCGAGAGGCTGAATCGGCGTTCGCCGCAAATCGTTTATCAACGCCTCGTAAAAATAATGCTTTTGAATTATTCCATCAAGTTCTGCAAATTGATCCTAGTAATAACGAAGCTCTTGATGGAATTGAACGAGTTAAAACAACTTATGTCAAAACCGCTCAAAAGGCTTTATTAGAAAAACAGATGGCAGAAGCTAATTCAGCAATAGAAAGATTATCCGTTTTAGACCCTAATTATGCTGCGTTGGGAGACTTGCAGCAGCAATACGCAACTATTAATCAAATTGTTGAGAGTGAAAAAAAGGCGGCGGCGGAACAGGAAAAAGTACGCCAACAAAAACTTGAGCAAGAACGCATTTTGGCTGATCCGTTAACGCAGTTAAAACTATCGAGCAAGTTGCAAGCTGCGCGGCTCGCTTTCTCTGAAGGCCAGCTGGTTGAGCCTGAAGAGTTCAGTGCGTTAGCTAAATATAAAGAAATGCTTGCAATTGATCCCAATCATAAAGAAGCACTTGATGGTGTTAAACTGGTGAAGGAAAAATTAGTAACTCTGGTTAAAGAAGCGATTCAAAATTCTGATGAAAGCGCAGCAAAAAGCCTGTTAAGTAAGCTAAATAGTCACTTTAAAAATGCAGAAGAGTCACCACTGTTACAACAACAAATTAATGAAATGAGTTTGATTCTGCCTTTAGAACAAGATAATCAATCAGCAGATGAAGCTGACTTGCCTATTGATAGTATGAATGAAGAAAATCTGATAGGTAATGAGAGTGAACAGCCAGTTTCAAACAATAGTGATTCTGAGCAAGCACAAGAACAGCCTGAAAATACAGATAATGATCAACAAAATGACCCACAGAAAGAGCCGGTTGAGCCAGATCCAATCCCCAATTCATGAAAAAGAAACGATGAGGAAACTCATGAAAAACAACGTAAAACTTATTCTCGCAGGACTATCTATCGCTGTATTGGCAGCTTGTGGTCCCAAAAAGCCAACAATCACTCAACAAACCATAGCTGATGCACGAGCCAACGGTTCATTAGAGCAGTTGTATCAAAAAATTCAAACCGATTTAAAAGAAGCGGGTAGCTCTGAGAAAAAAGAGTTAATACCGCTTGCGAGGCAGATTGCTGAACAAATAGCGGTTGATAAACAGCAAGCTATTTATCAATCGGTAGAAGACTCTCGCGTTGCATTTAATGTGGCGCCTATGGCTACGCTTAAAAAATTAAAAGAAAAGTCAGAGGAAATTAAGCCGTGGAGTGAAACTCGATATAACGAGACTCAGCAAAAATTAACCGCTTTGAATGCCGAATCGCAAGATGCTTTAAATCGACAAATGATGATAGTGAATAAAATTGCAATTTCGGATAAAGTTCAACGTGTAAATGCTATGGCCATAGCCGCACAAATTGGTGGGCCTGAAAGTGTCGCATATAGCAATTACAAACGCGAAAAAGATCAGCTAGTTGTCAGTTGGATGGTCGAAGCTGATACCGCTATTTCTAAAAGAAAGTACGGAATTGCAGCAACCAGTTTACGAATGGTTTTAGGCATAGATCCCGAAAATACTGAAGCGCAAGAAAAGCTCGCTCAATCCGAGCAGCTAGGATTTGAAAACACGTTTAGAAAAGCATTAGAAGATTCAAAACCTGACTTAGCATTAAGTGAACTTAAGCGTATTTCTCAATCAAATATGTTTGACAGTGTGAAAGGTAACTTAACAACAAGCATAAATCTTTTACATGATTACTTCGTTAATAACGGATTACAATCCGCTTCTCAAGGTGCGTTAAAAGGCGCGTACAGTAGCTTTGCAAAAGCAAGAGAAGTAAAAGCGATTATGCAGCAAGAACCCCAGCACGAAGCCGAGCATGGTTTTTTACAGAAGCTGATTAATTTTGCGAATTCACTCGGAAATAATGGACGATACGGTGAGCAAATAGCTTATTTAGAAATAGTGAATCGATTTAATCCTAATCATCCTGCTTTAGTAGAATCACTTGCGAGTGCCAGAAAGAGTATTGTCGAGTTCGCCTCAACTTCGCTTAATGTACAAGATTTTTCACAAACTGGAACTCACCATAGCGCTGGAAAGTCTGTTGCAAAAAATGTCTACTCTTGGGTTTATCAAAATATGCCGGGTGATATGAATTTGCTTTCACTTGAACAGATGCTTGCAGCGAATCAAACTATTCCTGGTCGATTATTACGGATTGAGGGAGATATTTTACAAGCAGGTGTCGATACCGAAACAGATCGTGGCGAAAAAACTATGCGTGTTGTAACCAAAACTACCAAAACGCCGAACCCTGCTTATGCTGTATGGAAAAAAGATCCAGACGGTAAACCTAAACCCGAAGAGTTTTTGCTGTCTGAACAATTTGAAGACGTAAGTGTCAGCGTTTCTTATTTACGTAAGACTGGTATTATTTCTGCGAATTTTCGTTTAATTGATCAAAAAACCGGTCAAGTTTTACTGAATGAAGATGTACGAGAAAAGAAATTATACGAAGGTGAAGGAAATGAAGGGATCAGTTTAGGAGAGTTTAACTTGCCATACAAGCGGGCAGAATTACCCTCAGAAATTGAAATTATGGAAGAGCTTTCAGTTTTAGTAGCAAAAAAAATTGGCGCTAAGTTACAAGCGTTGTATAAAAACTCAGATGATAATTATGAAGCAGCTGGTGATAAAGCGATGGCAGATGGCCAATATGCAGCAGCAAAATCTTTTTATGGATATGCGGTGGCTATTCGAGCGCAAAAAGGTGCTGATATTGGGTCACTTCAAGAGAAGTTAATTGATGTAGTGATCAATAACTGATTTTTTATTATCGATAATAATAGAAAAGCGCCAAATTCGGCGCTTTGTTAAATATTTTTTTAAATCGTCTAGTAAAATCGTTTCAATATTTTTTTACATGTTCGATCGAGTTTATTTTCATTTTTCACGGCTGAAGCGTCTTTTTTATTTTCTTGCTCGCTAAGAGCCCAGGTTAAATGCTCTAGAACCAAAGGCGATGTTGTTAGTTTGAGTTTTTCTAGCAGTGCGTCAACGATAGTTTTGGAATAATGGGCATTGCCCAGTGCTACCGCTAGGTTGCGTTGCCAACGTTCAAATCCAATTCTTCGAATGGGAGAGCCTTCTGTTTGTTTTAAGAATGTATTTTCATTCCATGAAAATAACTCAAGTAACTCAATATCTTCAAAGCTATTTCTTGGTTTAAAATCAGTCTCATCACTTGGAATTGCAAAACGATTCCAAGGGCACACTATTTGGCAATCATCACAGCCATATATGCGATTACCTATGGGTTTTCTTAATTCTATAGGAATACTGCCAAAGTGTTCTATGGTTAAATATGAAATACATTTACGTGCATCAAGCACGTAGGGGCTTGCAAAAGCATCGGTAGGACAATGAACTAAACAGGCTTTACATTCACCACATTGATTAGGAATTTTTTTCTCATAGTTTTCGTTATCATTTAAATCTAAATCAATAACAATTTCACCAATAAAAAAGAAAGAACCTTGTGTAGGATGGATCAACATAGTGTTTTTTCCTATCCAACCTAAATTTGACTGCTCTGCATAAGCTCTTTCTAATATTGGTGCACTATCAACAAACGGCCTATGTTGTTCGGTGGTAGTATAAGACTTAATCAATTCGGTTAACCGAGCAAGTTTTTTACGCATCAGCTTGTGGTAATCGCGCCCTAGGGCATATCTTGAAATATTGGCTTTATTGGAAGCAAGCGCCTGTCCAAATTGCGCGTCAGAAGGAAGGTAATTAAGAGTGACACTGATGATGGTAAAAGCGCTTTCAACTAACTCTTTTGGATTTAAACGAATGGACTCACGGGTTTTCATGTATTCCATATCGCCGTAGTATTTTTTATCTAACCACTGGCGATAGTACTCGGCATGCTCATTAAGGTCTAAAGTAGAAAAGCCGCACGAACTAAATCCGATTGCAAGCGCTTGCTCTGAGATTTTTTGTTTAATCTGTTGCTTATTAAGGGCGCTCATCTGGTAAACTATTTGATGTTCAGAAAATCTAAACCTTATTATAAAGCGTAAACATCAGTTTGTCGGATTAAATGTCCGATAACTGTTAATCAATTTACAGGCAGGCTCAATTATGAAACTCATCGCTTTAAGACTCATCTCCCTTTTATTAATGTGCTCCACTTTGAACGTTATGGCTGAAAGCCGATTAGGTCAGGTATTTCCTAGCTTTAAATTACAAAACCAAGCAGGAGACTGGATTGATAATTCTAAATATCAAAATTCATGGGTGATTTACTACTTTTACCCTAAGGACAACACCCCTGGTTGTTCGATAGAAGCTGATAATTTTGCTAAAAATTACCAAAAGTTTACGGAGCAGGGGATTTCTATCGTAGGAGTCAGTCTGGATGATGTTGAGTCTCATGCTGAATTTGCAAAAGACTATAGTTTACCTTTTGATTTACTCGCGGATGTTGATCGCAAATTGTCGAATAGCTTAGATATGGTGAATAGTTTTCCTTGGCCTCATACTCGTCGAGAGACATTTATTGTGAACAAGGATGGGATAATAGTGAAGCACTATGATGACGTTAGCCCTAAAGAGCATGTTAATCAAATACTCAAAGATTTCGTATCTCTCTTAGCTACTGCAAAATAGAATAAAAATCAAAAGGTTTTATTCATGGCATCAAAAACAAATCGTGGCTTTGCATTAAATTTAATCCCAAAAGATAAAGATAACGCCAATATTAATTTGCGCGAGCGATTATCATTGGTGGATAAGCCAGTACCACCGTTAGCCAAAGGAGAGGTTCTCATTGAAGTGCTTAAAGCACCGATAAATCCCTCCGATTTGGTATATTTGATGGGGAAGTATGGGCTGCCTCCAGTGGATGGTGCTTATGCTGGTTTCGAAGCTTGTGGCACAGTCATCGATGCAAATGCAGGTTGGTACGGAAACTATTTAAAAGGAAAGCGTGTAGCATTTTTTGCATTACCGGGTAAGGATGGCGTTTGGGCAAAATATGCCATCACTAAGCCATCGTTTTGTATACTTCTTAGATCCGATATTTCCGATGCTCAAGCTGCCACCCTAGTGGTTAATCCTTTAACTTCAATTTGTCTGGTGGAAAGAGCCATTGAATTAAACGCAAAAGCTATAGTGATTAATGCGGCTGCCAGTCAAGTCGGTAAGGGGGTGATTCGTTATACCAAACTTACCGGGATAAAGACCATTGCAACGGTACGTTCTTCGGCGAATGTGGAAGCTCTTCAGCAGTTGGGTGCGGACCATGTATTAGTGACTACAGACGAAAACTTTAATGATCATTTAAAACGATTAACACAAGAGTTAAAAGCAACAGTATTACTGGATGCTGTCGCTGATGAAGATACCCCGAATTGCCTTGCTGCGATGCCTAATCGTTCAACTGCAATTGTCTATGGAAGATTAACCGATACTCATGATCCGATTGGGGGACAGTTTCGGGTTGCTGATGTTATTTTTCGCGACATTAAAATCGAAGGATTTTGGTTAGCCACTTACTTCAAAAAGGCAGGCCCACTAGCCATTTGGCGCTTAACCCGTAAAGTTCAACAATTATTTGCCGATGGTATTTTTAAAACCGATATACAAGGGGAGTATGGGTGGAGCGATTTTTTGGAGGGTTTAGAGCATTACGCTACTAATAAAAGTGATGGCAAAGTATTGCTAGATCCTAAAGCGCCCTAAATACATTTACCAATC
>JBFHSP010000125.1:0-8612 GCA_041591085.1 Kangiellaceae bacterium | reverse complement strand
TTATTACAATCAGAAAAACTCATTTCATGAAGCATTTACCTATGCACAAAAATACATACAAACCGAAAAAGAAATCAAAGATCTAAAAGCAAGACAGTATAAAGAAATTCATGCTATAGAAATGAATCTACGTGATAATAAACAAACCATACAAAAACTTAAGCAAGATCACATAGAAGATGTTCGTTACTTAAAATCCCAGTATAACAAATTAATTTTTGTATTGACTGCAATAGTTGCACTATTGCTATCGATTATTCTTATAATATATTTCAAAAACAAAAAGAAACGCTAATAACAATAACTTCATCTTTCCAATAAATAGTTACTGCCTTAGCACTTTCCGGAGCATCTCTACTTTTATTATTCTTCTACACATTCTTTGTTTTCAAAAAACTAGCCTTTTTACAGGCATAAAAAAACGCGCTGTTTAGCGCGTTTTTTTGTTCATTGTTATGTGTTTTAGGCTTCAAACTTTTCAAACACTAAACAAGCGTTAGTTCCACCAAATCCAAAGCTATTACTGAGTACCCGCTTCATGTCAAAGTTATCTACACGCTGTTGAACAATAGGCAATCCTTCAGCAAGTGGATCGAGCTCAGAAATATTAGCAGAACCCGCAATAAAGTTTTCTTTCATCATAAGTAAACTATAAATCGCTTCATGAACACCGGTTGCTCCTAACGAGTGACCCGCTAACGATTTAGTGGATGAAATTTTAGGAACATCGTTGCCAAACACTTCTTTTATCGCTTTTAGCTCAGCGGTATCGCCTACAGGGGTACTGGTACCGTGAGTATTAATGTAATCGATTTTACCATTAACCGTAGACATGGCTTGTTGCATGCAGCGCACCGCGCCTTCACCCGATGGCGCTACCATATCGTAACCATCAGATGTTGCACCATAACCAACCACTTCGGCATAAATTTTTGCACCGCGTGCTTTGGCATGCTCAAGTTCTTCTAATACTAGAATGCCGCCGCCCGAAGAAATTACAAAACCATCACGGGTTGCATCATATGGGCGCGATGCAGTTTCTGGAGTGTCGTTATATTTAGACGAAAGAGCCCCCATGGCATCAAACAATAACGTTAAGCGCCAATCTTCTTCTTCACCGCCGCCAGCAAATACAATGTCTTGTTTACCCATCATAACTTGCTCATAAGCATTGCCAATACAGTGAGCACTGGTCGCGCAAGCAGAAGAGATGGTGTAATTAATACCTTTAATTTTGAATGGCGTTGCTAAGCACGCAGATGTGGTACTCGCCATCGTTTTAGGCACAGCATAAGGCCCTACTCTTTTTACGCCTTTCTCTTGCGAAATTTCAACTGCCTCAACTTGCGTCCCTTGAGAGCCGCCGCCAGAACCAGTGATAAGACCGGTACGAATATTAGATACTTGATCTTCAGTAAGTCCAGCATCTTCAATTGCTTGTTGCATTGAAATGTAAGCGTAACCTGCCGCATCAGCCATAAAACGTAATACTTTACGATCGATGTGGTCCTTAATATCTAAGCTAGGCCGTCCAGCCACATGGCTACGAAGTCCCTTTTCTTTATAAAGTTCTTTGTATTGAATACCTGATTTACCGGCTTTAAGAGCATCGGTAACTTCAGTGACATTGTTGCCTAAACACGACACAATGCCCATTCCAGTAACAACTACGCGTTTCATAGAATTTCCTAATGTATTCTGAATGAATTGAGCGACCGATTAAAAATTGTCGGTAGAATCAAACAAACCAACTTTTAAATCTTTCGCAGTGTAAATTTCTTTGCCATCGACCAAAACGGATCCATCGGCAATGATCATTTTTAATTTACGAAGAATTAAGCGCTTTACGTCAATTCGATAAGTCACTTTTTTCGCATGGGGCAAAACTTGACCAAAGAACTTGATTTCACCCGAGCCTAATGCGCGCCCTTTTCCAGATTGGCCAAGCCACGATAAGAAAAAGCCGGTAAGCTGCCACATGGCGTCAACGCCTAAACAACCTGGCATGACCGGATCGGACTCGAAATGACAGCCAAAAAACCAGAGGTCAGGATTGATGTCGAGCTCGGCATCGATAAACCCTTTATCGAAAGCGCCGCCTTCGTTACTGATGGTCGTAATTCTATCCATCATAAGCATATTCGGTAGCGGTAAGCGAGAAACCACATTGCCTGCAGGGCCTACCAACTCACCTTTGCCACAAGCGATAAGATCATCTCTTGTATATTGGCTAATAATCGACATAAAAATCCTAAGTTTGAAGCGTCATTTAAGACTATTTTAATAGTGCGCGTATTATGCCACTGAGCCTTGTAAAACTGGTATGACCTTGCGCGTTTATTGCCTTTTGTTACAAGTGGTCAGCTCATTAAATAGACTTTATCGATGTTTAGAATGCTTTTTTAGCCGATTATTTACAAAGCAAGCCTTATCTAGCTTGTCATTGGTAAAGTAACGAGGCCAACTCGATATTCGTATTTCGTAAATTCTGATTGCGCTTATAACCTCAATATAGATTGCCGCGTCACTTCATTCCTCGCAATGACCAAGCATTGGGAGTAACAATTACTCTTTGTTTTACTCTTTACGCCATGTGGTTCCTTGGCGGCTATCTTCTAGCACAATACCTTCGGCTAATAGCAAATCTCTGATTTCGTCACTGCGAGCGAAGTTTTTATTGGCTCTGGCTTCATTTCGCTCTGCAATCAAACCTTCAATACGTGCCGGATCAAAACCATCGTCTAGCTGTTTGCTCGACTGTAAAAATGCAGAGGGTTCTTGTTGCAGCAACCCAAGGACTGCAGCTAAATGAGTCAAACTGAAAGCTAGATCATTCACCTGTTCACTTTGATCTTTTTTAGCTTTATTTAGCTCGCGCGTTATTTCGAATAGCAGCGCAATGGCTTCTGGAGTATTAAAGTCATCATTCATTACTGCTTCAAAACGTTCGTTATAACGGGCTATTAACTGACCATTCTGTGGCTGAGTATCGCGTAAACTCGAATACAACCGTTCAAGACTTGCATCGGCCGAGTTTAGGTTTTCCTCAGAATAATTTAGCTGACTGCGATAATGGCTCGACAATAAGAAAAAACGCACCGATTCAGGACGATACAATTTCAATACGTCACGAATAGTGAAAAAGTTGCCTAATGATTTAGACATTTTTTCTTTTTCAACTTGGACCATGCCGGTATGCACCCAGTAGTTTACAAACTGGCATTGATTAGCCGCTTCCGATTGGGCAATTTCGTTTTCGTGATGTGGAAACTGCAAATCAGAACCACCGCCATGAATATCAAAATGCTCACCTAAGCACTCTTTGCTCATTGCCGAACATTCAATATGCCAGCCTGGTCGCCCTTTACCCCAAGGCGAGTCCCAATTTGGTTCACCTGGTTTGGCCGCTTTCCATAATACAAAATCGAGAGGATCGCGTTTGTCATTAGCAACATCGACGCGTTCACCGGCGCGTAAATCGTCAAGGTTTTGTTTACTTAATTTACCGTAGTCATTAAACGAGGCTACCGAAAAGTAAACATCTTCTTTACCTTGATAGGCAGCTCCTTTTTCAACCAAAGTTTCGATGATGTTGATGATGCCATCAATGGAGTGTGTCGCATGGGGCTCGATATCAGGACGTAGTAACCCTAGAGCATCAAAGTCTTCATGCATCACTTTTTCAAATTCAGCCACTACCGAATCAAAAGGTACTTTTCGTTCATTGGCGCGATGGATGATTTTGTCATCAATATCGGTGACATTACGCACATAGGTGACATCATATCCAAGATATCTTAAATAACGAATCATTACGTCAAACGCGGCGTAAGTTCGACCGTGTCCTACGTGACAATAATCATAAATAGTAATCCCACACACATATACACCCACTTTTCCAGGTTCAATGGGTTTAAAGACTTCTTTTTGCCGAGTCAAATTATTGTATATGGAAAGCACAGGATTACTCTTTACGTTTAAAAGGGCGATTATACTTGTTTGCAGCGATAGTTTTAAGCCACTTAAGCTAATTTATAGTTATATATCCCCGGTATTTTTCCAAATTAATGATGAGTATTTACTCAAAGAAACACTCGTTGTCTATGGCATGGTTCTGATCTATGGCATAATTCGCACCTAATTGAAAACACCATCCGTTTAGAGAGTGATTATGATTACATTACATACTTCTATGGGCGATATTACCCTTGAGTTAAATGCTGAAAAAGCCCCTAAAACCGTTGCTAACTTTTTGGAATACGCAAAAAGTGGTCATTACGACAACACCATTTTTCATCGTGTTATTGATGGATTTATGATCCAAGGCGGCGGCTTTGAGCCTGGCTTAAAACAAAAAGCGACCAAAGGTGTGATTGAAAATGAGGCCAATAATGGTTTAGCTAACGACGTTGGCACCATTGCCATGGCACGTACGATGGATCCACATTCCGCTTCTTGCCAATTTTTTATAAACGTTAACAACAATTCTTTCTTAAACTTTAAAAGTGAAACTCCTCAAGGCTGGGGATATTGCGTTTTTGGAAAAGTCACTTCTGGCATGGAAGTGGTTAATCAAATTAAAGGCGTTTCTACTGGTAACATGGGTGGACATGGCGATGTACCTAATCAAGACATAGTGATTAATTCAGTTTCTATTAGCGAATAAGTTAATCTTAAGTTCGGTTGCCTAGCTGTATGACTACCCATTTTATTTCAGATCTTCACCTTAGTGAAAATAACTCACAACTTTTGCAAAAGTTTCATATGTATATCAATGACATTGCTCCGGCATGCGACAGGTTATTTATTTTAGGTGATTTTTTTGAAGGCTGGATTGGCGACGATTACCAACCAGAATGGATAAATAACATCAGTTGTGACCTAAAAAAACTTTCGTCTACTTGCGAGATTTATTTTTGTCATGGCAACCGGGATTTCTTATTAGGAAAAAACTTTGCTGAGCGCTCAGGCATGTCTTTATTACCTGAGCAATCGGTGATTACAGTTGATAATATTTCGTTGCTGATTTCTCATGGTGATGAGTATTGCACCGATGATATTGCTTATCAAAATTTCAAACAGCAAGTACGTCAAAATGCTTGGCAGCAACAATTTTTAGCCCAATCTATTGAACATCGTTTAGCACTACTTTCTAATTATCGAGATCAAAGTAAAGCTGCAACAAAAAACAAAAATGAAAGCATTATGGATGTAAATGTAGAGCAAGTAGAGCAATCTTTTTTATCATTTAAGGTAAACTACATATTGCATGGTCATACCCACCGGCCACAAACTCACACCCATAAAAATGGTATTCGTATGGTATTGCCCGATTGGCGTGAACACGGGTTTTACTCCTATTTACAAAATGGCAAGCTCATTACCCAAACCGTTTAATAAAATGTTAGGCATGACTCACCCTTCTCTACCATCAACTCTTGGTTTAGTTAAAGCTGCCCAGTATTGCCAAACAAAAATTCCGTAGCCAAAACTCCAACTAAGCGTTGCAAGTGTCAGCATAAGTAGATAGTCAAACCCCAACAATACGCCTAGTACTCTTAATAGAAAAGCGATAAAAATACTAGCAAATGCCCAACCTAAAAGAGGGCCTACTACAATGAGTCGACCAGTGTGTCCAAGCGAAACTCTTGAAATCATAGATAAAATCATCAGGCCAATAGCACCGACAGTTATCGAGTGAATTGCAACTGACTGATAAATAGCCGCGCCACTGTAATAACTTGCCATTAAGCCAAAGCCTATTGGAATACACAAGTAGCTTAAGTGTAAAGACCAAACCAGCGGCGTGTAAAATGTTACCCAAACGCGCCAACGAAGCCAACGCAATAAATGCAGCCATGCTGTTGTCGCAAATAAAATTGCTAACAGAAAATTTGAAAGCGGAATTGAAAAAACAAATACAAAAACTAACAACGCGGTAGATGCAATTACAAACACTTCAAGCAACCCTATTGGATCAACTTTGGCAGTTTGAGTGCCACTTGCAGTAAACATGGGGATCACTCGCCCACCAATAATGGTCATGACCATACTGATCAACAAAACCATGGCATAAGATGATGGGTGTTGAATATTCACATCAAACAATACCGAGGCATGCATCAAAACATTCATAGCCGTCATCAATAATAGAATTGGCACAAAGACTAGATTCCGCCATTGTTTTACTGAATAGATCCGTTTAAATAACACCCAAGCGGCAATCGGTAAAAAACTGATATCAATTAAGGCTATTAATTCTTCAGGCAAACCAAAATCAAACAACAAAACAATTCGAGCAGCCATCCAAACACCCCATAACCGAGCCAAATTCCAGCCTTTAATACTTGGCACTCCAGTCCAGGTTTGGACCGCGGTTAATAAGAACCCAACTATAACCGCCACAACAAATCCGAAAAGCATTTCATGCGCGTGCCACCAGCCGCTACCCCCATACAGTTCTACCTGCCACCAGCCTTGAATGAGTCCAAGCCAGATCACCAACGACAGTATGGAAAACATTGCCGCAGATAAGAAAAAAGGTCGAAACGCTAATCTCCAAATTGCGGGGTACTCTTTTTTAGCACTCTTTTGGATTTGCTCGTCATTCATGTTCAATTCGCTCTGTATGATTGATTTACATTTAAAAAGCTTTATAAATCCTGGCCTTTTCACTTATAAAGCCATTCTGCAATGTTAGATGCTTATAAAAGCAATGAAGCTAACTGTTTTTTGTATGGCTTTGCTGCCAGATCGGCCAAACTGTATTGCTCAAGAGAAGAGTAAAAAGCTTCAAGCGCTTCGTTTAAGACAAACTTTAAATGACACGCCGGCGTAATAATGCATGCATTACTCAATCCAAAACATTCAACTAACGCAGCGCCTTGTTCCATAGAGCGAACGAGTTGACCAATATTGATTTCTTGCGCTTTCGAAGCCAGTGTAAGTCCACCGGCTTTTCCGCGAACCGCATGAATAAATCCCTTAGCGTTTAACTCTTGCACCACCTTCATTAAGTGATTTTTTGAAATTTGATACTTTTCAGCGATCTCAGCCACAGTCACCTTACGGTCTTCCTCAATCGCTAAATATATGAGAACTCTTAAAGAATAATCCGTAAATCGTGTGATATGCACTATGAACCCTACTCTATTCTAACTAAGGAAATTAATGGGTAGTTTATTGTTATAATTTAAAGATGTAAATAAAATACCACTATTGAATCATTCAACGATTTTTTTGGTTATTTAATTACATCTATTCACTAGGAGTTTTTATGGATCTGCAAAATACATCGCTTGCAATCATTGCACAAAAAGTACCGGGCGCAACCGCTCTATTTAATCAGTTTAATCTTAGCTTTTGTTGCGGTGGTAAACAGACCCTAGCTGAAGCTGCAGCAGAAAAAGGCCTTGAGCTAATTGGTCTGTTATCGGCATTAGAAAAATTGGCCCAAAAAGAAATACAAGTCGCACCTGAAAGTATGGATGACGGGGAGCTAATAGATTATTTATTAAAACGCTTTCATGACACCCACAGACATGAACTACCTGAACTTATTCGTTTAGCACAAAGAGTAGAAACCGTTCATGGTGACAGAGAAAACTGCCCAAATGGCTTAGCAGCACACTTAAATCAAATGTTTCATGAATTAGAATCACATATGCAAAAAGAGGAACAAATTCTCTTTCCAATGATTAATGCAGGACGAGGCAAAATGGCCCTGATGCCAATGTCGGTAATGATGGATGAACATGTCGATCATGAAGAAGCCATCGAGCAGTTGAAAAAACTAACCGGCGATTTAATCATTCCAATTGGGGCATGTAATACTTGGCGAGCTTTATACCTCGGATTACAGAAGCTTGTGGGCGATTTAGAGCGCCATATTGAAATTGAAAACACTGTTTTGTTTGCGCGTTATTTGCCCGAACAAACCTCAACAAGCCTTGATAAAAGTGAAGGCACTTGTTGTGGAAGTTGTCACTAATTGAACTAGCACAATAATCCTTCCTAAAAAAAAGCCCTCTCTTGAGGGCTTAAAGGCTATATAACTTCCTTGTTTGTGCTTGTAGAAGAGCTCAAGGGTACAAACTTTGTAACCATACGATGACTCAATTTACGTTGATCGATGGAGCTTAGAACTCTATTTCTTTAATTTTACTTGTTATACCTACTAGGTATTCAGCAGATCCAAGGGAACCTTTCCGATCTTCACTTTTAATAATAGTGATTTATTTGGAAGGTACCATGTTGGTATTGCAACTTGCGAACAAGATGGGGAAAAAGAGCACAAAGCGGAAGTCAGCATCTCAAAAATTGACGCGCTTTTTCTTGAAAAGTGACGAACTTTGTAGGATGCGGTGAAGTGCAACGAAACACATCATTTTAAGAATTTTGTGGGCTCTCACCCACCTTTGTTTACTAGTTTTTAAATCTTAAATTCAAAAGCGATTTCGCACCGCTGCGCTTTTGTGCGACTCACTTTTTTCAAGAGCGAGAAAAAGTGAGCAAAAACGCCCTTGCTCCACAATGCTCTTCAATCAAAATCCAATTATTTTTATCGAGCTACCGGTTTTGACTCGTTATCCTACTCGACAAAACCTGCTTTC
>JBFHSP010000124.1:0-8696 GCA_041591085.1 Kangiellaceae bacterium | reverse complement strand
AGATTCTTTTTAGGGATTCAGTGAATTGCAGAGCAAACCGTTTTTATTCCGGACTTCCTGTCCTTCACCCTTCGGGCCAGCTAAAGCTGTTCAAATTCGTTCCTGACGAATTTGTCAGGTGTTTTTTCGGTTTAAAAAACACCCTCGCTGAGGAGCGAAACACGATATAAATTAATCAGTTTAAGCTTTTAGACTGCCGCGCTGTCGCTCGCAGTGACAATAAGATTTATTAATTTCTGATCTTTGCCTATTGTTGTCTTATTAAGCTCAAAGTTACGTTTGAATAAAACACTGGATCTCGCATCAAGTGCGAGATGACAAAAGTCGAAAAACCGTCTACTCTTTGTCTTTATCAGGCCCATTATGTAAAGAAAACATTCAAAATAGATAAACGCTTTAACTCTACTTTTGACTGGAATCACACAAAGATATTGAATTGATAAAACATAAAGCTCTATTTCTAACCGAAGCGGAAAATCATTTAGCCTTATTTCTCAATCGTTTTTTCAGAAACCATAAACTGCTCTAAGCACTGCATAGTTTGCTCAGTTAATTGCTGATTCAATGAGCTTGCACTTTCATCTTTAGCGGTTAACATTTTCTTAGCTAAGTCTTCATTTAAGCAAGTATCAAAATGTTGTTCGATTAAAGATGTGCATGGCTCTTCTTGCCCGCACAGACTTTTTAAGCCAGTTTTGTAAGTTTGTTTAAAAACATCGAAAGAGCTTTCGGTATTACAAGCTGAAATCAAGAAAAAAGAAAAGGCTAGACTACTGAGTAATATGACGGTTTTTGTTTTCATAAGTGATGAACTCCATGTTGTGTGGATTATTTTCGTCACTCAATCGAAAAATTTGTTCGACAACATTAAGTGATAAATGAGTATAGTCTGGAAAAAAAGCGTCTCCTTCGGTTTCTAAGTCGATAAAGGTTAAATACAACTTATCGGCCATATTGATGCACTGTTGATAAATATTACCGCCACCGGTAATCATAATTTCCGGTTGGTCTTTTAATAACTCTAACGCCGCTTCAATACTTTCTACTACCGAAATACCATCGTGTTGATAGTTTTTATTGCGGGAAATAATAACATTATGACGACCCGGTAACGGACGCCCTATTGACTCAAAGGTTTTTCTACCCATCACTATGGGTTTACCCATAGTGACCGCTTTAAAATGCTGCAGATCCGCCGGTAAATGCCAAGGCATTTGATTTTTAAAACCGATAACGCGGTTTTTTGCCATGGCACATACCAAAGAAATAATAGGCTTGATCATAAGTTTCCCTAAACCGCTACCGGCGCTTTAATGTGCGGGTGCGACTCGTACCCTACAATTTCAAAATCTTCAAATTCATAAGAATATAAATCGGCCGGTTTACGTTTGATCTTAAGTTTTGGTAACGGCAATGGTTCGCGTGATAATTGCAGTTCGGCTTGTTCAAAATGATTGGCGTACAAATGCACATCGCCGCCACTCCAAATAAATTCGCCCACGTCTAAATCGCATTGCTGCGCAATCATATGAGTCAGCAGCGCGTAAGAAGCAATATTAAATGGCACGCCTAAAAAAATATCGGCACTGCGCTGATAAAGCTGACAACTGAGTTTGTTGTCGGCTACATAAAATTGGAACAACGAGTGACACGGTGGCAACGCCATTTGATCGGCAACGCCTGGGTTATAAGCCACGACTAAAAGACGACGAGAATTTGGATTGGTTTTAATTTGCTTAACCACATTGTCAATTTGATCAACGGTAGTACCATCGGGCTTTTTCCAGCTGCGCCACTGCTCACCGTATACTGGACCTAAATCGCCATTTTCATCGGCCCATTCATCCCAAATTGAAACACCATGATCTTTTAAATATTGGATGTTGGTATCACCTTTTAAAAACCACAAAAGTTCAATAATAATTGAACGCAAATGCAATTTTTTCGTGGTGACCAGCGGAAAACCTTGCTGTAAATCGAAGCGCATTTGATGACCAAACACACTGCGCGTTCCGGTACCAGTTCGGTCGCCCTTATCGTTACCTGTTTGATAAACATGGCGCATCATATCGAGATACTGTTGCATGGATAACTCCGCTTATTTTTAACTGCTATTTTATGACTAGAAATTTTTTTCGATTTACTTTTGCTTTTTGACTGACTTGTTAGGTTCAGCGATATCATAAACTGGATGTTTGTAAGCCCACACCATGAGTCCAACACCAATTAATATCATAGGTACACTCAACACTTGTCCCATGGTGAGCCATTCGGCCATGTGTTTTAAATGCTCATCGGGCTCGCGGAAATATTCCACAATAAATCGGAAAGCACCGTAGCCAGCACCGAATAATCCAGCCACCGCCATTCGAGGCCGCGGTTTTTGGCTAAACCAAAATAAAATGGCAAATAGCACAATGCCCTCGAGCAAAAATTCATACAGCTGCGAAGGATGACGATACACACCTTCGGGATCTTGCGGAAAATTAACCGCCCAAGGAGTTGAAGCTAAATCGGTGGTGCGACCATAAAGCTCTGCATTAATGAAATTGCCTAATCGCCCAGCACCTAAACCAATCGGTACCATAGGCGCGATAAAGTCAGCCAGTGCCCACATCGGTTTTTTAGTTTTTCGGGCAAACCACCAAAACGATAACACCACACCGATAAGACCGCCATGAAATGACATGCCACCTTCATAAATTTTAAACAGATACAGCGGATTATCTAAAAACAGCGGGAACTGATAAAACAGGACATAGCCAAACCGGCCACCTAATACAACACCTAAAAATCCGTAAAAAATAAAGTCAGAAATTTCATCAGGAGTCCAAATACTGCCTGGTTTTTTGGCGCGGCTAACGCCCAAATACCAAGCTGATAATAGCCCTACTAAGTAAGCAAGCGCATACCAACGCAGTGCGATCGGCCCCCAAATATGAAAGATGACGGGGTCAATTTGCGGAAATTCCATTGAGTGTTTATCCCAGTTGTTTTAATAAAATTCTTAAGCCTACCAACAATAAAAATACAGCGAATACGCGTTTCAGTTGTTGTGCCGGTAATTTATGCGCTAAACGAGCACCGACAGGTGCGGTAAAAACCGATGCCGCTATGATACCGAAAAATGCCGGTAAATAAATAAAGCCGAGCGAATATTCTGGCATGTTGGCGTTGCGACCACTAAAGATAAATCCGAGCGACCCTGCAAGCGCTATTGGCAGGCCGCAAGCGGCTGCAGTTCCCACACAGCGCGTCATTTTTTCGCCTAAATGATGCAAGTAAGGCACAATCAGCGAGCCACCACCAATACCCACTAAAGTGGAGAGCCCGCCTATAACACTGGCACTAGCAACCACTTGCGCTTTATGGGGTTTTACCGCGCTTAAGAAAATAGTGTTATCAGATTGCTTGGCACCAAAGGCCATTTTAATCGCCATCAGCATCGCGCCAATACCAAACAATATCGATAACGCCACTGATGGAATTTTATCAGCCATAGCACCTGCAAACAGCGAACCCGCCACAATGCCCGGGGCTAAAAGTTTGACGTACTCCCAATCTACCGCTCCTTTTTGATGGTGAGACTGCATGGAGGAAATAGAGGTGATGCAAATGGTCGCCAGCGAAGTGGCAACAGCCGTGTGCATCAAATACTCATCACTGATACCAAATTCCGGAAAAAGCACTAATGCTACCGGCACAATCACAAAGCCACCACCAATGCCGAGTAGCCCAGCCAGCAACCCAGCAAAAGCGCCGACTAATAAAAAGATCCACCATTCAATCATGCTAAACTCAAATCTCTCGTTTTAAACCAAGGACTCTGTTGTGTGTATTGTGGCATTTGCAATCAATCAACACCCGGATTATCCGCTGATACTTATTGCCAATCGCGACGAGTATACCGCACGCGCCACCCAAGCACTGCATTTATGGCAAACCGCACCAGCCATTGCAGCAGGAAAAGATTTACAAGCCGGTGGCACTTGGATGGGCATCAATGAAAATGGGCGCTGGGCCGCAATTACTAATTTTCGCGATCCGACATTAGCAGTCGGAACCATTTCTCGCGGAGAAATAGTCACCCAGTGTTTAACCAGTAAAAAATCACTTTCTGACTTTTTCTTACAGCTCGCAGAAAACGCCGATCAATATTCTGGATTTAACTTTGTCGCCGGAGAAGTAAGTACCGACTCAGCTTTGCTATTCTCTAATATCGATCAGCAGATATATTCATTAAATAATGGCGTATTTGTTGTCAGTAATGGATTATTTACGGATGATTGGCCGAAAATGAGCCAGCTTAAACAAAGCCTTACTCAGCACATGCACCATCCACAGTTTTCTACTTTGTTTGATCTGCTGCAACACAACGAACAACATGATTTTGAGAGGCTGCCTAACACTAAAATTGACAAGGAATTAGAACAAAAACTTTCCAGTGTGTTTATCCAACCTTTCAATATTCAAAACCGCCTATATGGCACCCGATCATCGACGATCATTTTGGCCGAGAAGAACCAAGCCCATATTGAAGAGCGTCAGTTTGAAGGAGATAAAGCGATATGCCATCATGTCGAGCTAACATTAAATTCGAACCTCGGCTCTCGAACCTCGAACCTTAACCCTCAACTCTAGACTCTAAACTATGAACACATTGTCTTTCTCACAAGCCTGCGAAAACAACAAACAGCCAATTTTAGAGGTGATCACGCCTTATTTGACTCAGGTTGATGAGGTACTGGAAGTTGGCTCAGGTACTGGGCAACACGCAGTTCATTTTGCATCAAACCTGCCCCATTTAACTTGGCAAACCAGCGATAGGCTAGAAAATCACACAGGAATAACTGCTAGGCTCAACGAGGCACAATTAAGCAATGTGTTGCCACCCCTAAATTTAAATGTCAACGCAAAGTGGCCGGTTACCAATGCTAAAGCCATTTTTAGTGCCAATACCACCCACATTATGCATTGGCCTGAAGTAGTGGCTTTTTTTAATGGGGTAGGACAAGTGTTAAAAGCCAATGGTTATTTTATCTTGTATGGGCCTTTTAATTTTTGCGGTGAATACACCTGCGATTCGAATCAAGCTTTCGATCAAAAACTCAAATCGCAAAATGAGGGCATGGGTCTACGTGATTTTGTCGATTTAGAAGAGCTTGCTCAGGCAAATGGCCTAATGTTTGTCGAAAAGCACGATATGCCCGCCAACAACTTTATCTTGGTTTGGCAGAAAACCATCGATTTAATTCAAGGCGAACTTTAAGTACAATGAAACGCACTATGGCTTTGTGTCGACTAATTCGTAAAGATGTATCGTTTAGCTTTTCATTGCAACAAAACGTGTCTTTTAGTCGACAATGCGAGTTTTTTTAGCTTGGATAGATAAAGGTTCTAGCACAACCTAGTACAAAACGGATCGATCATGGAAACATCGTTATTTAAACAATTACTGCAACGACGAGTCTTTCAAATTGTTGGCATCTATTTAGGTGCGGTTATCGCTCTGATGGAATTTACCGGCATGGTGGTTGAGCGATATGGCCTGTCGGATAATTTGGTCGATCTCATTCTTGCCGGTATGACCAGCTTCATTCCAGCGGTTATCGTTTTGGCTTGGAGTCATGGCGCACCGGGTAAAGATAAATGGGGCAAAGCTGAAAAAATCACTGTGCCAGCTAATGGTCTATTTACTTTTGCACTGCTTTCCTTTTTAGCGTTTAACTCACCAAACTCCACTGAACCTGTGCCTGCTCAAAATCAAATGATCAGCGCAGACTCAACATTATCCAAAGAAGTGGCTCAAAATAACTTTCAGCGCATTGGGGTGATGTTTTTTGATCCCGGTCCGCAAACATCAGAGCACGACCTTTGGATGAGTTACGCTCTGACCTATTTACTTAGTATGCATTTGTCACAAGAGCGTTTTCTTGTGGTTTCCTCTCCTTACAGCGACATCGAAAATAGTTTTTTTTGGCAAATGAAACGAGCGGGATTTAAAGATGGTTTTAACGTACCGAGCAGTTTAAAGCGTAATATTGCACGGGATAGTAACTTTAATTATTACACCCAAGGTCGTTTAAATAAATCTGAAAACGGATTCAGCGTTTCTTTACAAATATTCAACACAGAATCAGCCAAGGTCGTTTCTGAGTTTTCAACTGAAGCCACTAATTTATTTGCCGCAACCGAAGCAATGACTCAGTTTGTCAAACAACAAAGTGCATTATTGCCACAGGGCAGTGATTTAATTAACGAAATTCCGATTAATGAATTAGCAACCAATAACGTACAAGCACTCAAACATTTGGTAGAAGGCTTAAATCATATTGTGTTTAATAATGACTACGAATTGAGTATCAATGAACTAAAACAAGCGGCAGCTTTAGATCCTTCCTTTGCATTAGCCAACATTCATTTAGCCGAAATTTTAACCAAAGTAGGTAAGCTCGATGAAGCACGAATGGCACTCGATCAAATTTTGCCATACAGCTACAAAGTGGCTCCAAGAATGATGTTCATAGTTAAAGCGTTTGGTTATGCGTTAGATAATAAAATTGATTTGCAAGCCGATGTTTACACCAATTGGATGGAAATTTATCCGCAAGATTATCAACCTATTAATAATTTAGCCTTTTTAATGTTGTGGAAAAAAAATAGTCCTGCCAAAGCCATCCCATTATTTGAGCGTTCGCTCGAAATCAATCAGTCTCAGTTTTGGATTTATGAAAAACTTGGCGAGCTGTACTTATCGATAGATGATTTTGATAACGCCCTCAATAATTTAAAGAAATCGAGCGAACTGAAACCCGATGACTTTTCACCTTGGATTGAAATGGGCAAAATTGCACAGCTAAAAGGTGACTTAGCCTTAGCTCGCAAGCACTATCAAAAGGCTTCCGTTTTACGCAGCGACAAAGTGTCACCCGTACTTGCCTTAGCTGGACTCGATTTACGCGAAGGTAAATTACAAGATGCACAAGACAGATACCGCGAAGCGGAACGCATCTCTCAGGCTCCACGCCAACAAGGAATGATTGTCGGCCATAAAATTCAGTATGCATGGCAGTTAGGTCAACCTAAAAAAGCCTTTGATTTATTATTGGAATATCAAGAGCTAGTAAAACAATATATGGACCCACTGGATGGCATGTTTGCAGCCGTTATATCTAAAATGTACTTATACGTTTACTCCGATAATACCGAGCTTGCTATTTTACATTTACAAAAGCTCGAACAAGAACTTGACCCAGCTCTTAAAGACTTAGTGCAATTTGGCTATTTATTTTTGCACGCAGCATTACACCAAACCGAACAAGCAGATGCAGCGATGGTGAAAGTTAAATCGATTGTTGAAAAATACTCTTTAAACAATATGAGTTACTTATTATCAATGGGACAAGGCTGGATTGAACAAAGCAAACGCGACCATAAAATGGCCGCACAACATTTTCAACTCGCTTTAAATCAACTCAATAGCTCAGCACAACGAGCAAATGGGCAGGATTTGCTTCCTGTAATTTACGATGCAATTGTTGAAGCACTTTACATGGATAAGCAATTTGAACTTGCTGAAAAATACGCACAAGAATACTTACCGCAATGGCCAGAGCAACCAGAAATTAATTTACATCTCGCAAAAATTTGTTTAGGCGTTGACAATTCCGATTGTGCTAAGCCTTACTTACAAAAAGCTCAATCTATTTGGAATGAAGCCGAAGAAGGTTATAACCCAGCAAAAGAAACGCGAGAGCTTTTACAAAAATTTGCGTTATAGATTATTACACTTAAGAGTTCAATATGGTTCTTTACGATCACAGCAGTTTACTGATTACGCTATGTCTTTTTTTAGCCATTCTTATTGCCAATGAAATCAGCTTTCATTTTGGTCGTTATGTACAAAACCGCACCGATGATGAAATTAAATCACTAACCGGTGCGGTACAAGCCAGTGTATTAGGTTTACTCGCATTGTTACTCGGTTTTACGTTTAGTATGTCAATGCAAAGATACGACTCTCGCAATCAAGCACTGATAGAAGAAGCTAATGCCATAGGAACTGCGCAACTTAGAACCGAGCTGCTAGCTTCGCCATTTGATCACCAAGCAAAACAACTATTAGATAGTTACGTGCATAAACGTATTCAACTCAGTCATTTAGATTTAACTGAAGTTAGTCAGCGCGATAGTTATTTTAAACAGCTAGCTGATTTACAAAAAGCATTATGGTCAGTAGCGCTTGCCGCGGCAGAAGCCGATCCAAGAGCAGTAACTTCGGGTTATTTTATCAATGCTTTAAATGGCGTATTTGATGCGCAAACCAAACGAACAGCGTTATTGCAAATGCACGTACCAGAAGTGGTGATCTTGCTGTTGTTTTTAGTGTTTATCGCATCCTCTTGCATGCTAGGCTATTCAGCCGGTTTAACCGGAAAAAGAATTGTGACTCCCTCTATTTTAATTTCATTTTTAATTGCATTGATTGTTTTTATTATTATCGATTTAGACAGACCCAGACGCGGATTTATTCAAGTTGATCAAAGTTTGCTGACGACATTAGTCGAAGTAGAAAAAGAAATTAAATAAATGATTCTAGTTATCTGTTTTTACTATATTAAGTAATCTTTTGGAATTTATTTTTTCTAGCAAAAAATCGTTTATCTGCTGTGAAGTTTCCATATTTAAAACATGTT
>JBFHSP010000123.1:0-8697 GCA_041591085.1 Kangiellaceae bacterium | reverse complement strand
AACCATACCCGTTGGATTAGATGGGTTATTAAACAATAATGCTTTTGACTTAGGACCTATACTTGCTGTCAGCTGCTCAGGTGTTAACTTGTAATGTTGACTCGCAGGACAGGGTAGTGGCTTTGTTACAATTCCCATCAGATCTGCAATGTCTTGATAAGTGGTCCAATAGGGAGAAGGGAATAGAAGTTCATCACCTTCATTAAGCAGCGCGTACAGCAATGCAAAGAGAATGTGTTTCGCTCCAATACCGGTGGCAATGTGGTTAGCGCTATAACCAGTAAAGCCATTTTCTGAAAGCCGTTTTAAATACGCTTGCACCAAATGAGTTTCACCACGACCTGGTAGGTATTGTCCCGAATCGTGGCTCAGTGCTTCTTGAGCAGCTTGGTACACATGTTCTGCCGGCAGAAAGTTTGGCACACCAATACTGAAACTAATGATGTCGCGTCCTTCCGCTTTGAGTTGTTTGGCTTTTTCGGCAATCATCATAATGGTGCTGGGTTTGGCTCGATTCATTCGAGATGCTAAAACGGGCATGGTTTTACTCGCTTATAGTTAATAGAAAGGAGAAGGTAATGGGAGCGAGATTAACCGGAAATGGTTGACTTATCCAGTGAATTAGTTTGGTTTGAACGTCTTCGCATGCTTATGCAAAAGCTCTCACAAGTATCGCTTTTATACTGTATTAGGTATGAAACCAGATCTTGAAAACTAATTTGTAAACCCAGGGTGTATGCAACTTACCAAATTAAAATGATGAGGTTCGTTTCACTTCACCGCATCCTTCAAAGAATAAATTTTTATAGCTTAAGTTTGCTGAAAATTCGTTAAGCGGACGTATCCTATTAAAAAATCTTAATCAGAAAAATTTAACGTGTTCAGCTGATAAAAAACCGACAAATGTCGGCTTATTATCACTAAGTAAGAGGAGATTTATCAGTCGCCAACTCGTTTTGCTAACCATTTTAAATCTATGCTCATATTCATACCGGGCATTTGTATGCTCATGTTCATTTGTCCTTCACCATGTTCGCCCTCTGATTTTACTTTTCCAGTGAGGGTTGCTTTCATGCCTTCCAAATTACAACTCATATTAATGGTCATGGAGTTTCCAACGATGTTATTTTCGATAACACTGCATCCATGTAGGTCTTTCATAATTTCTTGTGGATCAAACTCGGCATCTTCTTTGGTGATACATTTAGTTTAAGTAAGAAAAGAATAGAGGTCAGGAGTATTTAATAGAGTATAAGGCCTTTATCGATTAGATAGAGCTCGTAATTTAAGCGTATTTATTCATGTTTTATTCTTAACTAAAAATGTAAAAATAAGCGACCAATATTCGTTGCACTTTGAATTCTTCATACGCTTAAAGAGTAAAGTTGGGTTGCTTTCACATAGATAATTTACTTGCATGCATTTCTTTTTATTCTTTCCGAGTTAAAAAATTCCATTTTATTTTTTTAAATAATCGAACTCTATCATGAATAGTTGATCTTTTTGTTCAGTTAATTCTTCAGCCTAAAGTAGCGGGCAAACCCTAAGCTAGCAGTAAATATCCAACTAGACAAAAGTAATAGGTGTATCAGATTTTTGGTGGTAGATCGCCGCATTTGCTTTGCGACTTATGATTGAAGAACTTAAAGTAGATTCACAAGCCTATTTTTGCTGAGCTCTATAAGTGGTGGCATCACCATCAGCTTAACAAATTTTAAGTTTTTCTGTTTTGATGTATCAAACATAGCGCCACAACTAAATTGATTTAGATCAAAACTATTTGTGACATAAAAGGTAATCATGCCTGTAAGTAATATTTTGAAGCATGTTATGGATAAGAGAGACTGAATGTTCAAAGTGTTTGGGTCACTCAAAATTTGTTTTATTTTGGTTAGTTTGCTTTTTTGCTTCAATGTATTCGCTTCGACTGACGCTAAAGCCCCCAAATTAACCAAGGTTATTCAAGGCGCGGTTCTAGAAAAATTTTCACCGTCAACCGAACTTGGAGAATTTAACAAAACCAATAAAACTTGGCCGTTACTGAATCAACAACAAGTAATTGGATATGTTTTTCAAACCGACAGCCACGTTTCTATTCCTGCCTATTCCGGTAAGCCGATTAATTTAGTCATCGCTATCGATCTTAGCGGCAACTTTCAATACGCTTGGGTCATTGAGCATCATGAACCCATATTGCTGGTTGGTATTCCAGAACAAAAACTGCAAGATTTTGCTAGCCAATATGAAGGTCATAATCTTTCTGACAAACTTCGTGTTAGTTCAAATGTGGCTGAAGATGAAGTTGGCATCGATGCCGTTACGGGTGCGACAGTCACGGTTTTGGTAGTGAATGAAACCATCCTACGTGCGAGTCGAAAAGTTGCTATTGCATTAGGGTTAATTAAACCGAGTGCTGAAGATTCGCTTCCAATTTCTACAGTTAAAAAAGATGTGTTTGTTTCCCGCGATTGGTTTGAATTAACCGGTGATGGCACCATTCGTCGGTTAAAACTAACTCGAGAAGACGTGGATGCGGCTTTTGTTAATACGCCAGCTGAATCGGTTGATGTTGCCGATGAAAGTGAAAAGCAAACCACATTTATAGATCTTTATTATTCCTATTTAAATCCACCAACGGCTGGTCGCAACTTGCTTGGCGACAGCGAATACCAATGGTTAATGCAACAGTTGAAACCGGGCGAACATGCGGTGGCATTAATGGCCAATGGTATCTACTCCTTTCGAGGCAATGGATTTGTCAGAGGTGGTATTTTCGACCGAATCGGTATCCAGCAAAAAGACGCCAACATCAGTTTTCGTGATCTGGATTATTTTAAGTTGTTTGATATTTACCCTCAGGGTTACCCCCAATTTTCTGAAATGGCCATCTTCATTATTCGTGATCACTTTAATTTTGATCCAGGGCTTGGCTGGGATCTTAATCTATTAGTCCGAAAGCAAGTTGGCCCTATTGAAAGCACGTTTATTAATTTTTCAGGCTCGTATCAAACGCCAGAAAGTTATATTGAAAGACCTTCAGAAGAGGCGATTGAAGCGGCGAAACCCAAACCTTTATGGGTGACTATTTGGCAACAAAAAACATTTCAGCTTTCCATATTATCGCTGAGCTTAGTCTTACTTTTAGCCATCATTTTCTTGCAGGACTGGTTGATCCATTACCCTAAGTTTTTTCATAACGTGCGACGCTTTTATTTAATTTATACCGTCACGTTTGTTGGTTGGTACGGATTAGGCCAATTATCAGTGGTCAATGTTTTTACTTTTGTCCAAGCTCTTTTTCAGGATTTCAGTTGGGATCTTTTTTATATGGATCCAATGTTGTTTATTCTGTGGAGTTTTACCGCTGCCACCATTTTGCTTTGGGGTCGGGGAATTTTTTGCGGTTGGTTGTGTCCTTTTGGCGCGCTGCAAGAATTGATAAACGAGCTCGCACGCAAGCTTAAGGTTAAGCAATTCGAATTACCTTTTTCTATACACGGCAAGTTATGGGCCTTGAAATACTTAATCTTTTTAGCGCTGTTTGGTGTTTCGCTCGAATCAATGTCCACAGCTGAAAAACTAGCGGAAGTCGAACCTTTTAAAACGTCCATTTTACTCCTGTTTCAACGAGAGTGGTGGTTTGTGACCTACGCGTTAGTACTGCTATTAATTTCGGTTTTTACGAGAAAATTTTACTGTCGTTACATTTGTCCTTTGGGAGCGGCTCTGGCTATCCCAACCAAACTTCGATTGTTTAACTGGCTCAAACGTCGTCCTGAATGCGGTGACCCATGTCAATTATGTGCTAAAGAATGCGAGATCCAAGCGATACATCCGGATGGCACGATTAACGAAAATGAATGCCATCACTGCCTCGACTGTCAGGTGACTTATGTGAATCACAACAAATGCCCACCGCTGGTGTTAGCCAAAAGAAAGGGTAGAAAAAATCAGCGTGGCTTGGGCCGAAATCTAAACGATGAACGAAGAATAGAAATAACAGAATTAAGCAATTCGATAGAGTCAACTTGATGGCAACAAAACGCACCTACTTAATTGGCTAAAAAACAGATTGCTCAAATGTTGTAAGACTAAACGCACTAGAAGTAAGCCCATGCAGTTAAAGGGTTAATTAAAAATCGACACAAACTGGAGAAAATAATGACTGACCAAAAAGATGTAGCCCCATCGGCTCAAAACAAAAAAGGCATCAGCCGTCGCGGCTTTCTCGGCGCATCGGCAGCCAGCGCAGCCGGACTTGCTGGCTTAGGTATTACCGGTGTTTTGACCCCTGCTCAGTTTGCCGAAGCGGCAAACAGGGCAAGAGACGAAGCCCATCACAACATTGGCCCTGGCGAACTGGATGAATATTATGGTTTCTGGAGTGGCGGTCACTCAGGTGAAGTGCGCATTCTGGGCATACCATCCATGCGTGAATTAATGCGTATCCCTGTTTTCAATACTGAGTCGGCAACTGGCTGGGGTCTTACCGATGAGTCCAAACGGATTAAAGGTGACAGTGCCGATTGCCACGCAGGTGACGCTCACCACCCGCACATGAGTATGACCGATGGCCGTTACGACGGAAAATACGTATTTATTAACGACAAACTTAACACTCGTGTTGCTCGTATTCGCTGCGATGTGATGAAAACCGACAAAATGCTCACAGTTCCGAATGTTCAGGCCATTCACGGATTACGCGTTCAAAAAGTGCCTCATACCAAATACGTGTTCTGCAACGGTGAATTTCGTATTCCTCAGCCAAATGATGGCCGCGACCTGAACGACCCTAGCAAATATTTCACCATGTTCAACGCGGTGGACGCCGAGAAAATGGAAATGGCTTTCCAAGTAATTGTTGATGGAAACCTGGATAATACTGATGCCGATTATGATGGTCGCTTTGCCGCAGCTACTTGCTACAACTCGGAAGAAGGGGTGACCTTGGCTGAGAGTATGCGCAACGAGCGTGATTGGATGGTGGTATTTGATATTCACGCAATTGAAAAGGACATCAAGGCGGGTAAGTTCCAAACCATTGGTGATTCTAAGTGCCCGGTAGTTGACGGTCGCAAAAAAGCCAATAGCCCTTACACGCGATATATTCCAGTACCCAAAAGCCCACACGGCTGTAATACATCACCCGATGGTAAGTACTTTGTTGCCAACGGAAAACTGTCGCCCACTGTCACTATTGTAGCCATCAAAAAATTACCCGATCTGTTTGCCGGAAAAATCAGCGAACGTGATACCGTGGTTGGAGAACCAGAGCTAGGGCTTGGACCATTACACACAGCGTTTGATGGTCGAGGCAACGCCTACACCACGCTGTTTCTAGACAGTCAGATGGTAAAATGGAACGTGGAAGATGCTATTCGAGCTTACAATGGTGAAAAGGTCAATTACATTCGACAAAAACTCGATGTTCATTATCAGCCTGGTCACAATCACACCACTATGGGCGAAACCCGAGACGCTGACGGCAAATATTTGATCGCTTTGTGTAAGTTTTCTAAGGATCGCTTCCTACCAGTTGGACCATTACGTGCCGAAAATGATCAATTAATCGATATTTCCGGTGACGAAATGAAGCTTATTCACGATGGCCCAACATTTGCCGAACCACACGACTGTATGATAGTTCATCGCAGCAAATTGAAACCGAAAAAAATCTGGACTCGCGACGACCCAATCTTTGCAGAAACCGTTGAAATGGCTAGAAAAGATGGCGTTACTTTAGAAACGGATAATAAAGTGATCCGAGAGGGCAAAAAGGTTCGGGTTTATATGACTTCTGTCGCGCCTAGTTTTGGTATGTCGGAATTTACCGTTAAACAAGGCGATGTAGTGACCATTGTGGTTACTAATTTAGATCAAGTCGAGGATGTGACTCATGGTTTCGCTTTGAATCAACACGGTGTGAGCATGGAAATTGGTCCACAGGCCACTTCTTCAATCACTTTTAAAGCCGACAAGCCGGGTGTTTTTTGGTTCTATTGTCATTGGTTCTGTCATGCGCTTCACATGGAAATGCGTGGCCGAATGTTAGTAGAAAAAGCCTAAACGTATAACCGGTTAAACTTGAGCTTTGGCATTTGCTAAAGCTCAAGTTTTTAACTTAAAAACGCGGCGACTGAAATGCTCGAATAACTGCATGATCTGGAACAAGCTTTGAAAAAACACCAAAAATTCACCATTATTTTACTCTGTTTATGGGTTTACTTTTCTCACGCCTTTGGTGCACATGCTGAGGAAATACAAGTAACACCAGCCGATGACCTTGAGCAGATCATTAGCAACGCCAAGCCAAAAGATCGAATCGTATTAACGCCGGGGCATTATTTAGTTAATTTAAACATTAACCAATCGATTGAACTTGTTTGTCAGTCGGGCGCGGTAATCGATGGAAATCATCGGTCGGACACAATCCGTGTAAGCGCCGCACATGTAACCATAAGAAATTGTAGAATTAGCAACTGGGGCAACAGTTTATCAGAAATGAATGCCGGTATTTTCGTTGAGAAAACCGCCCCTTATATTGTAATCGACAATAATTATTTAAAAGGTGATACTTTTGGCATTTGGTTAGATGCGTCAAATCATGCCACCATCAGCAATAACCAAATTGAAGGAAATTTATCGATCCGTTCTCAAGATCGTGGCAACGGTATCCATCTGTACAATGTT
Source organism: Kangiellaceae bacterium (assembly GCA_041591085.1). Taxonomy (GTDB): domain Bacteria; phylum Pseudomonadota; class Gammaproteobacteria; order Enterobacterales; family Kangiellaceae; genus Pleionea. The sequence goes on along the minus strand of JBFHSP010000123.1, from coordinate 2,007 downwards.
CACCATTCACTAGTAAAAAATAACAAAGTTTGGCATACCCGTGATGGAATTTATATTGATACCAGCAATGATAACCGACTAATTGGCAATAAACTGCACCACCTTCGTTATGGTATTCATTATATGTACTCGTATAACAATCATCTTGAAAATAATTATACCCATGACACTCGAACCGGTTATGCCTTGATGCAATCAAAATTTCTAACCGTACTGAACAATCGATCGGAGAATGACACCAACTACGGAATTTTAATGAACTATATTGTTAGCTCAACCATTGTTGGCAATCGGATCAGTCACGTCCATCAGCAACAGGGCAGTGGTGGTGAGCAATTGATCAAAGGCGCAGAAGGTAAAGCACTGTTTATGTACAACGCTCCATTTAACACCGTGAGTAACAACTTGCTGACAGAAAGTGATATTGCGATTCACTTAACCGCCGGCTCGGAAGGTAATAAAATCTATGGCAACTATTTTGTTAAGAACAAACGTCAGGTTAAATATGTTGCCAATACCGAAGTCGAATGGTCTTATCAAGCTAAAGGTAACTATTGGAGTGATTACCAGGGTTGGGATCGAAACTCCGATGGTATCGGTGATGAGCCTTTTGAGCCCAATGATGGTATCGATAAAATATTGTGGAAATATCCAGTAGCCAATGTATTAATCAATAGCCCTGCGATCCAAACATTAAAATGGGTACAAAAAGCCTTTCCGATTTTAAAATCGCCAGGAATAAAAGACAGTTACCCTTTAATGAGCAATGATTTTAATCAATTGAATCGTTCCATCACCATTAAAGACTGAGTAAGGATTTAACCAATAAATCTTTAAACCACTAGAATCATGAATTACAGAGAAACGGTATGAGCGTCATTCAACTAACCAATATCAAAAAAAATTTTGGTTCATTATCTATTTTAAAGGGCTTTGATCTGGCGCTGGAAAAAGGAGAGGTATTAGGATTATTCGGTCACAATGGTGCGGGTAAAACAACCATTATGAAACTTATTCTTGGTTTGCTACAGCCAAGTGAAGGAGAAGTAAAAGTTTTTGGACAAAACCCCTGCGCTACTCATTTTAACCATTATCGTTACCAGCTTGGCTTTCTTCCTGAAAATGTTTCTTTCTATCAACAGTTAACGGGCTATGAGGTTTTGTCCTTTTTCGCCAAATTAAAAAAAGTTGAACTAAAAAAATGTGAGCGTTTGCTCGAGCAAGTAGGCCTGACCCAAGCCGGTAACCGTAAAGTAAAAACCTACTCAAAAGGGATGAAACAACGACTTGGGCTCGCACAAGCTTTGCTGACTGAGCCTTCTCTGTTGTTACTTGACGAGCCAACGGTCGGACTCGATCCGATAGCAACTCAAGAGTTTTATGGCTTGATTGATCAACTCAAGAATAACGGATGCTCCATTATTTTATGCTCCCATGTTTTACCTGGCGTTGAAAAACATATCGACAAAGCAGCGATTCTGGCTAACGGACAGTTAAGCGCCTATGGTTCGATTGATGAACTAAGAAAACAAACTCAATTACCAGTGGAAATTATTTTTAGTGGATGCTTTGAAATGGATGACTTAGGTCGCAAGCTTAACAAACCGGTTAGGTCACATGCGGCAGGAAAACTTTCAATAGCAGTGGATCCGACAGAGAAGCTCAGCTCGTTAAAAATATTAATGAATCAACCTGGTATTCAAGATCTCAACACTAAACCGCCCAGTCTTGAACAGTTGTATCGTTTTTTTATCGATAATGCGCATCAAGTCATCGATGCACCATACAAAGAACAAAGCATTCAAAAAAAGTTTAGGATTAAGTCATGAGAGCAACCATAGCGATTGCACAAAAAGAGTTTAAAGACGGACTAAGAAATCGCTGGTTGATTGCAATCAGTTTGATCTTTGCGATTATGGCTTGTGGCTTATCATGGTTTGGCTCAGCCTCTGTAGGCAACATAGGTTTTAGCTCAATTGCTAACACCATTGTTAGCTTGTCGAGTTT
>JBFHSP010000122.1:0-8986 GCA_041591085.1 Kangiellaceae bacterium | reverse complement strand
GTATTACCAACCCACCCCTCTAATTTTTCTTTTAGGTTTAGGCTTGTTAATTTCGTCATTTACTTCTTGATAGGCTTTCTTAAATGCATAATTTTGTGGAAATGCTTTAACTGCATCGGCCAGTAAACTCAACGAATCATTTTTTTGATCTTGATCGGCTAAGCGTTTGGCTCGCTGTAATATTCTGTCTTGAAGCGTTTCTAGTCCTGCTAATGCCTCGGCGTTAGTACTGTCTAACTTAAGCGCTTCTACATAAAAGTGATGAGCATTGCGACGTTTTGGCTCTAAATATCTTTGTTGATTTAAATAATCCGCCGCCAAATTTAAATAATTTCTCAATTCTTTTTGTGATTGATTCGATTGTTCCATTAATCTTAATTGATTACCAACCATGGCAAGCTGGTTGCGTGCGGAGTCTGGAGCAATAATGGCCGCATCGGCTTGGTCATACAATGTTTTCGCACCGATATAATCACTTTGATTAATTTTGTCGTTAATTGCCACCGCTATTTTACTGGCTAATAAATTAACCGTACTGTTGGTTAAAAAATGCGATGAATTCAATTTTTGCATTTGAATATAGGTAGAAAACGCATTGTCATTTATCGGTGCAAAAAACTTTTGTGCCTCTATTTGCACTCTTGCTTTTTTTGATAAAGAATCAAGCTCAGAAACAATGGTGGTTTCTGATATGCCGTCGGTAATATTTGAAGTTTGATAGGAAGGCATGATGGGGTTCATTGGAGTGGTTCTTTGAACTGGCGAAGTGACATTAGCTAATAATTCTCGCTCAAAGTTTGCCTTTAGCTGATCAGAAATGGTTCTTGATACTCTTGGGACAATGGTTGCTTCTATGGAATATTCCCAAGTGTTTTGACTATCGGGCGCCCAACCTTCAAATAAAACTTTTTGATTGATTAAATCGGCACTCACCTCACTTTTGATTAAATCTTCTGAAATTTGTAAATTTTCAATTGGAGTAACCGAGTTAATTGAAATAATACCGCCTTGCTCAGTCGCTTTACGCTGACCATCAGTTTTAGCTCTCGATTTACATTTTTTAATAGACTCTTCTTCTGTACAAGTTGCTCGACCTTTCGCTTTTACCAATCGAGGCTCTTTTAGTTTGTTGAGTTCTACTTGAAGTTTTGAATTTACAATTTTATCGACCAGACTTCTTACTTGGCCTTCAATTTTTAATGCGTGGCTCGAAGAGCGGTTGACTGCAGACTTGGCAACGGTAATTTGATTATTAAGATTCTTTATTTGATTTTGCGCTTCAGTTAAAACTACAAATGACTCGCTCATATCGTTATTAGCTTTTGTCAATGCATCTTGATTAATGATACCTGGCTGACTCAAGTTCATATTATTTAGCTTGGTGTAATTAGACTTCTTTTCTTCGTGGTCTCTTTGTTTTAAAACCAACTGATCTTGTGCTTCTCTTAGGTTAAGCTCCTTTTTTCTCAAATTATCTTTATCTTCCAGAAGTGTTGCATTTGCAACATTCAACTCTTCCTGCTTGAGCTTCAGTTCCGACTCCCAACTGCTTTGTTGGGCATAACTAGCGGAAATATTGAATCCTAAAGCTACTAGCGCTAGCAAAACGCTTTTAAGATACCGCATAAATTAATGCTTCCCTCGATTCCATAGGTAATTTCTTCAGCCAAACGCTTAGGCAAAGAATAGACTCATTTACAACTAAATGCTATAACCTATTGTTAGTGTGACTAAAGTCACAGTTTAAAAGATTCATCTCAGATTGCAAACCCTTTTGGCCGGTCGACAAATCTTAAATAAAAAAAACAATATAACTCGACATACTAAGAGGGATAAGCTATAAAAATCAATAAGATAGTCTGTGAAAAGGCGTTACTTTGGTTAATTTGATAAACGCTGTTACTGCAACTAATCAATTGAATCGTTGGATTATATTAAGGAAGGGAGCTAATGAAACGTCCATTTGCAATTGCCACTCTCAGTCTAGCAAGCTCACTTATTTCGGGCTCTGTATACGCACAATGCCAAACAAAAGAAGAGTGCGAAGAACTCAAAGAGTACGAAGCTTTTCTTAAGCAATATCAGCAAGAAGTTGATCAGTTTCAAAAGACTCAACTTGAGGAATGGCAATCTTATATGGAGCAAACTCGAAAAGAGTTTGATAACTATGTTGCTTCAGTGCAACAAGTTTGGGGCGACCAAACGAAGATTTCCGACAAAAAGAATTGGGTAGAATACAGCGATGATTTGAGTCGACAGGTTCAGGTGGATTATGAAAACAACCAAATCATCATCAAAGATTTAACCGGCCTAAGTCAGTCTGATTTTCAAAAACAACTACAATCGGAAATTGGCAGGCTTCTTAAGCAAACCAAAAAGACAGCCAATAAAGATAATCCCTTAAAAAAGAATCTCAATAAGATTGCCAGTCCAAATGAAAAAGCCATTGTTTCCCACATTGATAAAATTTTTAATAAGCATGCTGATGAGGAGCCTGAAGTCCTATCAGAAGTTAAAGAGCTAACCGGCGAAGCCAATGTTGAAAAGCAAGCTGAAAAACTAGCAGAAATGGCTTCAATTGAATCTCAGCAGGTCAGCATTATTCAAAAACCCTCTGAATGGATGTTCGCATCAGCCCTACCAGGCTCTTTATTACTTGCCAAGGGCACCACCCAAAAGAAAGCCATGGTGGCTAAAATAAATCTTTCAGAAAAGTGGACAACCTTGCGTGCAAAAAAATACCAAGCTTATGTCGATGCTTTTTCTAAAGAGTGGGACATAGAGCCGAAGCTCATTTATTCGATTATGTACAACGAGAGCAGCTTTAATCCCGTAGCTATTTCACCGATCCCAGCATATGGGTTGATGCAAGTTGTACCTGAATCAGCCGGAATGGATGTAGCGCAGCGTCACTTTTCGTCCGAGGTTGTGTTTAGCCCAGACTTTTTATTTGAACCCAAAAATAACATCGCGATTGGGGTGGGCTATTTAAATTTGCTAGATGCACGCTATTTCAGAAAAATCGAAAACCCCATTAACCGTATGTACTGTGTGATCGCGGCTTACAATACTGGTCCGGGTAACGTTGCGCGAGCACTTACTAACACCAAAAAGCTTAACTTAGCTGTTGCCGCAGCCAATAAAATGAGTGCTGATGAGGTCTATAGCCGTCTTATCAACGATTTACCCTACGATGAAACCAAGAACTACTTACGAAAAGTAGCGGGCTCCGTGAGTAAATTTGAGACCATGTAATGACACACAATGACGCTGAGAAGACCTCGGAAGAGTCGCAATCGAAAAATGAAGAACAAGGATTTTTCGAAGAAATTATCTCAAAACTACCTGCCAGTTTTGTTTCGGTCATTCTGATGTTTGTGGCTTTGGGTAACTTCAATGACTCGTTTGAAGTAATAAACCGGTTCTATGAATTTGGTCGCTCTCTTTTTAGTAACCAAGTGTACTACGAGAAAATTGCTAACGTTAAAGTCGGGCTAAATGCACGCTATTTAGAAAACGATTTAGGAGAGCCGCAACTGATTAAACGAGTAGGAGACAATGTTGATGCTAATTACTACTTTGAAGATGACTTTATATTAGTCGTTTTTGAAGCAGATAGCAGAGTTGAAGCCTACTACGTAATGAGTTTTAACTCTTCATTTCAACCTAACATCAACTTAGACAACGATAATGTAAAGCCTCTATGGACAACCGCTTTTGATATGATCACTCCCAGTACCGATTATTTGGCTTATGACTTCTCTAAAAATAATTCATTCTATTTAGAGTCGACCCCAGTGTTATCAAATGGCATGAGTGTCAATATTTATCTGGGCTGGAGTAGTGTTGCTAATCAAAGCATCAATAAAGATTTATATGCCGATTTAGAAAAAATCAATGAGCTTGATCTACTTGGAGATGAGCAATTAATAGAACAAATCATGGTATTTAGAGCCACGTACGCTCCTAATTTTTTTGGCTACGGAAACGTCGATGTCGATGCCATTCAACAAAGTTTCTTAACTAACAGCGAGTTGTTATTTTATGCGGGCATTAGTTAGTTATTTCTTACTTTTCTTCTTTTCAGTAGCCATAGCGCAAGAGCAATGCGCTCATACTTCGATTGGCGGGGAGCAGTCTGTCGGAGGATTAGGCATTATTAACGCTAATATTCTTGCTAATGAAAAAGCGAAAAATTTAGCTGAAATGCTGGCTATTAAAAACTTAGAACGCCATCCTGAATTTAATAGCGCCGATGCAGCCAATACTAAAAGTTATTTTTACCGACATGGTATTTACCAAATTGCGTTAGCCATTCAATCACAGCAATCGATTAACGCTTGTGACTCTTTAGAATGTGATTTTAAAGCCTGTAATCCGGCTTGGCTTTGTGGAAATAATCAAGCTAACGAACTCGTTGTAGTCAGCCATCGCTCTACGTCCCTTAAATCCCAGTTTTCTTATTTACAAAAGAATTTGGATGATCTAATTAGTTACCTAAACTTATCGAAAGTCAATATCGATGAGCGATTCGTAGAAGAGGACAATAGTGGCGTTAAGTTTAAGCAATATAGTATAAATAACTCGGCTGAAGTTGGAGAGGATATTGAAGTCACATCAACACTCAATGGTTTTTGTTTCTCAGAGTCCGATATGCTTTTTGCCCAATTTAAAATTCATGGCGCTTCTCGTACCGAATATGAAAACGATTCAAAGGCACTAGGGGTCGGCCGAGTAGATCGATTGGTTGCTAGCGGACTTATTTCTGATAAACTCGAACTAGCCATCAAATACGCTATGATTGATTTAGCGAAACAGAAAAAAATAGATGTGGCATCTGAAGTTCGCGTCAAACGCAGTGAAGATGGATATTACAAACTTGTGGATACTAAAAATACCGGAAAAGTAATCGTAACCGCACATTTAAAGGAAATTCAAATCATTCCCAATAATGAAAACTACAGTATCTACGGATCAGTGGTTGAGATTTAATCAATAGGAGCAAACCGATGAAAACTAAAGTAATCATGCTAGCAGCACTACTTCCATTAATGGTCGCATGTGGTGGAAAAAAAATGCCAGAAGTTGAGGCAACCGCAGCACCTGAAACCAACATTCCAGATTGGGTTTTAAATCCTTATATTGAAGACGGCATTGCTTCATCGCAATGTATGCCTTATTCAGGAAATTTTTCGGTAGACCGTTCTGCAGCTACTGCTAATGCTCGTGCCGATTTAGCACAACAAATTAATTCGAAAGTCAGTGCAATGTCTAAAACCTATCAAGAAAGAATTGATACCGTTGGCGGCGTTCAAATGGGCACTAACTTCACAAATGTGTCAAAGCAAGTCGCCAATCAGACTTTAGTAGGTTCGCGCCCGCAAAAAGTTGAGTTTGTTGATATGGACGGTCAGAAAAACCTATGTGTATTGGTTACTTTAGGTGGCTCTGCAACTAAACAATTATTTGATGAAATTATTTCTCAAAGCGGAGCAGCAATGCAACCAAGCCAAAAAGACGTGTTATACCAAGAGTTCAAAGCTCACAAAGCTCAGCAAGAGTTAGAAGCTGAACTTGAGAAAATGAACAACAACTAAAATGACCAAAAAAGAGTTCGCTCAGTTTATTCATCCCGAGCTCTATCAAGGACCCGGTTTAAGTTTATTTAACCGGGTCTTTTTATTTTTGACATTGTTTGCGGCAATCATTGTTGTTATTGAAACTGAAGTTGCTTTTCAAAAAGCAGATGCCTCTTGGCTTAGTAATATTGAACTGATTCTTGCTTTTATATTTGCCGGAGAGTTTTTAGTTCGTTGGTTTACTTGCTCTGAAATGGCACAGTACAAAAATAAAATTTTGTCTTGGAATTATTTATTAAGTCCATGGGTTATCATTGATCTGCTCGCTTTTTTACCCACACTCATATTATTAACGCCCACCGATACTGTTGCTGTAAGAATATTACGTTTATTAAAATTTGCACGATTTATAAAACTGGGTAGGTACTCTAAATCACTCAACAAAATATTCAGTGCGTTTTACTCCAAACGCTTTGAACTCGCAGTATCGGTATTCATTTCGTTTATTTTTCTTATGACCAGTGCAATTGCTCTTTATATGATTGAAGGACAAGCACAACCTGAAGCTTTTGGTTCTATTCCTAGAGCTCTTTGGTGGTCGGTAATTACTTTAACTACCGTTGGTTATGGTGACGTATATCCCATTACCGTGCTGGGAAAAGTGGTTGCCGGATTTATTGCTTATATTGCAATCGGTTCAATTGCTTTACCAGCTGGCATACTCGCTTCGGCATTAATGGTAAATAAAAATAATTAATTACGTTTTTATTAGTTAACCTGAACTCGGGCTAAGAAAAGGCTAACTAAAGCAACTAGGTAATTCAAAAACCATCACTAGCTTATTTATGTTTCAATCCTTCTACTTTTGTGAATAATAAGACAAACAGGTAAAAAATGGGTTGGTTATTTTAACTGAGATAGGAACAGTTTAAAAAAACGGTCGGTAGTGAATTTTTGTTCAAACTTTGCAATATCCACCATGCCTCCGGCCATATGCCAATGACCGCCCCCAAATCCAATTTGATTTTGATTAAGCACATTAAAGGCAAGTTGCCCAACATTGAACTCCGTATTTTCGGTTCTAAGACTTACTTGAATAATGTCGTCTTGGGGAGTGGCCAAAATGGTGGTGTGGATTTCATCAATGGCTATCAAAAAATCACCAAGCACTCCTAACATATTCTTAGGGCATGATTCGCTCAGCCAAGCACAGCCAATACCGTTTTCAATCGATACATTGCTAAGTAGCTGACCATAAAATTTCAACTCGGCAAAGGTCATGCAGTTTCGGGTAATGCGATTAACCAGTTCAGGATCTGCAAGTTCATGTAATGCCGAGAAGGCAGCAATATCTGCTTGAACAAAACCGCGAGTTAAATTGGCGGTATCAACATTCAATCCTACTTGTAGTGCAGTTGCAACATTAGTAGGCATTGCGACACCTAACTCTTGATAATATTCATAAATAATTGTTGCTGTTGCACCATACTCTGGACGTATATCGCAATACCATAAGTTTTCTGGAGGATTCACTTGATGATGATCAATCACCGCTATTTCGTCGCCCGGTAAATCCAAAACATTTTTTTCACCAATACAACCATCAACAGTGATGATTTTATCGAAGGTATGAACGTCGGAATCTTTCCAAGGCTTAATATCAATTTGCAAAATTTCGATTAAATTTTTTAGCGATATTCTATCAACCATTCCGTTATAAACGAGCAGTACCGGTATTCCTTGTTGTTCTAATAAATAGCCTAGTGCAAAAGCTGAAGCAACGGCATCGTGATCGGGAAAGTCGTGTGCTTGGATCACTACCCTAGGAAGCTCTTTAATTTTTTCTATTAATAAAGCGATTTGACTCATTTTGGCAGCTCGCAAAGAGAAACATTAAATACTCTAATTTCTATTAAAACTAGACTAATAAGCCCTTGCTTTCAAACTTACCATGCATGGAATATGCTGTTTAACGCAATAAGGCTGCAAGATCTGACTCCCAAGATTGTTGCGGAGTTTCAATGATTCTTGCTAACTCTGTGTCACCACTAAAGAGTACCAATGTAGGTGTATATTTAATCGATGATACAGGAATGGTATCCATTATTTTTTTATCGGGCGCTACAGCATATAAATGCAGTTTATAATTAACGCCAAGTTGTTCGATTAATTTGATTATTCTGGGCACTTCTCTTTGGCTATCATGACACCATGTACCGAATACCAACCAAATATCAATTGCATTGTCGTTATTCTTTAATAACGCAATATCTTCTTGATTAAATTCAACGTTACTCACTTCAAATTTTTTATAGTTTGTAAAAAGTTGCTCTTTAGAAATAGTGCCAACATGCCACGACACGGATGCTTTGTAGTTTGAGTGATCCTTTGATAAGTCAGACTTTTGTTGATTGGCTTGACTGCATGAAAGAATAAAAAATAAAAAAGCAATAATTAAAAAAAGCTTACTTGCTTTCATACTATACAACAGCTTCAAGTTTATTTTTTAGAGTAGTTAAAAGCGCTTTATCGTCTTCTTCAATATTGTTATCGAGTGCTTTAGCCGTTATTAATGCACACAGTTCTTTAGTAGAAAGATTATTGAGCTTATCTTGAACTTGCATATCCACAAATGAAGCCTGTAATTGAAGCTGACGTTGCGTTTCGGCCTCTTGAGCTTTAATTTCCGCTAGCTTCTCTTCTTTTTCTAGTTGCACTTGCTCCGCTTCTTTAAAAGCGACAGCTTTACGCTTTTCTTCCACTGCAGCAAGTCGCGCCTCTTTTTGTGCTATAGCTTGCATTTGTGCAGCTTTTGCCTCAGAAGCGGCCTTTTCAGTTTTCAATCTTTCAGATTCTAATGCTAGTTCTTGTTCTTTTTGTGCAATCTTATCTTTCTCTAATGTTTTAAGTGCTTCTAATAACGACGTTAGTTCTTTGTACATTTTGAAAACCTCTTTACGTGCTTTTTCAAGATGAAAACGTTGGCAAAACTCTTCTGAGTTAGCAATAAAACCTAGCTGAGTTTGTAGTCTTTGCACAAAACTTTTTTCAACTGATTTACCGGTTTTAATATCTAGTGATAGTTGGGTGATTTTTTGGTGAGCATCTTTAAACCATAATATCCTATCACGATCATTTTCTCTTAAAGTAAATGGAGCTAAAGCCGCCGCTATTTTATCCAAGGTAAAATTATCATTAAACATATCATGATGAAGAGCTTCGATTGCTTGTTTTAACGCCTCATTTTGTTTTCGAGTTTTCCACCACCAACTAAAAGCGGTTTTTCGATCTTCTTTGTAGCACTGAACAAAATATTCGATATCATTTTGTATTTGAATCAACAGTGCTTTGAGCCGATCACTCAATGTTGGCGCATCGCTTTCAGGCTGTTTCTGAGTTTCGACTCT
>JBFHSP010000121.1:0-9016 GCA_041591085.1 Kangiellaceae bacterium | reverse complement strand
TTTCCTGATATCGAGGTTTCATAATTTATAAAAGGAAATGCCAATAACATTACTGCCAGAAAAACAATTAAACCTCTTATAATCAGTAAAAGTATATTTTCTAAAGATTTCTTTTTAGATGGTTTTTGTTGAAGTAATTTTAGTAAATGAATACTACCAATTGAAATTGAGCGAATCTGGCGAGATTTTCTTAAGTGTAGCCAAACTGGGACCGCTATTAGCGCTAATCCTATCAAAGGAATGAACGACATTAGGCCAAACGAGAGCATTATGAAAGAGTCCGCAAGCTTTTATGTGCTTTAATGATTTTCAGCATAGCCACATCCAAAGGTTCTCGGGTGTCTACTTCAACGGCTGCAATATTGCGACTATTTAGCCAGTAAATCTGCTTCTCGCGAAATTCAGTAAAAAAATCGTGATAACCGAATTGATTATTCTTTGCTAAAACGATTTTCTCACCTGTTTCCAAATCTTTGAATTCAGTATCAGCGTCTAAAGGTAAATTCCGGTCAAGAGAGTCATTAATTAAAATACAAGTCACTTCGTGTTTTTTGCCGTTAATGTTTTCTAAATACTGATTGAGTTCTTCAACTTGCTGATACCCATCAGTTAAAATAACGATTTTCGAAGGACGATCGATCAGTTGGTTGCTAACGGTGGCAGTCATTTTCCAATGTTCAGAAGACGTACAGTCTAGTTTTTGGGTTGTTATCAGTTGCCGAAACCAGTGTTCTTGTCCAGTACCCCGTTGAACAATATTTGGCTCTGTTGAAGATGTCACCATTGCAAAATAATCGCCCTGCAGCTGAGAAAGACGAGTTAAACAACAGCTTAGCCATTTAGCATAATCGAGCTTAGTTATTTGTTCTTGTCCCTGTTGCCGCATGGATGGACTGGTATCCATAACGAACCAAGAATCGCGCGTGGTTTCTTTATCAGCTTCGCGGATAAAATAACGATCCGAACGCGCCCAGAGTTTCCAATCAATACGAGAGATAGGATCGCCCGGTTGATAGCTGCGATATTGATTAAACTCAAAACCTGAGCCGGCAATTTGACTGGCATGCAAACCTTGAATAAACCCTTCAACAACGTATTCGGCTATCCATTGTAAATTTTCGACGAACAGAAAACGCTTCGGATCGATCAATCTTTCGTGTGCGCGTGTCACGGTAACAATAAACTCAGCGTTACTGGTTAAATGAAGTCAAAAGTTCACTGACAATATCGTCAATGCTTTTGTTTTCGACTTGTGCTTCAAACCGAAGCATTAAACGATGCCTGAGTACGTTAGGAGCTACTTTAATAATATCGCTGGGTTTAACGCTTAAACATCCGTTAAGCAAAGCATAAGCCTTTGCACATAACACAATGGCTTGACCGGCTCGTGGACCTGCGCCCCACCGCAAAAATCTATTAACGATATCAGGCGCTGTTGACGCTGGTCGGGTGTTACGTACCAATTTAATCACCGCGGTTACTAAAGAGTCTTCAATGAAAACTTGTCGTGTCGCTTTTTGTAATAGTAGTAATGATTCATGATCAAGAACCGTCGTTAACTTAGCGAATTCATCTCCCGTAGTTCTTTTAATAATTTCGATTTCTTCATTGAAATTGGGATAATCGATACTGACATGCAATAAAAATCGATCGAGTTGAGCTTCTGGTAGCGCATATGTACCCGATTGTTCAATCGGATTTTGTGTTGCTAAAACAAAGAAAGGTTTTGGCAAGTCATAGTCTTTACCGGCAAAGCTGATTTTCTTTTCTTGCATCGCCTCTAGTAAAGCTGCTTGAGTTTTTGGCGGTGTTCGATTTATTTCATCGGCCAACAATAAATTGGTAAATACAGGGCCTTGTTGAAATTTAAAAAATCGTTTTCCTGAAGTATGATCCTCTTCTAATATTTCTGTGCCAATCACATCCGATGGCATTAAGTCAGGAGTAAATTGGATTCGATTAAATTGTAAGTCGAGTACTTGGGCAAGCGAACTTATCATTAATGTTTTAGCTAGCCCAGGCACTCCTTCCAATAAACAATGACCACCCGCTAAAAGGGCTATCAGCAAACTGTCAATCGCATGATCTTGACCAACTAATACCTTTTGCACTTCGGTTTTTACCGACTGCAAAGCTGCAAGGTGATGATGTAAGTTTCGCTCGTTGAGTTGACTCGATGCACTCTTCATAAATAGTCTCTTAATGCTTAAGTAGTCATGGCATAAACCACAATATTAACTGCGAATTTAGTATTGTCTTCATACATAAAACGTTTATTACGAAAATCATAATCCCATTCACAGCCGAAATCTTTATTGCTGTATAAAACGCCTATACGGTCATTGACGGTGATAGCTTTTAAATAATCATGGACTAAGTCATCACCCCAGCCATTGAGTTCTACACTCGATACGGGTGGTCCATCAAATTTGAAAAAACTAGAGTAAATGGGATGATCATTACTTATTTTTTGTAGCGCACTTTCGCCAAATAGATTGGCCATTTCAGCCTCAAAAGATTTAGCAAAAACACCGTCGATATCGTGGTTACAATCATCAACAAATATAAAGCCGCCATTCAACACATAGTTTTTAAAATTTTTCTTTTCGGTTTCATTAAACTGAACGAGTCGATGTCCTGTTAAATAACAAAAGGGTGCTTGGAGCATAGCCGGATCAGATAAAGGTATAACACGTTCCGTTAAATCGACCGGTATGGAAGTGTATTCGATGAGCGAGTTAAGAATATTAGACGGCATGCGTTCATCAACATTCCAATCACCCGACTCATAACTCAGTCTTGTAAAATAAAATTGATAGTTGTTTGCCAATAACGATAATCCTGGACTCATAAGTCCGGTGGCTACCAACGATTTTAAAAATGAACGTCTATTCACCGAGTTTTTTATATTCAAGTTTGAGTTGAGACTGAGTAAAAAAGGCGCAAAATGCGCCCTTTTTATATTACCGATAACACTTATACGGCATCTGAAAGACTGCTAAAGGTAAAATCGCGTATTTTCATCGGCGGAATCATACTACCATTAATTCTGACCGGTTTTCCCAATGCTTCAATGTTATTGAGCATCACTATCGGACTTTCGTTAAAACGAAAGTTTTTAATTGGATATTTGATTTTTCCGTTTTCAATAAAGAATGTACCATCTCGAGTAAGGCCCGTATAAAGAAGAGTTTGCGGATCAAGTGGCCGAATATACCAAAGGCGTGTAACTAAAATGCCTTTACGCGTATTTTTAATCATTTCTTCTAGGCTTTCATTACCGCCATCCATAATAAACTGACCACCAACTGGACCTGGCACATATTCGGTACCTGATTTTTCTGCCCAATATCGTGAGTTGGGTAGCTTTGCAATTACACCATTTTTCACCCAGTGAGTTTTGTTAAATGCGCTGCCATCACCGGTAAAGGTAGCAGTAGGAACGTCAGGATGGGCTGGATCAGAGTAAATGTTGACGCGCTCATCAAACATTTTGACACCCATTTTATTCTTAGGTGGATTTTCTTCGCCCTCTTCTGGTTTGTAGCTTAAAAAGCTTCGACCTTCATCGGCAGAACGTTGATCCATTGAGAAAACCATATTCGCTAATAATTGAGCGCTCGCCGCGGGCTCCAAAATAACGGTGTATCGACCGGGTTCTAGTTCTTTTGCTTCTACCGAGTCCATTGATTTTTGAATAGCAATGGCGGAAGCATTGGCGGTGTTTAACAGTTTGACATCGGAGTAATCTCTACTGACCCAACCTGAGCCGCGACCATCTTCAGTTCTTATGGTGGCAGAAAAATCAACGTTGGTTGACACATTGTAAGCAAACAAGCCTTTAGAATTCATAATTGCAGACATATTTTGACTGTCATTTAAAAAACCACTAGCGATTAATTTGTTTTTCTTTGAAGGCGCAATACTGTCCTCTGCTGCTTTAGCTCTGAACTCCGGTGTTACTTTAGCCGTTGAAACAAAAAACGTTTGAGTTTTTTGATATTTCTGAGGGCCAAGTATGGGTATGTACTCGGGATTTTCTGGTGCAAGCTTTGCGAGTTCTTCAGATCGCCTTACTACTTTTTCTAGTGACGCATCATCAAATTCATTGATGGTTGCTACACCACTCTTTTTGCCAAAAGATGATTGAACCACTAAGGTTAAATCTTGAACTTGTCCTGCAGTAGTGACCGTGTTACGCGCATAACGAATATTGCCACTGACTTGGCCATTTAAATTACATTCGCACTCTTCAGCTTTTGAAAATGAAAGTACTTTCTTTAAAATCTTTTTTGCTTCTTGTTCAGATAAAATAGTCATAATTAACCTCTCAAATAAAATCCAAGCACGATTACACGTTTCGTTTGGTGTTCAGTACATTGATGTTATTGAAACGAGTTGTCGGACATCCGTGTGATACCGCACTCACCTGAGATGGCTGACCTTTTCCGTCAAAGAAAGATCCTCCTATTCTGTAGTCAGACTTACCCGCTAACTGAACACAAGAATTCCAAAACTCTTGGGTGTTCGATTGATAAGCCACGTCTTCAATTTGCTCGGTAATTTTTCCATCTTTAATTTCATAAAAAAGTTGTCCGCCAAATTGAAAGTTATAACGTTGTTGATCGATGGAGTAAGAGCCACGACCCACAATATAGATACCATTTTCTACATCCTTAATAATATCGTTGGCTGATAAATCTTGTTTAGGATTAGGTCGTAATGAGACATTAGGCATGCGCTGAAATTGAACATCTTGCCAACTTTGCGAATAGCAACAACCATGAGATTCGTTTTGGTCGATCATGTGCACCTGATCGCGAATGGCTTGATAGTTCACTAAAATACCATCTTTAATCAGATCCCACTCTTTAGTTTTTACTCCTTCATCATCATAGCCAACGCAACCGAGCGAGTTGGGTTGAGTTTTATCGGCAAATAAGTTGACGATGTCAGAACCGTACTGGAATTTTTTGGTTTGCCACTTATCGAGGGTTGCAAAACTGGTTCCGGCGTAATTAGCTTCATAGCCAAGAACGCGATCCAGCTCCAATGGATGCCCAACTGATTCATGAATGGTCAGCATTAAATGTTGCGGATCAAGCACTAGATCATATTTGCCGGCTTTGACTGATCGAGTGGTCAGTTTTTTCTGCAATTGTTTTCCGGCTTCTGCCGCATCTTCGAGCATATCGTAGGAACTTCCGTAACCAATATTAGCGCCATTGATATAAACTTTGTCTTCTTTGCGGCCATCAAGGTATTCATAACCCATACCAACAGGATCGCCTAGACCGTTACGTTGTTTAAATCCTGCAGGGCCGACCGCGCTGGCGAAAAAAGGAGACCATAAACGATGCACATCTTGATCAATGTAAGAGCCGTCGGTAGAAGCAAAATATTTTTGTTCATTCACTAAAAATAAAACTGAGGTGATAAAGCTGGCTCCATTGGTCATGGCTGCGTTATTCACCGCGAGTAAGTGATCAACTTTGTCTTTAATAGGAATTTCGAAAGCATTTTTCTTTATCGGCGTTTTCCAGCTGATTTCTCCTACTCCTTTGAGTGGTGCGAGTTTAACTGGTTCGGTTTGAAATTTAGAATTGGCTTTAGCAATAGCAACGGCTTGTTGTGCAGTTTTAACAATAGACTTAACCGACATATCGGATGTAGCTGCAAATCCCCATGTACCATTGGCAATCACTCGAATACCGATACCGGCTGATTCTGTATTTACAATATTGTTAACTACTTTTTCGCGTGTGGTAATAAACTGATTTAAATAGCGACCGATTCGAGCATCGGCATAAGTCGCTCCTGCTTCCTTTGCCGCGTTTAATGCTAAATCGGCTAACTGCTTTTTAATCGCAACATCAATGGGTTTATCCAACAGCTGCTCTGCTGACACGATGTTCCCCATAATCGGTAACGTGAGTCCGCCCACCCCTATCCCAGTGAGCTTAATAAATTGTCGACGGTCCATGCTTTCACCTCGTTTTTATTAGCATTTATAAGTGCATACTCATTCTTTTAACTAACACCTATAGGTTCGACCGATGATAGTGACTTTTAATGGCAGTAAACGCAAAGTGGAAAATGTAACCAAATTAAAATATTTCAAAATTTTTTTAATCGGATAACACATTTATGAGAGGCTTTTTTGCATTGGTGCATCGCAAGAAAAAATGATCAGATTGAGTAAAATCAAAATGTTCGTTTTATAGACGATCTATTTTGATCATGGAGTGATTGAACATAGACCGCTATAATCCAGCGATATGTGATTGAATGCATTAAGGAATTGATCGGTGAAACTCACAAAAGCGAGTTTAAAAAATCCTGCCGCGGTTATTGTGATCGGAGCCATGGTGCTGTTGTTAGGCATGCTGTCCATTTTTCGGATACCTGCGCAATTACTCCCTAATATTGAAAAACCGATCATCTCGGTTATCAATGCATGGCCCGGTGCATCACCCAATGAAATTGAATCAGAAATTTCGGTTCCGGTAGAAGAAGTGTTACTCGGCACGCCGGGTATGACTGATTTAGTCTCGTGGAATATGCCCAATTTTGGATTTATGCAGTTAGAGTTTTCAATTGAAACTGATATGACTCGCGCGTTAATTGAAGTGATCAGCCGACTTAATCGTTTGCGTCCGTTGCCATCCAATGCAGAAAAACCACAAATTTTAATGGGCGAATGGGGCGATGCCAATAACACCTTGATTGAATATTTTATCCAACAAACGAATGGTGATGAGGTTCAGCAAGCTGAAAACAGTAAGTTTTTGCGTGATCAAATAATTCCTGAGTTACAGTCATTGCCCGGTGTCGCGCGAATTGAATTTGATGATGGCTCTGGAGGCGCAGGTGAGCAATTACAAATTATTTTTGATCCTTATAAAGCGGCTGAGTTAGGGATTGATATTGCCAAAGTCACTCAGCAAATTGGTCGTTCGGCCGATATTTCGAGTGGCTTTGTTGACGTGGGGCGTAAACAATTTATCGTTCGATATGAAGGTCGCTACGATTATTTGCAGTTGTCTGAACTAATTTTGGAATGGCGTAATGGCTTACCAATTAAGCTGGGTGATTTAGCCGAATTTCAAATTGGTCATGGCAGGCTCGATGGATTTATTTATCAAAATGGCAATAAAGCGTTTCGAGTTTCGGTGAATAAAAGTAATGATGCCAATGTGCTTGAAGCGCTCGACATCGTTAAAGCTAAAATGGCCGAGCTTAATGATGGCATTTTTGCTGAGCGCGGCTTACACGCTCAATATGCGTTTGATCCCAGTCGTTACATCAAACGTTCAATCGGTTTGCTCGGTAGTAATTTGGTTATTGGTACTCTACTCGCCATTTTTGTGTTGTGGTTGTTTTTACGTCAATGGCGAGCGACTTTACTGATAGCCTTGGCCATTCCGGTGTCACTGCTAGCCACTTTTATTGTGTTAAGTATTACGGGACGATCACTTAATGTTATTTCTTTAGCAGGATTGGCGTTTGCTACCGGTATGGTGCTCGATGCTGCGATTGTGGTGCTGGAAAATATTGTGCGGCTGCGAGAGCGCGGTGATGATCTTGATGAGGCATGTGATAGCGGCGCAACTCAAGTTTGGGGAGCATTGCTCGCTTCAACCGCAACCACCGTCGCTATTTTTATTCCGATTATGTTTCTAGAAGATGCCGAAGGCCAAATGTTTGCTGATTTAGCGCTGACCATCGCAATTGGCGTTAGCATGTCGCTGCTTGTGGCTGTGACCATACTTCCAACTGGTGCACGCTATTGGATGTCGGCTATCAGTACTCGCAAAACAGAGTCGGGTCATTTACCCATTGCACCCATATGGGAGCGCATGGCCGCAAAGTTAATGAGTGCCACAGATACAACTGAAAAGCGGTTTGCATGGATAGCGAGCTTAATCATTATTCCAATCACCTTAATGATCCTATATTGGCCTACCAGTAATTACTTACCTCCGGTAAAGCGTGACACCATCGATTCATTTTTGTTTTTTCCGCCAGGAGTGAATGTAGCCACTGCCGATAAAGAAATAGCTAAAGTAATCGATGCGCGCTTGCAACCCTATATGCAACCAGACAGCGATCTTAAAATCAGTGATTACTTTTTCTGGTCGTTTCCTGGAGCCTCGGGTGGTTGGCTTGCGATAAACGGAGAGGAATCGACTGACTTACAGCAACTGCAAATGAAAGTAC
Organism: Kangiellaceae bacterium; assembly: GCA_041591085.1. GTDB lineage: Bacteria > Pseudomonadota > Gammaproteobacteria > Enterobacterales > Kangiellaceae > Pleionea. The sequence goes on along the minus strand of JBFHSP010000121.1, from coordinate 796 downwards.
AAACCGAAATTATCAGTGGCATTCCAGATTTGTTTGGCTTTTCTATGCGCCGCAGTTTATTTGGCGGTTTTTCCGATTCCAACAGTGTTGAAATGGAACTGACCTCCACCGATTTAAATGCAGTCAAACAAGCGGCTATGGCCGGAATGGGTATGGTGATGCAGCAAATTCCCGGCGCCACCGCAAACCCTATTCCCGATCCTTTTGCCGATTCAACCGAACTGCGGTTTTCACCCAAAGATGTGCGACTCGCTGAAGTGGGATGGAGTCGACAAGACTTAGCCATTGCCATTTTACAACTCGGTCAGGGCGCTTGGATTGGCGAATATTTTGATGGCAAAGAAAAGCTGGATATTTTTGTAAAAATGAAACGGTTTGCCACACCAGAAGAAATGTCGGCAATTCCAATCAGTACGCCGTTGGCTGGCGTGATCCCTATCGGAGAGCTCGCCAACATTGCGCAAGTGCCTGCGCCAAGTGCCATAGTTCGGTTTGAACGTAAACGCGGCTACAGCTTAACGGTTAATCCGCCTGAAGGTATGTCGCTTGAGCAATTAATTAACGAACTCAAAACCAAAGTTGAGCCGGGGCTTATCGCCATGCTGCCACCCGATGGTGATGTGAAATACGCCGGAAGCGCTGAAGATTTGACACGAGCAATGAAAACGTTGGGTGCTAACTTTCTGATGGCATTTTCCTTGTTATTGTTGATTATGGCTGCGTTGTTTCGTTCTTTGAAACTAGCAACGCTGATTGTCATTTCCATACCACTGGCTGGATTTGGTGGCGTGATGCT
>JBFHSP010000120.1:0-9031 GCA_041591085.1 Kangiellaceae bacterium | reverse complement strand
AAACTCAGCAGGAGAGATAAAGCCAAGCTCTTCATGAAACCAACGAGACAGAGCTTCAAAAGCGACAACATGACCGGTTTGTAAATCTAAAATCGGCTGATAATACACCGATATTTGATGATTTTTTATGGCATTTCTCAGTTCGCTCTCAATTTTTAATCGTTTTAGCGCAGCTTGATGCATTTCAGCATCAAACAATAAATAACGAGATTTTCCTGAGTCTTTGGCGTGATACATGGCGGAGTCTGCATCTCGTAGGACATCACTACTGGTTAAGTGATTTAAGTTACCTATCACAACCCCAACACTGGTTGAAGTATGGATAATACTTTCGTCTACTTGAAATGGCTCTTGAATTGACTCAACAATGCGCTCTGCAATTTTTGCCGTAATGGTATAGTCGGATACATCTCTTAATAAAATGCAAAACTCATCGCCTCCTAATCGAGCTACGGTGTCCTGCGGACGAATGCAATCTTCCAATCTGCCTGCAACTTGTTTTAAAAGTTCGTCACCGACTAAATGACCTAAACTGTCATTAATCACTTTAAACCGATCTAAATCTAAAAATAATACCGAATAATCGGCTTTATCGTTGCGTCTTTGTTGTTTGATGCATTGTTCCAATCGGTTTATAAAAAGAGCTCGATTGGGAAGCCCGGTTAAATTGTCATGAAAAGCCTCAAACGCCAATTTCTTTTGCATTTTGTTACGTTCGTCGAGCATCGATTTTAAGGTGTTGTTGGTGATAGACAGCTCGTTGGTTCTTTCTTCTACTCGTTTTTCCAGTTCATCATTGGCTTTTTTTAATTTTTGATGGGCTTTTTTTAGCGCATCGGTGCTTTTTTTCCGAATAATGGTGGTTGCTACTTGCTGGCCAACATACATGAGAATTTCTTTATCGAGATCGGTATAGGATTTTCCTTTCACATAACTCTGTATGGCTAACACTCCTATGGCCTCGGAATCTTTAAGAAGCGGTACTCCGAGCCAAGTTTCAGGAAAGGTTCCAACAATCACTTGCATTTCCAACCACTTGGAGTTGTTTTCTTCATTAATTAATAATGGCTGTCCAGAAAGCAGAACTCTTTCGGTTGGGCTTTGCTCCTCTAGCGGTTTATCCTTTTTTAAATCACGCTCAAATACATCGTTATCAAACTCATCAATGATGTATGGAAAAGTAAGCCGCTCAGTTTTTGAATTATATAAACAAATATAAAAATTCTTAGAGTGCATTATGCTGTCGATGATTTTATGAAGGGATAAATAAAACTCATCAAGCTCTGCGCTGCTATTGGCTAATTCGGAAATCTTGAAAACCGCATTTTGAATAGCGCTGCTCTGTTCAACTTCTCTAATTTTTTCTTCAAGATCTTGATTGATTTGTTGCAACATTTCAGTTCGTTGCAATACCTTAAATTCTAGCTGTTCATTATAAGCTCGAAGTTGTTGTTGATATTTGTTTTGACTCAGTACCGCGGCAACTTGCTGTGAAACGAAGGTAAGAACTTCTTTGTCTTGGCTTGTGTAATTTTGGTCAGGATCATAAGTTTGAGTGACCATAACGCCAATCATTTCATTATTAACCATTAAAGGAACGCCTAACCAGTGATTGGTTGGCTTGCCGCGCATACTGATTTCACCTTGATCAATGAGATCTTTAATTAATTTTTCATCGAGTAGAAGGGTTTGTTCTGTTTTAAACAAATAGCCAGTTAATGTGGATTTAAATGCTTCAATAGGTTCTGGCTCCCAAGACGTGGGATCGAGTTCAATGTCTTCTTCATCGTAAAAGTATTCAAACTTTACAAACTGTTTATCTGAAGTTAGTAGAGCAACATAAAAATTGGTGGCGTTAATTAATTCAGAAATAACGATGTGAAGGTCTTGATAAAAGTCGCGCATGCGACTGACCTGACTCGAAAGACGAGCAATTTTTAAAAGCGCTTTTTGTAGTTTCTCTACATTCGCTTTTTCCGCGGTGACTTTTTCTAGCTCTTCCAGTTTTGCGAGAAGATCGTCACTAGGGTTTGGATTTGAAGGCAAAGTTGAGCTTGGCAAATTAATGGTCTATCTAAATCTATTTATTTAAGATTAGTCGATATTACCTAGGCCGCCAGTAATTTGTTGAAGTATAAGGGTTTATCTTAAAAAAGGTTTACAAAGTTGAAGTGGCTTTTAAACCATAAAACCGAAGCAATTCATCGCTTTTATTCATGGCATCTTTGTAGCCTAAGTTGATTAATGTGCGAGTAAATGGCTTTTCAAACAGCAAGTAACTCAACACGGTATCGCCACTTTCATCCGATATCCCTACTCGTTTTAAGAAAAACTGTAGAGCTTTGGGCATAGATTTGAAGTATCGGCGGGCAATAAGGCTGATATCTTCACTTGGATTAAGCACAAAAGTATCCACTGATTTAAGCTTTATCCCTTCTTTGAGTCGCACTTTTTCTGGAATTTTCGCCACAGTTCGATTGATTCGGTGTAGCCGCTCTAAATCGCTATCGAGGCTATCAATAAAGACCGAGTCAAGTAGGTGACCTGCAATTTCTGCGATGGTTGGGTAGCCTTTAGGGTGACTGGTTTTTATCTCGGGTACATTGATAGGATCAACACCAATCACCAATACTTTCTCGGCGCCTAAGTGAAGTGCAGGACTTAAAGGGGATAAAAATCGCATGCTGCCATCACCGAAGTATTTATGGTTGATGGTCACAGCCGGAAAAACCAATGGAATGGCGGCCGATGCTAGCAAATGTTGCTTTTCTATTTGGGTGGCAACCCCATTGCGGCGATGTCTGATCCAAGGCTCCAATTCCGCTTTACCTTGGTAAAAAGAAACCGACTCTCCAGAGGTATAGCTTGAAGCTGTAATGCACACTGCATCGAGTGCATCTTGTTCTATGGCTTTGGCAATAAGAGGATAGGGGATCACCTGTGAAAGTAATTCAGCTAAAGGTTCATTGTTAAGTAAGCCAATGCTTTTGTTGGGATCGATCCCAAAAATGAGTTTTACCCAGCGCCCGCTGTGAAGCATCAGCTCTTTAAAGCTACAGCGATAAACCTGCTCGCAATGGAAGTTGGCCCAAACGTTTTCAAGGCGCTTCATGCCTAACTTAAAGTGTTGACTATAAGCTGCCACCACCGTTGCGTTAATAGCGCCAGCTGAAGTACCGGTTATTATACGAAATGGGTTTTGATGGGTGGTAAAAGGAAGAATTTCAGAAATGGCCTTTAAAGCACCTACTTGATAAGCGGCGCGCGCGCCACCGCCAGACAATACAAGGCCGACCTTTTCTGGAAATGCCGTATTGGGCTCAATCACCAAAGTTATTCTCTCCAGCGTTGTCGTAATGAGCGGTAAACTTTCATTGGGTATTTCATTTGACCGTAGCTGCCATTGTAACGAGCAAGAGCTGAGGTCATGTCTTTCTTTTCACGTTTGAGATATATACTTAAAATAGCACAGCCGTAGCGTAAGTTGGTTTCTATATCGAGCAAATTATCCGATGGATGACCAATTTCATCGCGCCAAAACGGCATAATTTGCATTAATCCTATGGCCCCAGCATTGGATATTGCAAAGCGATCAAAATTTGATTCGACTTCAATTACCGCTAACACTAACTGAGGATCGAGCCCGTAAGAGGTCGAGTATTGATGCGCTTTAACCAACACTTCAAAACGCTCTTTTTCGGGTATAGCAGGGGCTCGCTTTGCCAATCGTGTCGACATATCGGTGAGCCAAACTTCAGCTTCGAATTTATCGCCAAAACTATGCTCGCTGTCTATCAGTTCTTTCAGTTCGGCACGAAAGGCATCATCTATTGGTTGTTGATTGGCATAGGTTGGCATACCCATGAATAATGAGAGCGACAACCCAATTATTTTTTGCCATGACCGCATAGTTAATTCTTGTGCTGGCTATTTTTCAATGTGTCTTGAATAAAGTTTAGGATATTGTCGGCAGCAACGTCCAGTTTGTCTTTCTGGGCGCGATGCTTGTATTCATAAGTGCCTGCTTCCAAACCTTTATCGGAAATCACTATGCGATGCGGCACACCAATCAGCTCCAAATCAGCGAACATCACTCCTGGACGTTCTTTACGATCATCAAATAAGACTTCAATGCCTAATTCATTAAGTTGTTGGTAAAGTGCTTCTGCAGCCGTTTGAACTTTTTCTGAGCGGTGCATATTCATTGGCACAATGGCAACACTAAATGGCGCGATTGCATCAGGCCAAATAATTCCATAGTCATCGTAATTTTGTTCAATGGCGGCGGCAACAATTCGGCTTACGCCCACGCCATAACAGCCCATAGCAAGCGTGACTGATTTGCCGTTTTCATCGAGCACATTGGCATTCATGGCTTCAGAGTATTTAGTGCCTAGCTGGAAAATATGACCCACTTCAATGCCTCGCTTAATAGTCAGTGTACCCTGACCATCCGGCGCTTTATCGCCTTCAACCACATTGCGAAGATCAAATGTTTCAGTAATCGTTGCATCTCGCTCCCAGTTAGCCCCGTTAAAATGAGTCTCCGTTTTATTAGCCCCACATACAAAGTCTGAAAGCACGGCTGCATCTCTGTCAACAATAACTGGAATTGATAGATTAACTGGGCCAACAAAGCCTGGTTCACAACCACAAGCATTTTTAATGGCTGCATCGTCTGCCATTTCAAAAGGCGAAGCAACCAGCGGATGTTTCTCTGCTTTAATTTCATTCAGCTCGTGATCGCCTCGCAAACAAAGGGCAACAATAGGCTGCTCTTTACTTGCGCCTTTAACCATTAATGTTTTTACAGTTTGCAACGGAGATACATTTAAAAACTCACTCACATCGGCAATAGTTTTTTGGGTCGGGGTGCTTACTTCGGTTAAAGCTTGCTGTGGTGCGGCTCTTGGTGTGCTTGGCGTTGCTGCTTCAGCTTTTTCCACATTAGCGGCATAATCGCTAGCATCAGAAAAGGCTATTGCATCTTCACCCGATTCAGCCAGTACATGAAACTCGTGAGAAGCATTGCCTCCAATTGCTCCGGTATCGGCAAGTACAGCACGGTAATCTAAGCCTAGTCGTTCAAAAATATTGCAGTATGCTTGGTACATTTGCTGATAAGTCTGTTTTAAACATTCTTCATCCGTGTGGAAAGAGTATGCATCTTTCATTAAAAATTCGCGTGCACGCATCACACCAAATCGCGGACGTCGCTCGTCACGGAATTTAGTTTGAATTTGATAATAGTTAGAGGGTAACTGTTTATACGAACGAATTTCATCGCGAATGATGGAGGTGATCACTTCTTCATGGGTTGGGCCTAAACAAAAATCTCGCTGATGTCTGTCTTGTATGCGCAAAAGCTCATCGCCAAATTGCTCCCAACGTCCTGACTCTACCCATAAATCTGCTGGCTGCACCATGGGCATCAGCATCTCTAAAGCTCCGGCTTTATTCATTTCTTCACGGACAATTTGTTCAACTTTACGCAATACGCGTAAACCGGTTGGGAGCCAACTGTATAAGCCTGCAGAAGACGCGAGTTTTCGGATCATTCCCGCTCGTAGCATCAATTGATGACTGATCAATTCAGCATCGGAAGGATTTTCTCTTAATGTGGCCAACAAATAGGTTGAAGTGCGCATGCGTATTCTCAATGATTAAAACAAGATTCAGGCGGCATTCTATCAAGGTTAACGGTTGCAAAAAACGCTTGAATCGAGCTTAAGTGAATTATTTGTGGTGAAAAATCTACAAATCTCTCGTTTAGGACTTTAAATTTTTGCAAAAATCATTATATTACGCGCCTTGAATACGTATTGATGAATAATTGTTCAATCCGAATAGTTTTAGCATCAATTCATCAAATGCAACCCGCATGAGGAGAACGTCAGTCCATGCCGATTTACGAATACCAATGTCAGTCTTGTGGCCATCAATTAGAGAAGTTGCAAAAAATGAGTGATGATCCAATTAAAGATTGCCCAGAGTGCGATAAGCCTGAATTAAAAAAGTTGATTTCTGCGGCCGGTTTCCAATTAAAGGGCAATGGCTGGTATGTAACCGACTTTAAAGATAAAAACAAAAGCAAACCCACAGCATCAACGGATAGTTCAAGCTCATAGTGGTTGTGATTGTCTAAATCTAAAAGCCCCGACACTCGGGGCTTTTTTCTAGGGTTGAATAACTCATTCCTGAACAGCGTTTTGAGCTTAATCCTCTGATCGACGAGATTTAATGGTCAGCTTTGGCTCATGGCAAGAATGTGCCAAAATACCGCACTGAAGAATCCAAGGATATAACTTTACCCATTCTACTGAAACATGCACCTTCAAGTAGAACGGGTACAAAATGAAAGCATCTTGGCTTTTTATGACTTTAATAAGTCAATGATAATAAATTGATAGAATTGCAAAAGGCTTCCTAACATATGCTGCAAAACCCCAACTCAAAACGTCCTTTATACATAGCTTATGCGGGCCCAGTGCTATTAGAAACACCGCTACTCAATAAAGGCAGTGCGTTTACTCAATATGAACGACAAACCTTCAATATAGAAGGCTTGTTGCCCGCTAAAATAGAAACTATTGAAGATCAAGTTAAGCGCTGCTACCAGCAGCTTTGCGGATTTAGTGATGACCTAGATAAGCACGTCTATTTAAGAAATATTCAAGACACTAATGAAACCGTATTTTTTAGGCTGATTGTTGAGCATATTGAAGAAATCATGCCTCTTATTTATACGCCAACCGTGGGTAAGGCCTGCCAAGACTTTTCGAAAATTTATCGTCGTAAACGAGGGTTATTTATTTCATACCCTGATCGAGATCGAATGGATGACATTTTACAGAATGCGACCAAGCATAATGTCAAAGTGATTGTTGTGACCGACAGTGAGCGTATTTTGGGGCTGGGCGATCAAGGTATAGGAGGCATGGGTATTCCTATCGGTAAGCTTTCTCTTTACACAGCTTGTGGTGGTATTAGCCCTGCCTATACGTTACCGATTACCCTTGATGTCGGTACCAATAACGAACAGCTATTGAATGATCCTTTGTATATGGGCTGGCGTAACAAGCGGATTTCAGGCGATGAATATTATGAATTTGTCGAAAAGTTTATTCGTGCTGTCAAACGCCGATGGCCAAAAACTTTACTTCAATTTGAAGACTTTGCCGCTACTAATGCAACACCTTTATTAGAAAAGTATCGCGATAGACTTTGCTGTTTTAATGATGATATTCAAGGAACCGCTGCAGTTACCGTAGGAACCTTATTGGCTGCTTGTAAAAACACTGGGCGGCAACTAAAAGATCAGCGAATTGTGTTTTTAGGTGCGGGATCAGCAGGTTGTGGCATTGCCGAACAAATCATTGCGCAAATGAAACGCGAAGGTTTATCTGATGAAGAAGCTCGTGCCAATATCTTTTTACTTGATAGCCGCGGTTTAGTCACCGACGATTTGGATTACTTAAAATCATTTCAAAAACCGGTTGCACAAAAGCATAGCGTAACTGAAGCGTGGACCCGTAACGAAAGTGGCCGAGTCGACTTTTTTAATACGGTTAAGTTTTCCAAGCCCACTGTGTTAGTAGGAGTATCTGGTCAACCTAACGTATTCAGCGAAGCCATTGTAAAAATGATGGTCGAAAACACAGAGCAACCGATTATACTTCCTTTGTCGAATCCTACCTCGCAGTGCGAAGCACTCCCCGAAGATGTCCTTAAATGGACCGATGGCAAAGCGATAGTGGCAACTGGAAGTCCGTTCAAGCCCGTTAATCTCAATGGAAAAGTGCATCCTATTGCACAATGTAATAACGCCTATATTTTCCCGGGTGTTGGTTTAGGTGTTCTTGCCTCACGAGCTAAACGCGTCACCGAAAATATGTTAATGGCTTCGAGCGAAGCTTTAGCCGAGTGTGCCTTTGAATATAAAGAGGGCGCTTTACTCCCTCCACTAGCTGAAATTCGAAAGGTCAGTTTGTACATTGCTAAAGCAGTCGCAAAACAAGCCATGTTAGATGATGTTGCGGTTACAATTTCCGATGCTGCATTGGATGAAAAAATCCAAGCCAACTTCTGGATGCCGGAGTACCGCGATTATCGTAGAACGTCGTTTTAATAGGGTTGTGTTTAAATAAAAAGGAGAGGAAACTCTCCTTTTTTGCTTAAGGGAATTTATGCCAATTATTGTCATCGATGACTTTTATCCAAAACCAGAAATCATTAAAGCAAAAATGCACAGCTTTGATTTTGTAAAATTAAAAGATGTGACCGGATGGCGCACCAGCAGTGGCTATTTACCCAAGGGATTTAAACAACTGTTGCGAGCTAAGCTAGGCTTTCAAGTGTATGACTTAGAGGCGCCACAAGGAACTCCTCACGATAACGGTATTTTTTATCATGCATTTCATAAAGGTAAGAAGAAAGACGTACCAGGTGTTCACTGGGATGAACCACTGAATCATCATATTGGCATTGTGTATTTAACCGAAGGATTAGCAGAACATTATGGAACTTCATTTTATCGCCACAAAGCAACAGGTATTTCTAAAACCCCTACTCGGCAAGACGCCAAGAGAGTCGGACTTCCACTAAAAGAACTCAAGCAAAAAATTTTAGATGATGGGTATTTTAAACAACGTTTTGTCGAAACCGATCGGGTAGGGTATAGGTATAACCGGGCGGTAGTGTTTCCTGCTAATCGATTACATGCTGCCACAGCTCACTTTGGCGATGATTTGAAGAATGGAAGAATTTATCAGGTGTTTAGTTTTGACTTAGAGAAGCGTTGAGTTTTGGAGTGGTAAAAAAAATATTTAAGCATTTAGTCAAACTAAAAAAATTATAGTTTTTGTCATTTCGTATTTGATGAGAAATCTAGTGTTCGGTTTGAATTATCAATTGACTATTATGAGTCGGTTTTAGGCATAGAGAGGACATATACAAATATTTGTCTTCTCGCAAAGTTTCAACATCGTACAAATGAACAAGATCTTATTTCGCTCCTCAGCGACTCACTTTT
>JBFHSP010000119.1:0-9080 GCA_041591085.1 Kangiellaceae bacterium | reverse complement strand
TATGATTCAGCTGGTTTGAGGCATGGATGCCGAAAGCAGGTTTTGTCGAGTCGGATAACGAGTCAAAACCGGTAGCTCGATAAAAATAATTGGATTTTGATTGAAGAGCATTGTGGAGCAAGGGCGTTTTACTACGGGCTTCCTGCCCTTCGTCCTAAAGGACCAGCTAAAGCTGTTCAAATTTATTCCAGATAAAATTGTGGATACTTTTGCAACGTCTGGCAAAAGTATCTCGCACGGCAGTTTTTTGCTCCTGCAAAAACTGCACTCCCAACATCCATGTCGATCGAAGCGAAGCGGTGCGAAACCGCTTTTGAATTATTTACTCTACTTCATCCCATACCAACTTGCCGCCGCTGGCTTTTCTAATTTGTTCCATGCGTTCGTTATGGGCCGTTACTTCTTCATTGCTTGCACGAATAACTTTAAGGGGACTGGTACGCTTAATTTTTCTATGACCTTGGGCTTGTTTGCCTGCATTTAAATAATCTTGCTGACTTGAAAGTTTTAAATCGGTTTGACCGCCGGTCATAAACAAAAATACATCGGCCAATAATTCCGAATCGAGCAATGCGCCATGAACGGTTCTTTGGGTATTATCAACACCGAATCTTTTACATAAGGCATCTAAGTTATTTTTTTGCCCCGGATAAAGTTTTCGCGCTAATACAAGCGTATCAAGTACGGTGCAATAGTCTTCCATTTTACCGCGCCCATCATCCAAGCATTTAAGCTCCCAATCTAAAAAGCCGATATCAAACGGTGCGTTATGAATAATGAGTTCGGCATCTTTAACAAAAGTTAAAAAACTGTCCACGACATCCACAAATCGCGGTTTATCCTCTAGAAATTCGTTGGTGATCCCATGAACATCTATAGCACCTTGATCAATCATACGATCAGGTTGTAGATACACATGAAAATGGTTACCGGTTAATTTTCGATTCACCAACTCAACACAACCAATTTCAATAATTTTATGGCCCTGTGTAGGCTCAAGTCCGGTGGTTTCAGTATCCAGTACGATTTGTCGCATAGTGTTATCTAATTTTGGTTAGGGTCTGTTGACCTTTTGAGTTTGTTTTTGCAGCAGATTGATTGGTATTTTCTACAAGACAGAGGCAATGTAGTGTAGTTATTCTACACAATTTGACGATAACGCCGTAGAAATACCAATCAAACGCTGCCCTCTGAGTTCATTTAAAAGTGTTCTGCGCTTTGTTGCTCATCGTTCACATAGAATAACTATGTTTTACTCTTCGCGTCGCGCTCAGAACACTTTTATTTTGAACAAAATCTGAACGCGAAAGGTCAACAGACCCTAGGAGTTTAATGACAGCTGTTCAATGCCTTTATTGGCAAGTTGATCGGCTAATTCATTTTCGGGGTGCCCTGAGTGTCCCTTTACCCAGTGCCAATTAACTTGATGGCGTTTTACTTGCTCATCTAATAGTTGCCATAAATCGACATTTTTCACCGGCTTTTTTGCTGAGTTTTTCCAGCCTTTGGCCTTCCATCCTTCAAGCCACTCAGTAATGCCTTTTCGAACATATTGGGAGTCGGTGGTGAGTTCTACCTTGCAGCTTTGATTCAGTGCTTTCAAAGCTTCAATAGCAGCGGTTAACTCCATTCGATTGTTGGTGGTGTTAGGCTCTCCACCAAAAAGTTCTTTTTGGTGATTTCCGGCTCTAAGCAAAGCGCCCCATCCACCAGGACCAGGATTGCCTTTGCAGGCTCCATCGGTAAAAATTTCGACTTTTTTCACAAGTTATAATTTCTTCTTATTGATATCTTGGCAGATCCGTTCAACCGACTGCTGAATACCGCCTTCAGAAAGCCTAGCAGGCACTAACTTTCTATTAGTGCGCCAACTTGGGCGGATCAAGGTCATTTGAGATACGGTTTTTTCGGCCATTATAAAGTAATGGTTAGATAAGCGCGATCCTACTTGGCCAAACCAAAATCCGTTTTTCGAGTGACACCACCGATCAAGCCCTCCTGAAGCGAGCTCTTCAAAGCCCAACAGCTTTAACCAATCCATTACTTTTGACAGCCCAATAAATTGATTTTCATTCATTTGGCGCTTCTTAAGCAACGATAAACTCGATTTCAATCGATACCACGATAGTGGATTGATTCCGCTAATAATAACTTTGCCGCCAGGTATTATAATTCGTTCTATTTCCCTGAGTAACAGATGGGGTGATGGCACATATTCCAAAAGATGACTCACAACGACCAAATCGACAGAGTCTGAAGCGATGGGTAATGATTGGTAGTTTGAAACTAAAACATCAGGTTTATGAATGGTTTTATGGCTAATATCGACCCAGGTTTTAATCGGACTCACATCATGCGCAAGTTGCCCGGAAAGAGGCCCAAGCTTTATCGCAAAATAACCAAAGGATTGCGCTATTGCTTGATCAAAATCTTTTTGCAAACAATCTCTTATAGCGCTTCCAGAACCTAGCTGATACCAGCTTTCTGGCATTGATTCACGCCAATCATCGTATTCTTTGGTTGATAAAAGTTTGCCAAACATTAAATGCTCCAATTCATATTTACCCCTTCTACTTGAAGATGCATAAATCAGCAAGTTGAGTGGGTATACATTTAAAACTACTCCATCATTTGCTAAAGATCCACATTACCAATGTTACACTGTAAGCAAATTTAACTGTGAGACTGACCATGACAATTGAAATTTATCCTATCCATGCATTCAGCGATAATTACATTTGGACAATAGTCGATAAATCTACATCTGAAGCGGTTGTGGTTGATCCGGGCGATTTTCATGCGGTGGTCGCGTCTTTAAAAGAAAAGCAGCTCAATCTAAAAGGTATTTTAATCACCCACCATCATCACGATCATACAGGTGGAGTCAACGCCCTTGTCACGCAATACAACTGTCCGGTATACGGACCGATAAACTCATCAATTAATGGGATAACTCATCCTTTAGCAGAAGGTGCTGAAATTACGCTACTCCAAGGTAAGTTGATATTAAAAATTTTAGAAGTACCCGGCCACACTTTAGATCACATTGCTTATTACAACCAAAACATACTGTTTTGTGGTGATACCTTGTTTTCAGGGGGCTGCGGCCGACTATTTGAGGGCACAGCAAAGCAAATGTGGCAAAGCTTATGTAAATTAAAAGCGTTACCAGCGGATACTCTGGTTTTTTGCACCCATGAGTATACGCTCGCTAACCTAAAGTTTGCCATAGCCGTTGAGCCAGCCAATGTAAACCTATTAGAACATTACAAGAAAGTCTCCGCGTTACGGGAGAACAATCAAGTGACGCTTCCTTCATCTATTCAAATGGAACTTGAAATTAACCCATTCTTACGAGCTGCTGAATCTTCGGTAAAAACAGCCGCGGAAACTTTTTGTAGCAAAGCGTTGTCAGATAACGCTGAAGTGTTCGCTACAATTCGCCGCTGGAAAGATCAGTTTTAAGCTGTTATTTGGCTCTTTTATTAACAGCCATACTAAAAATCGCGAGAGATGGCGAGACGAAGCAGGTTTTGAGATTGCTTCTTAATAAAAGATCAATCTGCAATTGACAGTTTCCTTCTTGAAAAATAATATGTGCGCACACCGCTAGCAGTGCAAAATTTAATCAACTCTAAATCAGGTTCCCACAGTAGTACGCTATGAATTTTAAAAACCTTTTTGTTGTATGTTCGTTAGGTCTTTTAGCCAGTTGCAGCCATTTACCTTTGTTTGACCCATCGGCACAAGCTGAAACCGAGGGCCAAATCGTTGTAGTTGATAGCCAAATCGATAATATTGAGCCTGTTACCGTTATTGCAATGCCCTCTCCCGAATATGAGCAACTGATAGTGCTAGAGGAATATCCATCTGATGTGGCTGAAGCCGATGATTTATGGTGGATCATACGCCAAAATCTCTCTTTAGAAGTGCCTGACTATCCGAGAGTTCGCTCTCAAAGAAACTGGTATGCATCCCATCCTCGATATATAAGTCGCGTTAGCGAGCGCGCATCCCCCTATTTGCATTATGTGGTAGAAGAAATAAAATCTCGCAATATGCCGATGGAACTCGCTTTATTACCGATTGTAGAAAGCGCTTTTGACCCTTTTGCTTATTCTCATGGTCGCGCCTCCGGTATGTGGCAATTTATCCCAGGAACCGGTAAGCGATTTGGCCTCAATCAAAACTGGTGGTATGACGGTCGCAGGGATGTTTACTACTCAACCAAAGCGGCCTTAGATTACCTAGAATACTTACACAAACGATTCGATGGTGATTGGTTGCATGCAGTGGCGGCCTATAACTCTGGTGAAGGTAATGTCATTAGAGCCATTCGCAAAAATAAAAAGAAAAATAAGCCAACTGACTTTTGGTCGCTCGATTTACCCAAAGAAACTGAAGCCTATGTCCCAAAGTTGCTAGCGTTAGCCGATCTTTTAAATCGAGCAGAAGAATTTGAATTAAGCTGGTATCCGATTAAAAACCAGCCCTATTTTGTAAAAGTCACTGTAGATTCACAAATCGATTTATCAGTTGCGGCCGAATTAGCTGAAATCAGTATGGATGACTTTTACGCGCTTAATCCCGCGTTCAATCATTGGGCCACTGAACCAAATACATCAACAGACTTATTACTTCCGGTGGACCATAAAGCAATCTTTATTGAAAACTTAAGCAAAACACCGGTAGAAAACAGAGTCGCTTTTAAACGCTACATAGTTAAACCGGGCGATAGCCTTTTGAAACTTTCAAAACAGTTTTCAACCACGCCTGAGTTATTACGAAGTGCAAATGGTATGTCAGGTAACACGATTGTCGTCGGTAAAGCATTGCTCATTCCGACCGCATCTGTTCAAGCAGATGAATATTCAAAAAGCAGTGCTAATCGTTTAGCTGCCAAACAAAACCGGCAGCGCAACGGGCATAAAATTGAAGTAAAGGTGGAAGAAGGCGACTCTTTTTGGTCACTAGCGCGCGAACATAAAGTAGGCATGAGAGAGTTAGCTGGTTGGAACAACATGGCACCGACCGATCCTTTAAAAATAGGTCAAAAACTCGTGATTTGGACACCGGTTGCTTCGGTGGCACAAAATGGCATAAAAAACAAAACCAGGAAGATCAATTATCAAGTAAGAAGTGGTGACTCAATTGCGAGAATTGCTGGAAAGTTTAGAGTGAAAGTGGCTGATGTGGTGCGCTGGAATCAAATCAATCCTGATAAATATTTACAGCCTGGTCAAAAATTAACGCTATACGTTGATATTACTCGGCAGTTTTAAATTTAGGCCATTTTAAGTTTACAACGTGGGCTTTTGCTGAAAATCATTGAACGATTCAGTGATGGTTTCAAACTCTGTATTAACTTGGGTTACGTTAGATTTTGGAGAGCCTGTATAAGTCCACTCTTTTAGCGCCTCAAGTTTTGCACGCTCACCTTGAGCGACATACTCAACTCGTCCATCAGATAAGTTTCTCACCCATCCAGTTAATCCGAGTTGTTGGGCTTTTTCAACGGTATGAGCTCTAAACCATACACCTTGCACAACTCCCGATACAAAAACGTGGATCTGTTGAATAGTTTCGCTCATAACCATCAATACCAAACAGAAAAGAAAAAGCGCGTTACGGTCGCATCAAAACTGTATAGCGGTTCATTACCTAACAAACCCGGATCGTCACGCGAAGCTAGTTCATTTCTAAAGTTGTTATAGTCAAACTGAAAATAATCAACATACAGGTTCACAGTAAATTTTTTAAAAAAGCCGCCGTCAGCTAATTCATGCTGGTATACCGCACCAACACCATATGAAATATTGGAGTGATCACTCATTTCTTTATCACGCGCCATAAAGTTTTGAAAATTTTCACTCTCAAACAAATCATTATAGAATCTTGCTTGCGATTGTTTATAGGTTCTTACTTTGCCTTCAAAGTGCCAATGATCGTTTAGCGGATGAATATAAGCCACTTCATAATTGGTCGCTTTAATATCCCAAGTATCGCTAAATGTCCGTCCTTCTAACTTTATAGCTGCGCGATAAGGTAAGTAGTATTTTGCTGATAATGAAAACGCCGTACTGGTTCGCGTTTCAGGATAAACTTCTGTTTTTTTACCTATCGTTTGTACGCCATTTTCTACTCGCCAAAACCGCACAACTCGATAAGGATTATTTAAATAACCTTGATCAGTTACCGTTTCTAATCCTGCACTCATAATCATGTTTTTGGTGACAATTTGAGTCCAATTTATTTTATAATTTTGTCTGTTTGCTTCTTCTTCAAAGCTGGCGTCAGTTGAATTGCCCACTAAATCCCAACCTTTTGAGTAACCGATAGATAAGGTTGATAAGTCGCCAAAAAAATCCTGCGAAACGCCAAAGTAAGCGGTGTTTGCTTCGTAATCGTTTTCAGTAGAGTTGGTATAGCTAGTGCTCAGAGTGGTTTTATTTATTAAATAGTCGGCACCCAGTGAATACTCCGTTCTTTTTTCAGTATAAGGACTTGCATTTGCAAGGACATCAATCGATGCAGCACTGACATTATCAATATAATAATTGGCTGAAACTGAAACTTTATCGAACAAAGATTTACGGATTAAAATAGACGGACCATCAATTTTCATCCCGCCACCTTCATAGCTATGATACATAGCATCGGAGCGATCTTCAGGCAACACAGCAGCGTGTAATCCTGAAATAAAAAAGGCTAGCAATAAAAATAACTTAGCGTTTGTTAACCGTTCAAAAGAAGTGCATTTAGTTACAACCACAGCCACCTCCGCCGCCGCCTTCTGCTCCGCGAGCACCTTCACGAGCTTGATAAACGTGATGCATATAATTCAATGAAACCGGATCTTTACTAAAACTCATAATAGGGTCAGCTAAGTTATCCCTTTCATAGGGTTTAACCCATGGTTCAATCGCGCAAGCGGACAGCGTCAATCCTAAAAGAAAGACCAAACCACTTTTAAACAAATATTTATATTGGCTCATTGAGAGATTATTCGCGCATCAATGCTTTCATTAATTTTTTATATTCGTTTTCATCACCTGGCTTATAACCACGATGTAAAAACCTTAAGTTTCCATTGCGATCGACCAATACGGTTGATGGCATAGCATCAACATTATAAAGCTTACTCACGCTGTTAGTGTTATCGTAAAGAATCGGAAAACTCACCGGAATTTCTCGTAAATAATTAGCCGCTTTTGACGAGTCTTCTTCTACATTAATTCCTAAAAGCACAAATCCTAATTTGTTATATTTTTTATAAAACTCATCAAGGAGTGGCATTTCTTGGCGACAAGGCCCACACCAACTGGCCCAAAAGTTAATCATAACCACATTGCCTTGAAGCTCGCTGAGTTTTACATTTTCACCCGTCATGCTTTTCAAAGTAAAATCTGGAGCTGGCTCATTCAGTTCAACGGACATAATTGAAAGAGAAAAGAACAAACTGATAAATGAAACAACTATCTTTTTCATATTCATTGCACCTTAATTTTTAAAAGTAGACGGAAACACCAAGACTCATTTCTAAATTATGAGTTCTTTTATCTGTGCCGTTTATATCGGTATTAAACATATGGTCTCGCATATCCAAGTTTATTGCGAGCCAGTCATTCATTAAAATTTTATATCCTGCACCAAAAGTATAAGTAAACTCTGTATTGCCTGTGAATTCAGTGTTACCCGCACCACCCACTAAATAAAATGATGTATTAAAGGCAAGCCCATCGGTGACAAAGGTTTCTCCCGGTAGAAGGTTCCAAGCGACTAAAACATCATAAAACTTGTATTCTCGTTCTTCATCGGTAAAACGAATGATGCCAAATAACTGCTCATCACTGGTTAAGCCTGCTTTTGCAATTCCTAAAGATCCGATAAAACTGATTGACTCACTTAAATGATAACTAAAACGAATACCTTGCAACGTTGACTGACCGAAGTCTTCAATGTTCAAAATGCCAAAATATAAACCAAGCTCAAAATCTTCATCATCAATGAGTGATTCATCCACTTGTTGACGTTTCATTTTTGGTTCATAAATATCACTCGGCGACTGCTCTTGCTCAGCCGACACCCAAGGAGTCACTCCGATTAAAACCACCAATAAAATGGCTTTAAACGGCACTAAAAAAATACGCTGAATCCAATTGACCATTCTTCTATATCTTCATTTGTTTCTTGCGTGGTTAATATAACGTAATGCCGATAATCAATACGCATTACAAATCGTTGACTTAAATAAGCTTTAAGTCCGGTAGTAACAAAAACTGTTTCATCAGTTCGATCTACTTCTTGCACAATCACGGAATTGGGTTGCACTTTAATTTTCCCAGCACCAACACCAAAAAATGGCGAATAATCCCAATCGGTAAATGGATGATTAATTACCGCCACATTAAACTGAGTGATTTTTGAAAAATCGCCTAAGGCTTCTCCGTAAGTTGCTTCAACCGCTAAATTTTCAGTAAACAGCCAACTGCCGGTTAAGCCTAAAAGTTTAGCACTTTCAAAATCACCAATTTTGAAGCCCACTTCCCAAGTTCTTTCAAAAAAATCATCTTGTTTGAGGGTTTCAAAAGACACTTTGGAACCATCTGGATTTAAGGCTTTATTCAACTCATCGAGTGGAACCCATCCGACTTTGTGATTGTTAGTGACCACTTTAAACCAATCATAGCGTCTTTGAGCGATATAAAGTGGCGCTTTACGTTCAACAATATAATACACCGGAAAACCGGTTCCTGGCCCAGTATGAATGTTGATAAACGGTTCAGCAATAATGACCCGTTGTAACTCTTCAAGCACATACTCTTGTTCAGGCTCTTCTATAGTATCTTGCTCAGGCTGTTCTAATTCTTCTAACTCATTTGCTTTTATAGAACTCGCAAACAAAGAAAAAAGAATAACTGTGCCAACCAACACTAATTTCAAATAGTGTAATCTCAAAATAATCCGCTCTTTTAGTTTTCTGGGGCTAAGAAAGGATTATTAAAGTACTGAGCGCCAATATCAAGCCATTCAGCCATTAACCTTAATTCGGCATCGCTCATATACCCTGTGTGAGAGCC
>JBFHSP010000118.1:0-9092 GCA_041591085.1 Kangiellaceae bacterium | reverse complement strand
TTATGTTCAATAACGAATGAACGACAGATTGTTTGGTGCCGAAAACGCTATGAAATAAATATTGCTTGTATTATGAACACTATTTGGGTTCAAGTATATTTCAAGTGAGGTAAAAGTAATACAAGCAACATAACTGTAAATTTTGATAAAAAACAATATCACTCAATAAATTGTCATTGCAAAAAACAAAATTGAAGAAAAAGGGAACTATTTTTTCGACTGAACGTCTCTTATAATCAAGATGCTGTCTTAACCAAGTTAGTGATACACTGAGCACCGACCGATGATTTGATCCTCAAACTGGAAATAATCGTACAAATATCGTACAATTTGAACGTTACTGTGCCAAAATAGCAAGATATGGAGTCTTCTATGAAAACATTAAAATACTTGTCAGCCGCTTTATTATTGAGCTTTGGCTGTGCTTTTAATGTGCATGCAGGTTCAGTATCAGAATTAGAAGAGCTAAAAAGTGAAGTGATTACGCCAGAGCAGAAATGTGACAAGGCTCTTATAGAAGCTCAAAAATTAGAACAGAAAGTGAACACTCCAGCGGAAGCCAAGCTAGAAAAAGAAGAACCATCATGGTTTGAAACTTTGGTTAAGCAGCATAAACTTGGAAGCCTTCATTTCCAAGACATCATTGAATTCTTCCATTAGTAATTAGATAGTTAACTTATATGTCCCAAAAAAAGCCTGGCTTTTTTGGCGTGCTTCAAAGTGTGCTCGCAGCGATGTTTGGCGTTCAAAGTGAAGCTAAACGAGAACAAGATTTTGCTAACGGCAATCCTGCTGAATTCATTTTTCTTGGAATTATTATGGTTATTCTGTTCATTTTAACCATTGTTTGGGTCGTTAATAGTGCCATCGCGGATTATCAAAGTTTGTCGTAACGGGTTTTGTTCAAGCAGCCTTTAACCAATCGACTGTTTTAGCCCACAAAGCTGATGGAGCTTTCGATGAAAAGAATCCAAAGTGGCCTATTTGTTTCACTCCATATTGCTTAGGCTCAATCAACCATTCTTCTATGTCAGCTTGGTTATAGTACTTTTGAAGTCCCCGGCTCGCGTTCAAGGTTGTTAAGCTGTGATCATCAGTAAACACCACAAATAACATTTTTCTCTGATCTTGAAAATTTCCTTTAATAGGCTGGTTTTGCTCATCACAAAAATATTCAGGATGTAAACACCATCTTCGCCACTGACATGCTGCTGCTTTCGGAATATGTTGGCTCGCACCTAACAAAGTACCAGGTAAATAACCCATTATTTTTACCAGTGAAGGAAAAAGCAGATACCAAGCAAATAACATTTTAATCTGATGAAAAAACGGAAAGTGTCCCCAGTATCCTACGCCAGAGGCAATATTCAAACTCGCTTTAATTTGTCCATTATTACTAACTAACCCTTGGATTTGACCTCCCAAGGAATGTCCGACAGCAAGTAATTCATAATGTGGAAATTGGGAGCGACAATAGTTCACCACGTTTTCATAGTCCTGCACCCAGCTATTGATGGAAATAGACTGATCATTAGATTTACTTTGACCGAATCCAGAGTAGTCCCAAGTAATCACAGTCAATCCATGAGAAGCTAGAAATCGCGCATATTTAAAATAAAGGTATTGTTCAACCGCCATAGCAGAGTTGATCACCACACATTTGTTTAAGTTTTGATTTTCTGGATAGAAAACATGACCGGCTAAGCGGCATAATTGACTTTCAATTTCTATTTTTTGCACAAATTGCTCATTTCTGAATGAAAGCGTTAATTAAGCAGCTTTCTGAAAATTAAATACCCACAAAAAAGCCGGCTCACGCCGGCTTTTAAGTTTAGACGAATAGTCTCATTAAATTACTTTTTTGCTTTTACCGCAACTTCGGTCGCTTTAGCAACTTTGCCTTCTGCAAAAGTTTTCCACTCTTGTCCGAAAGACAAACCAAGCTCTAAAACCTCTTGAGTATCAGAAGCAATTTTATTGCTCACTACTTGAGATTCTTCAACTTGCTTTTCAACAAAGCTTTTAACGTCTTCTAAAGAGCCCAAAGTAGCCGATTTTTCTAGTGACTTAAGACCTAAAGTAGCATACGCATTTACAAGCTCAAGTTGCTTTTGACCAAGCTTTTGCGCTTGAGTCATAGCTAATTTGTTGGCTTCAAACAAAGGCTCTACAAAAAGTTTACTTTGTTCGGTCATGGTATTGAACATTTGATTAAACATAATTGACTCCCTTTTAGTCGAATTGAATCATTTGCTGCAGTACAGCATATCGCAATTATTTGTGCAGCGCAATATTTAACCATTGAATATTTATTAAACAATCGAGATTTTTTGATAAATAACTTTAAGTTCAACTAACTTATTGTATTAAAACAGTATTTACCATATTTCTGAGCAAGCATGGCCATAATCATAAAGCTAGATTTTTAAAAAGAATTAGCCTATTCTTTAGCCTGTCGTTTTGCAATGCAACACATTAATCCATTAGCGAATCCAAAAGCTATCAAGAGGAGCAATTTCGTGGAACAGCAGCAACAGCAGTTTTTACAGACCATTAATGATTTGGGTGACTCTCTGATTAAAGCTGGAGAACAGATGCAAAGTAATGCTATGCGCTATTGGTTTGATGCTCAGCGCCAAGCGCTAATGGCAAAAGACATGACGGATGCATTCGCTCAAATGGCAAGCCAACCTGAACTGGTTCAAAAATTTCAAGCTGAGCTGCAGCAGTCTATTGATTTTTCAAATGCTCACGCAGAAATTAAAACGGATAGAAGATTTAAAGATGAGGCATGGCAACAACCTGGTTTTGCAGAGCTAGCAGCTATGTATCTTAATTACAGTAAGGCCACTCAAAAGCTATTTGATTCAGTAGAGAACCTAGATAATCAAACCAAAGAACGAGTTTCATTTTTTGTTCGCCAGTGGTTAAGCGCTATATCCCCTAGCAATTTTATGAACAGCAACCCTGTAGTGTTAAATGAAATTCAAAACACCGGTGGAATCAACTTGTTTAAGGGGATGCAGAACTATTTAGATGATTTAAAGCGCGGCAACGGCTTTTCTAATATAAAGATGACCGATTTAAATGCCTTCAAACCAGGTAAAAATCTAGCAGTAACGCCCGGTAAAGTCGTTTTTCAAAATAAGCTAATGCAACTGATTCAATACACCGCAACAACCGCCAAAGTCAGCAAAAAGCCAATTTTAATTGTGCCGCCTTGGATCAATAAATACTACATTCTCGATTTAAAACCTGAAAACTCACTGGTTAAATGGTTGGTAGATCAAGGTCATACGGTATTTATGATTTCATGGGTTAATCCTGATCGTTCACATGCTCAATTAGATTTTTCAGATTATGTTGAACAGGGCGTATTAGCTGCTGTTGATGCTATTGAAGAGCAAACTTCAGGCGCTCCGATTAACGCACTTGGTTACTGTTTAGGCGGTACTTTGCTTGGCACTACTTTGGCTTATATGAAAGCACAAGGCGATACTCGCATAGCCAGTGCCACTTTTTTTACCACCCTATTAGATTTCACTTATCCAGGTGAGCTTGGCTGTTTTCTCTCTGCGGAGCAACTCAATATTTTAGATCAGCAAATGCAGTCTGAAGGAGTTCTCGACGGTAGAGCTTTAGCCCTCGCCTATAACATGCTTAGAGAAAATGACTTGCATTGGTCTTATCATGTCAATAACTACCTGTTAGGCAAAGAGCCTCCAGCATTTGATCTGCTTTATTGGAACTCCGACGCTACTAATTTGCCAGCAGCGATGCATCATTTCTATTTAAAGAATATGTATCTTGAAAACCGCTTAAAAGATCCCGGGGGTATCGAAATTAAAGGCGTTGCCATTGATATCAGTAAAATTGATATTCCTTGCTACTTTTTATCAGCACAAAAAGATCATATCGCTTTATGGGAAAGCACTTACCTTGGCGCCTTAAAATTGAGCGGTAATGTCACTTTTGTGTTAGCCGGATCGGGCCATGTCGCGGGTGTGATTAATCCAGCAGATAGTGGAAAGTACAGTTACTTTATCAATGATAGGTTGGCATCAACTAGCAGTGAGTGGTTACAAACTGCTAAAGAGCAATCAGGTAGCTGGTGGCCAAACTGGAATGAATGGCTAAATCAAGACAACCCGAAAGTGACGGCTCGCAAACCTGAAAAAGGGTCATTAACGGTACTGGAAGATGCGCCAGGAAGCTATGTATTGAAAACATTGAATTAAGTAAAAAGAGCCTTTAAACAAAAAAACGCCTAACCAGGCGTTTTTTTGTATTCATAATTGATCTGATAGCAATTATTTAAATCGGTTTTTAGGGCTCGATAAAAGTATTGGGATTAACAGCGAACCGTTTTGCCAATGCTCTGATATGCCTTACAGTAAGTGAGCGCTTACCATTAAGAATTTCAGACACTACGCCTTGGCTACCCACTTCTTTTAAATCAGATTGTTTGATTTTGTGGACTTTCATCAAATATCGCAATGCAGTCACGCCGTTACCTATATCATTCACTTCCATGGACTCTTCATATTGCTCGGCGGCATGTGCCATTGACTCAATTAAACCATTGAGAGGGCTATTGTGATCATGTCCGGCTAGAGTAATCGCCTCTTCCAGTTGGTTTAAAAGCGCCTGATAGTCTTCATGGCTTGTCGGCTTTTGCACTAATGGAGCTATGGCATCCCAGTGTTCTATTGCATCTCGTAATGAATCTTTCATTTCACTTATCCCTCAGCTTCGACTACATCACCCCAGGTCGCACATCTTTAACAATGGCTACCTGAGCAGTAAAATTTATCATCGCATTCAACAACAAGGTGGTTCCTGGCACATTGAACCAATACTCGTTTCCTTCGCTTCTTAATTCCGAAAATGTACGTCTTAACGCAATATCGGACGGAAAAGATGTATGATTCATAATTCTGAACCACCCATCCAGTGCTGATCGAGAAGCGGGAAAACGTTGTTTCGCATCCGCCAATCTTTGGGTTGCTACCACTTTCACTCTTACTCTCCTGACTGTGTTGCCAACCTCTTAGAGCATCTCTTAATGAGAACTCTGTTGGTTTTATTCCATTATAATCAAGCCTTTCCTATGAATGCAGCGTAATTAATCACAAATTCTTCCAAGTGTGACGAACTTCATTATAGACAAAATATAACAAAAATGCGTTTTTCATTATTTGTCTGTGTAAATTGCCAGTAATTCGTCCGCAAATGCTCTATTTTTTCCATTACAACTGATGTTTCGTCGTACTAGAAACTTTTCTAGTTTTGCTTTTTCATACAGCCTGCGCGTTATTTCATTTTCATGATTTGAAATAACAACACTAACCCCTCGACTTGAAAGCTTTTCCGCAAGAAGAGCCAGTCGCTCCTGATCGTGCAGCGAAAATCCGGTCTGTGCGTAACTGGTAAAGTAAGCGGTAGGCGATAAGGGCACATAAGGAGGATCGCAGTACACCACATTATCTTTACGAGCTCGTTTCATGACCGAAGCAAAGTCTTCGCAAATAAAAGTCGCTTTTTTACTTTTTAAATGAAAAAACTGCATTTCTTTACGTGGAAAATATGGGTGTTTGTATCTTCCAAAAGGCACATTGAACTGCCCCGCTTGATTATATCGACACAAGCCGTTGTAACCGTGGCGATTTAAATACAAAAATAATGCAGCCTTTTTATCATTTGCCTCAAGCTGATTAAATTCATCTCTATATAGATAATACTTTCTCTCTTTATTGTGTTCAGGCTGAAAAAACTGTTCACAATAATCAATAAAAGCGTCACCTTTAAGCTTTAAGGTTCGATACAAATGTATCAAATCAGGATTTACGTCTGATAGTAAATAATGCTCATATTCGGTGTTAATAAACACAGCCCCTGAACCCAAAAATGGTTCAATAAGCTTTTTTCCTTGTGGTAAATGATCACAAATCGTGTCGATAAGCTTAAACTTTCCACCTGCCCACTTTAAAAAGGGCTTTACCCTAACCTTCGCTCGCACTTACAGCTCCCCAACGCTAACAGTCGGCACTATACGAAATTTAGAGTTAAATTGCATAGTTAAAACAGGGTAGATAACAACAAAAAGAAAGATAGGAATTTTTAAATGCAGGTATTAGGCTGAAACGTTAAGAAGAGTTCCCGGAGGTTGTTGATCGGTAACCCCTAACGAGCTCAATCTATTTTGTAATCTAGTACGGTTGGCTCTAAACTGTTGCAATTGCTCTTCGCGTTCGGCCTGACGAGCCTCGTCAGATTCTCTTGACTCTTTTGCTTGTTTAGCTTCTTCAACTTGTTCACTGCGTTGTTGTTGCACTAGCTCTGCTTGCGCTTCAGCGATTTTAGCGCCTGCTGCTGCGGCAACACGTTGATCTTGCGAAGAAGGATCAACAGGCGCCCTTGCGGCTCGCTGAACAACTCTTAGCTTATCTATAGTTGCTTGAGGATCACCAGGAACAGACGAAGTATCAATTGGCACCTCACCTCCAATCGCATATCGTTTACCATCAGGTCCTGTCGTGTAAGAAAAACTCGCAATGCCTGCATACTGACCACCAACAGAAGTATGAGCGGCTTCATGCGCTTTCACTTCTCGATCTCGCGCTTTGAGAGCTTCAACTTCTAGTTGTACTTCGCGATCTTCACGATTTTGTTCACGCTTTTGTTGCTCTGAACCATCCTTATTCGACTGCTCACCTCTTTCTTCAATGGTTTTGTCTGCTTGAGTTTCGGCTCTAACATCACCTTGACGATCAGATCTCTGGCTTTGCTGTGCTTCATCGGCACTAGGCTTTAGGTTAACGCTTTCAGTAGTAGCTTTGGTTTCAGGCACTCTTTCTTGAAGACGAGCATCACTTCTAACTAGCTCAGTTGGCAAGTTAGAAGTGTAAACGGGTAATGCTGTAGTCGAAGGCGTAATGACCATACAATGCCCTGATATCAGGCTTTAATATCGATAATGCTGCCTAATATTTTATTTTCTGTTTCTATGACTTTGGCATTAGCTTGTGCATCTCTCTCCGCCACTTTGAGCTCAACGAGTGGCTCAACTAGGTCTTGAGTGCCTTGTTTTTGAGTGCTAGCAGAAGCAATTTCTTGAGCTGCCTCTCCTGCACGGTTAACCGCATTTTGAAAACCACCTAATGCAGCCGATAAACCATTAATTTGCATGTTTCACCTCACTATAGAACCAAACCTCACTAAATCACAATGACTTATATTGGTTCTCCACAGTCTGTATCGGCTAAAAAACAGTTGAGTTTAATTTTTATTCAATTTTTTTAAGATTTATTGATAACCTGATATTTTTCAATAAGTTAAAAAACAATTATTTATATCCCCAAGGGGCTTTAGGGTTATCAACCACATGGTCTAAGTTAAAATCCACTTGGAATTCTCTGCCCTCACGTATCAATCGATAGCTAAATGAAGTGGGATAAAGGTACATTTGCCAAGTATTACGAATAGACTGGGGAATCCCCTGCTTTACAAACAGGTTTTTAGTGAAATCATCAGCTGGAAAAGATTGAACCTGAGACCAACCTGACTCAGTCGCCACACCACCATATAGAGTTAAAGAATCTGGAGAACCGTCTTTATGCCGGTGATCATGCTTAAGTTCGAGCCCTTGTTCGGTTTTCGAGATCACCCAAGTTCTTGAAGCATCATCACCCACATGGAATGGAATTTTGATTTGATTATTGCTGCACTCGCGTACATGCATAATCATTTTCTTATTTGTAAAAGCTTCGCTCGGCTTGTTATCGATGACCACTTTTCCTTCAAAAGATTTACCGCATAATTTTGACAGGTGATTAAAAAATTCTATTTGTTCAGGAGAAAGCTTGGCATTTGAACTTTGTGAAGCCGCCAGTAAAAATAAAAGCGTCATTAATTTCATCATTATTCCTTAAAATGAAGTATGTATCGTCTGATAAACGATGTTTGTTTTACATTTAACTCTAACAAATAACAAAATCTTATTGCACTTTTCAAATTGCGTTCGCGCGGAGCTGAGACAAAAGCAGAGCAAGATTATCACTTTGAGCAATGGTAAAAATACCCTTTTATTTTGCTTAGATTGCTCGCACACTGAAAGTGATTACCACATCAATGGAGATGAAAATGAAACACTTATATCGTTTAATGCTTTTATTAACAACAATACCCTACTGCATTTCGGCATCTGAAGACTCAAGATTTCAACCTTCAGTGATGTTTAAATTGGGGCTTAATAATAACGGTATTGAGACATTTCAACGTCAAGGTCAATCTTATTCCGCCGCGGCGGTATTCTCTACAGGCATTGAGTATCAGTTTTCTCCTCACTGGTCCACTTCACTGTACTATTCAGAAGCTACAGACTGTATTGCTTTTTGCAATAATCAACACATAGAAAACAATCAGCTTACATCAACGAATTATGAAGCTAACCTGTATTTTTTAGTAATCGCTTACCAACGACAACTCAGCGATAAATTATCATGGCATCTATTTGGTGGTGGACTTTTTTCGGATGAGCAGTACTTAAGCGAACAATGTTCCGATTTTAGATCTGGTGCTTTTGGCAATTCTTGCCAAGGAAGCTGGCAAATAAGTGAAACAGCCAAAGAGTCACATTCAGCCATTTTATACGGTGCCGCTTTGAATTTTCAGTTTTCTCTAAGCTGGGGTCTACAACTTCGTAGCTCTCATAGTAACTTACACCAAGGTTTCAATCAAACCGGTTTGCTCATATCCTATACTTTCTAACAAACGAAAAAGCCTAAATGATTCTATAAAGCCATTGAGTTAATCATTAAAACCTACTTGGTTGCCATTCAACCAAAACTCGACAACACTTTCTAATGTGACAAAATGCTCATTGGTCTCATCTAGGCAAAAAAAACTAGGAAGCATGATGTTAGCCTCACTGAGAAACAAAGCTTATTTAATACTTGAAACTAATGGCAGTTTTTTTGCTCGGTTTGTCAATATAGGGTTGTTACTTCTAATTTTACTGAATGTTATAGCGGTTGTTGCAGAAAGCGTTCGACCGATTTTTCTTGCGCACAAAGCTAATTTTTTAGCATTTG
>JBFHSP010000117.1:0-9103 GCA_041591085.1 Kangiellaceae bacterium | reverse complement strand
GTACCTGAAGAACACTTGAACGATATGAAGAAAAATCTAGTTTCACTAAGTGCTAAAGTATATTCGGAATCTGAAAAAAAACTAGCGAAGGTTCTAAACTTAGTTAGGGAGGCTCCTGTATGGGGGGTGACAGCCAACATAGAGTCGAGTTTAGGAGCAGGTTATCAGATAGACATTCAATTTCCTATTTTTGAAACCAAGCTTCAAGAATGACTAACATCAATAGAGAATCTATGACTATACCAAATAAGAAAGTATTAATAGCGGAAGACCAAAAATTACTGAATAAACTCTTAACAATTGAAGTAAGTGAGTTCGGGTTCGAAGTTGATTCAGTTTTTGATGGTAAGGCTGCATTAAAAAAACTTAAAGAAACTGATTATTTTTGCTTGATTACAGATTTATTTATGCCAGAAATGGATGGTATTGAATTAGTTAAGGTATTAAGAGAGTTTAATCAAACTCTACCTATTGTTGTAGTTTCTGCGTCCAATATGAGCAACGTGAAAAAAGCGTTAGAACATTTTGTTCCGATAAATTTTATCGATAAACCTCTCACAGATGTAAAGTTGCGTTTGCTTCAACACTATTTAGAGCAGTACAAGTGAATCTATTGAAATGTTTCCTTTAGAAATCTTCCCAGTAGGTGGGCTTGCAAGTTCAGTTGTTACCACTGTATGGGTCGGTGTCCTTGTCGTCGCTTTTTTAAATTTAAGATTTGGAACTACGCTTTCAGGGCTTGTTGTACCAGGGTATCTGATTCCTCTTTTCATTCTAAAGCCAGCAAGTGCGGTTGTAATTTTGCTTGAAGCTATCATTACCTATTTAATCACACGTTTTGTAGCTGAAAAACTTTTAATTCGTATCGGTGCCGGCGAGTTATTTGGACGTGATCGATTCTTTGCATTAATTTTATTTTCAATTCTCGTTCGAATTGTATCCGATTACTATTTGCTTCCTTCTATATCGGCGCAACTATCCAGTGTTGGATTTAAGTATGAGCTGACCAGTCAGCTGCATAGTTTTGGATTGATTATTATTGCCTTGTGCGCGAATCAATTTTGGAATGGCGGATTAAAGCAAGGTGGTACCGCCATGTTTTTATATCTGCTTTTTACTTATCTCATTATCGTACACATTCTTATTCCTTTGACTAACTTTAATATTAGTACGTTGAATTATATGTACGAAGACGTTGCAAGTAGCGTGTTAGCAAGCCCGAAAGCCTACATCATATTAGTAAGTGCGGCATTTATTGCCTCAAGAATGAACTTACTGTATGGATGGGACTTTAATGGTATTTTAATTCCAGCTCTTTTGGCATTACAGTGGTATGCACCTGAAAAGATTCTTTTTACCTTTATTGAAGCGTATATAGTATTAATTGCGAGTACGTTGTTACTCAAACTTTCTATTTTTAAAAATATGAATATTGAAGGCTCCCGCCAGATTATTTTCTTTTTTACTGTTAGTCTTATTTATAAATTTTGTTTGTCTTATTTAATTATCTATTTATACCCAGGAAATAAAATTACTGACTTTTATGGCTTTGGTTATCTATTAAGTACGCTTATAGCTATTAAAATGTATGAGAAAGGAATAGTGATCCGATTTACCAAGGCGACGGTGCAAACATCATTTGTAGCTGCCGTCATGGCCAATATTTTTGGTTATACTCTTACTCTTTATTCAGGCAGCAAAATTTTATCTGAAAATGTTGTTGTTAGTGAACAAAACTTGCGCAGCGATGAATCATTACGTTCTTTCGTTGAACAACAACGTATTAAGATTGATTTAAGAGCTAATTCTGAATCAGAACAACTTGGCCCAAGAGTGTTAGATAGCTTTCGTGACGCCTTTGAGATGATTAAACAACCGGTCACGGACATAGATATACTATTGCGAAATCTTCGTAATCTACTCCAACACGTAGGGTATGATGTGACTTTATTAAATTCTCGTTATCTAGTTTTTTATGAGCCTGTATTTACGTTGGGCATTGGTCTTTATGTCATTGATATTGAATCCGAAAGCCAATTAATGATTTCAGTCCCAAGAGCTGTCGAAGAGTCTCGTATGGGGACTATTGCATTGCCTTTGTTTGAGAATTTAAATGCTAAGTATTTAGCCCTAACGACCGCAAGGCACGACAGACATATCGATGGTTCCGATGATGTACTATTAAACTCTCAAAGTGTTTTCAATTTATTTCACCAAGTGTTTTATTCATCGGCTATTCTACAGATCCGCAGAGAAAGTTCAGAAGTTGATTCGCTCAAAGCTTCTAAATCTAATAATAAAGAAGAACAACAAGGTACAATTTTTTTGAAAGGAGCAATTCCGCAAGGCCTTTCGCTCAATAAGCTTTCTGATTTAATTGGCGATTTCGCAATTCATTGGGAAAATAAGTCGGCGCAGAACAGACAAAGGGATTTATCAAGAAAAGGGTTTTCTGAGTTGTATGTTAATCGGGCCAATATTGTTAGGATGTTAACTAAGATTGAGTCATCAATAGTAGGTTCAACTAGCATTGAAAGTATTGAACAAGATGGTTCTTTACTAAAACTGCTGCTAGAAGAAAGCAACTATATTGCTGCTAAACATTCTCAACACTATATAACCCCGACAGAATCTGAAGTGTTATATTTTGATGAGTACATTTTAAAGCCTTCCTTAGAGATATTGGATGAATATGGTCAATCAACTTATGAAGAGTGGATAAAGCAAGCAAAACCTATTTTGTATCAAGTGAATCAGTCAGCGCAACAACTCGGTTATTATGTTTATGTGTTAAAACAGCACCTTTCGGATGAACGCTATTTAATCATTAAAGAAACCAATACTGATTATTTAACTCGGCGTCATTGGGGAACCTATGTTATGCGCATTAAGGATGCAAGCAGTTATCAATTACAAGTGCCAAGTCCGCTTTCTGAAAAACATGTTATTGAAGCAGGTTTTAGTTTATTTTCAGAACTTAAAGCCAGAGCGCTTCTGCTTAGCGGTACTGATAAATTTGCTAATACTGATGAAAGCAGTCACCTTACCTTTGAGCGAAATAAATATTCTATTTTCAACCTAACAAATCAAAGTTTAATTCGTCACTTTCAAGATGAACAGCCTATGGTATTGCAAGTAAGAGCAGGGGCCAATTTGCAAGAAAGCCATGTTGAGGTTAATCAATTTGAATTAACAGACGTTATCAACAGTGGGCAAATTAATCGAAAATCATTGATGGAAGATTTGCAAAATACTTCTTTGTTTTATGAAGGGGTTACTATTCTACAAGGACAATTAAACGATAATGCGCAAAATGAATTTTTGCATTTTGTTAAAAATGTTGATTTTGCCGAGATTAAAATTCCATTTAAATTAAGAGAGGGGGTAAAGACGACTGCCAGCGATTCTTATTGGTCGAGGGTCTTCAGAAGCATTGGGATTCCTGTTGAGGTTAAGGAGTTAAACAAGTATATACCCACAAAAGCATGGCGCACCATTTTTCAGGCCAAGCTAAGCGAGATTGAGCAGCAGTTTGAATATTTTAAGTTGACTCAAGATCCAGCAACTATTTTTGAGTACATATCTAAAAAGTCTCAATATCGATTTGAGGCTATAATTGACAAAGACTCTGGCAAGCTTTTTTTAGTTATTTTTGATAACAGCCATGGTGATCTATTAGCTGTTTATAATTTTTATCATATCAGTCAGCTTCCTGTTAATAATCAACACACTCTATCAGATAGTCGAAATATAGATGGTGTGCTGACTGATTTTATTTTGCGTGGTAAATGGCTTTTGCGAGCGTTCAATGATTAGATTTATTTGGCGCTTTTTGTTTCTAGTGATAGCTCTTTCTATTTTAGGAAGCATTGTCCAATTGATAAGCAGCAGTCGTTTGCTTTCCAAAACCAGTGGCAATTATTCCGGTGAATACGAAAGAACAAAAGTATATTGGTTAACCGCTGATCAACCTTTGATGTTTGAAATACCTAGTAATACAGCCAAACTACGTTTAGCATTTAATCAAATAATCAGTGATAAAGCGCAGTCAAAACCAAGCACTGTTCAGTGGCGCTTAGGAGATCGTACTGGTGAATGGGTAATGCCTGCGTCAAATGCTAAGGATTTAGAAGATCCCATTGATCTGCGACGCTTTTTTGGTGAAGTCGAATCGCTTCCCGCAACATCTACTGCAAATTTCGTAATTGAACCTAATTTAAAATTTGGCAATAACCTTGAAATTTCATTACGAGGAGATTCAAATAAACTTGCAATTAGGCTCTACATGCTAGAACAACGCTCGGCTAAGGATGCACAGCTGGAATGGATTCGAATGAGCAAGGAGCAACAGCAAGAAGTAATGGAAGGGCATATTTACCCACCCGATTTAATCCCGTTTGATGAAAGAATACACCGCCTTTCCTATGGCTGGAAAGCCATTGGCCCACTTGGAGAGGAAGGCAAAGAATTTGATTCGACTTGGTTGTTTATTCGCTCTCAAAACACTGGTTTTGCAGAAGCAACTAATAACGCAGTCGACCCAAGAAAATTATTAAGTTCTAACGATGCTTATACGTTTTTTAGTTCCGATGAAGATGCATACCACTCATTCAGCTGTGTACCTGTTGATGCTGCAGCGTTATCCTCCCAACTAGCGGTTCGATTCAAACACAGTAAAGCATTGACAACAAGCGATTGGAAATTCAACCTCGAGCGGAATGAACAATGGGAGCTACCAATTAAACATGGGTTGTATGAAATTACAACCAGCTCCACTTGTGAATTGAAATTTTTTAATCGCAACAACCAACCGTTAGACAACCCAATAAACACTAGAACCGCTTGGGGGCTCTCTCTGTTTTCTCCAGTCATTTATAACCTTGAACCAGTTAAATCCGCTTTTAGAGTGATACGAGTAGACGCAAGAAAATTAATCAGCTCAAAGACTGGCGAATTTGAAAAAATTAACTGGTCTGCGCGCGACGAAAATAACAACGTATTACTGAATGATGCGATTTTCCTAAGAAATGATAACAATCCATATGAGCGCCTGTTATTTGCGGCAGATCATTTGACCATTACTGATGTTACGAGGGTGTATCTCATTCTACCGGCAAAAACTACAAAACTTGTTTTTACCTCAAATAGAGCGCAGGCATTGTTAAATGTATATTCTAGGCCGTTTGAATTAGCTTATCGACAAAATCCAAGCAGTCAATGGTGGGCTACTAACGATCCGTTGGCGCTTAAATGGTTTTCATTAAAACCATTTAATGATCAGAACAATAAAGCGAAAGCGTTTAATATTCAATGGACTCGACCGTTTCCTGAAGAATCAGAAAAACGATCTTCTCCACTTGAACGCTTTGTCGCACTTAATACACAAAAAAGGTTGGCTAAATTCGAATTGATAGAGCCCGTACAAGTAGAAGAGCAAACAGAAGCAAGCTCTTTGATTTACAACGCAGTACCGAAAAACGGTCACATCATTTTTGCAGATGCGAAAGATCGAATGATTATCAGTCCGAGTATGTTGTTTTTTCGAACAGCTAAAGAGCCTGTCGATGTCGTTATACTGGCTGATAATAAACCTCTACTTAAAAAGCGAATAGCAGGTACATCCGGAAAATTGCTGTTACCAAATATGAAAGTTGGGAACAAACAGCTTACGATAAAGCATACTGCTACAGAGTCTATTGAGTGGTTTATTAATTTTACACAACCAACCAACTCTTCGTTAAACCTACGTACAAGAGAAGCTTATTCGGTTGAAAAAGAGATTGTTTTCTCGGTCGCAAAAAGCAATCAGTCGGAATGGCTCGGTATCTTGTACAACAGCCTAGTTACTGATAGAGCTATGCAACCAGTATCCTTAACGATTGAACTATTAGCGCAGCATCAGTTAGGGCAATATGATCGTCACACCATTCCCATACAAAAATTTGATTGGAATCCGCTTGAACGCAATGATCGGTTTAGAGTTCTTAATAGAAGCAGAGATCAATTGTCGGAAACTATAAAATTTGGCTTTTGGTTAGGTGATGATATTGCACCTGGAAATTATTTAATTCGCTTAAGCTTAAACGAGCAGCAGTCTGGCTACGTCTCAATTGGTTATTTACAAGAAGGGCTAGAACGAAAAGTTTCGCGATACAATGAGGTGCTCGACGATGAGAATTAAGCAACGCTTTGTTTTTGTATTCTTGATATGTGGTTTATCCTCTATGGCGCCGTCTATGTCCAATGTTGCAGAATACCCAAGCTTGCAATTAGAAAAGTTAAGGAGTGGCGAAGCATATCAACCTATGAAGCTCGAAGAGTTTAATAGGTTGTTACAGCAGTTTAAAAGTTTCAGCGCTGCAACTAGTCAAGGCTTTGAGTCAAAGTTTTATCAGCCGCAATTTATTGCTGCAGATAAAGCGGTTCAAATTTATCTGTCTGAACAAGCGCTTGGCTGGGGGCAAATTGCCTTTAATCAAAAGGGGCAACAAAATCTTTTTATTCAGGCTCCTCATCGCTTTTTCGATCAATATACCGGGCACATTGTTGATTCCTGGTGGCAATCAGGCAAGCTTGGTTGGGTATTTATGAACTCGGTCAATCGATATTTAGGAAAAAATCTAGCAGATACTTTGGATTCTGATTTTTCATCGGCAGAGCCGAATCCATTGGTTGCTGTAAGCACCGGTTATTTAGCCAGCCATAACAACGGATTAATTATTCAAGTTCATGGATTCAATAGTGAAAAAAGAAGTTCTGTATTCGGTAAAAAAGCAGATTTCATTATTAGTCACGGACAAAAGGGGCTTATAAAACCGACAACCATTTCAAACAACTTAAAGCAGTGTTTAAACAATAAACTAAATGCATTGAGTTACATTTTTCCCAATGAAGTTAACGAGCTAGGCGCTACCAAAAGCCAAACAAGCAGAGCACTTGCACAGCGCTATCAACATTATATTCATATAGAAATATCCGACTCAATGCGATATCGATTAATGAATAACCCCGAAGATAATCAACTCATGCTCGATTGCATTCTACAGTTGACGTCTCAGGAATAACTCTATGATTTCGGCCTTACGATTGTGTTCGCTCTTATTGTTGTCTTTAAGTTGGCTATCTGGCGCTAAGGCGTTAACCGATCAAGCATCAGTTACAGACAAGTGGCGATGGTACCCCGCAGAAATTATCCCTCTAGAACAAAAGGCCCAATTTACTTTAAATCGACTAACTAAAGAGTTTAATCTTTCCGACAAAGTGTATTGGGAGGTAAAACACCCACACACATGGCTTCGCCTTACAATGGATCCAACGCTGGCCAACACTGATTTTGGCCAAATGAATTTATCGGTATTTCAAGCGAGGCATGAATCTGGTTTGTATTCTGAGCTATTGCCCATTAAAGCAACCATCCAACCTAACCAAGACACACCAAAAACCAAAGAGTTATTTTACTTTACCAAAGAGCAGTCGATTATAATTGCAGTTGATAAATCTTATGAAAATCAAATTGATACAATTGCTGCATATATTGGAGAAGCGCAATCAAGCGCGCACTCCCTAGATCGAGCAAAGTCGTTACAAGCCTTCCATTTAACTCAGTCCTCTCATTCTCTCTTGCAAAATTCCACCAGTGGTTTGCCGTCTGATGATTCTTTAGTGCCATTGACGCCGGTTGTTTTATCTCATGAATATTATGAACAACAAGATTACTTAAAGATTCCGATTAATGGCAAAGTGATCGTGCAACCAAATGACAATCAAAGCATTTTACTCGACATACGAATGCCATGGAGTGCAGAACTTGCAATCAATCCTACTATTCGTGTCTCTTACCTTCTAAACAACGATTGGATTAATCTTGATATTGAGCTTGCGCGAGACTATCACGCGTTATGGCAAGCAGATCTCTGTTTATCTAGCTGTGATACGGCATGGTCGTTGGCGGCATTGTCTGAAATTACAATTCCAAACAATGCGCCCATACAATTTAAATTCTCTTCGCCCGGAATTGTACGATTTTTAGCTATTGATAAAAATAAAAGCCTATTATTTTCCGCTAACGAATATGAATTGCCTCAATTTTCAGCTTTGGCTCATAAAGTTGCCGCTGATAGTGTTTCGGTAGCAAAAACAAAAGCAAAGCAACGGGAACAGACAACGTTCTTTAGGACTATTCATCCTATTGAAAAGAGTGATTTTATCGCTGCCGTTGAAATCGAAGCCCCTGATCTTCAGCCAACACAGCAAACAACAAGATTACGTTGGGATAATCCACCCGAAGAGCGGTACTTAAAACAAGGGCGGGGTAGCTTGAGTTTTGGGTCACAGTCTTTTAAGTCAGATACTATTATTCGGTTAACCCGTTTACGCACTCCTGAGTATGCTGCATGGTGCTTTTCTGCGAAAGACCACCGGTGTACCTTAACTTTTTATCTACCCTATAAAGCTCAAACGAATGACAAAGGTAATAAGAAACTACTGCGATTATCGAAACCAAATAACACAGATTATTATGCGGATGAATCGATCATAAACCTGTCGCTTGATGGAACCTTTAAGTTGTTGGTCACCTCTGATAATGAACAAATATTTAAGATCGAATATCTTAGTTCTCAAGAACCAAAAATTTCCGAACTGGACTTCACCAGTGCGTTATTATCTGAACCTGACACACAGCTAGCAAAAGTAATGAATCAACTTGAGCATAGTCATAATCGAGTGATAAGGGAGCAAGTTTTAGCGTGGAATAGAGAGATTAGCATAAAAGACACTGCATTTTTTGAGCGATTTCCAAAACAAGTGGCATTTAATGAACAGGTATTTTTAACTGTATTGAAGCAGTTAGATAACGTTGGAATTTTTGAAGGGATTAACTTTGACTATAGTAGAGAAACACTATTAAGCCGTTTTTCTAAGCCATTATTTGGATTATCTGAACATCAGTATTGGACAAGTATTGATTCGATTGAACATTTTATTTATTTTGCTACCCATCACACTGATAATTTAATTGCTGCCGAAGCTGAAAAGCGTCTTATCGAGTTATGGTGGCTTAAAGGAGCGCAGCAAAATATAGAGCAATATGCTTGGATGAAGT
>JBFHSP010000116.1:0-9375 GCA_041591085.1 Kangiellaceae bacterium | reverse complement strand
TTTTAAAGGTGCTTGCTAAGCAACTCCAAACCATTTAAAGCCAAATAGTTTGTCCGTTAAGATATCACTGTTCACATCGACAGCAGAGGAAGGTAAGCTTTGCATTACTTCAAGGGGAGAACCATTTATATCAGAAGGTGAGTCGGATAAATCAATTATTTTAGATTCTTCCAAGTCGATACCATAAGTGTTTTTAACCAGTGCTACTTTAGGGCGCAACCGAGCTTTTTCTTTTTGCTCAAGTACAACGCCAACAGAGTGATCAGATAGCTCTACTAAAGAGCCGGTTGGATATATGCCAATGGCTTGAATAAAAGCTTCAATGATTTCACGTTGAAATAGAATTCCACGATTATGATAAAGATTAGCAACGGCTTCGACTGGAGTTAGTGCTTCGATACCGGGTCTTGGATTAATCAGTTGTTCATAGTAGTCGGCAAGTCCTGCAACTCGCGCCAAAAATGGAATTCTATTTCCAATTAATCCGCGCGGAAATCCTGAGCCATTATTTCTTTCGCAATAATTACTGATAATGAATTTAATCTGACCATTCATCTGCCCCATGAACTCAAGTTCTTCTAAAGTTTTATTAATGTGTTTTTGGTAAGCGGCCATTTCAGACTCTTCAAGCTCACCGATATGCAATTCTCGTGGTAACTTTGATTTACCGATGGCTGATAGAATTAATGCAGCTCCGACATCTTTTAAGTCTTTCCTAGAAAGTCCAAGGTGCCTCGCAAAAACTAACCCCCAAACTGAAGCGCGAATTGAACTCTCGAATAGATGCGCATTCTCTTGACGAATACGGCACATCCAAACGAGTGCATCGGGGTTTCGAATGACACTGTCCACCATTTTATGGACACTTTTTTCAACACTATTTACTCGAACTGGCTCGCCATTTTCTAGCTGAGATATAGCTTCTGAAATGGCGTGAGTCACATTGGAGTAGACTTTTTCTGCGGTTTTTAATTCTTTTTTGATGGTAGCAGTAACCTGATAAGATTCGACACGCGATTTCATCCGCGCTTTTTCATTCATCAGTCTTTCAAGTTTGGGATCAATTTGTTTTCCCGACTTAGATAATTTAGCGTGTTTTATTGCAACGCTTTCAACTTTACTGAGCAATGTATCAATAAATACATGCTTACAGTATTGCCCAAGGAGGTTAATTTCTTCTTGTGATGTAATATAGAACCCTTGAATAGGGAAAGGTGTTTTGACCCAAGGCACATCTAATCGAGAGATGTACATTCCAATCTCTAAGTTTGAGATAGAAATTTGTTGGGTTTTTAAATGCATACTACGCCTAAAAATTAAAGCTGGAATTAGCTGAGACTAAAGTATCATTATGATAAAAAACGCAAAAAAAACAAGCACTGAGAGGGACTTACTTCACAAATCTAAGATTTTCCTCAAGTTTTAATCGTTTGTTTTAAGGGCGTTTTGGCTGATCAATCGATTTATAATATTCACTCCAGCCACCTATATAGAGCTTTTGTGCTTGGTTAAAAGCCAAAAGAGCCGAAATCAAGTTGGGAATGGCGGTGACTCCAGAGCCGCAAAAATGACAAAAGGATTGGAATGTAGGAGCAATCTTTGAATACCGTTCTTTATGCCAGCTTGCGTCCTGCCAGTTGCCAATTGAAGCTGATTTCAAGTCAAGCCAAGGCACGTTTTTCGCGTTTGCAATTGTTCCAGCTACCGGATCAATCGGTTCTTGTTCGCCTTTGAATCGTGCTGACTCTCTAGCATCGATTAAACATTGATCGGCGTGGTTAAGTTGTTTAATTGAAACGAGTTGCAATAGGGCTGGTTCTACAAAAATATTGAAGGGGTTTTGAGTTAGCCATATCTCACTTGGTAAAAACTCACGGTTGGACTTATGGGGATAACCTTCAAACAGAATTTTAACGTTATTACACCCAGCGAGTTGAAAAATTAGCCATGCTCTTGCTGCAAAGGCAAGCTCTCCACCGTCGAATACCACAATTGGAGAGTCTTTAGTTAGTTTATATCGATTCAATAGGTTATCGAGTTGAGCCTTTGATGGTAAAGGGTGTCGGCCAGTCGAAGCGTTTTTGACTCCAGAAAGATCATCATCTAAATGCAAATACTCGGCATTGGGTAAACTCGTTTGGTTAAAGGTTTTTCGGCCCCACTGAATGTCCGCTAAAGAAAACCGGCAGTCGAATAACCTGAATGAAGTAAGTTTTGACTGCTTAAGTTTGACATCGTTGTTAGAGCTTGCATTAAAGGATGCAAAAAAATCATAAAAGTTCATAGAATGTACTCATTGATTAACCGGGGCTGGATAAATGAAGAGTCCAATTTAAAGATGCTATTCCAATTAGGTCTCACGCTAAACCGAACCTCCTTATTTGAACCAGGTGCAAAAAATTGAATTGAATTAGAGTGTAGCATCAGTTCGGAAGTGGCGTTTCCGTATCCATACAACTTACAACCGATAATTGGATGTCCAGTTGAGGCACTATGAATTCTAAGTTGATGCGAACGTCCGGTAATCGGTTTAAAGGCAACTAAACTCATCTGATTTAATTGAGGCTGTTTGTTTAGAATGAGTGGCATAAATGTGGGAGTTGATTTAAAGCAAATTAATTTACTATCGGATTTTTTAGTGGTGAGCACTTTAAAGTGGGTTAAAGAAGGCTTACCTTGGTGAAAACAAATCTGTTGTTTAGGTCTATTTTGCCAATCGGTAATAATTGGATATTCGATACTGCCCAGTTCGCTACTCGGCTGTCCGTTAACCCATGCTAAATAGCTTTTTTGCACCTTTCTGTTTTGAAACTGAATACTGAGTTCGCGCTGAGCTTTAATGGTTCTGGCAAACACAATAAGTCCTGACGTATTGATATCTAATCGATGTACCACATAAATAGGCGGGGCGAACTGTTGCAATAAGCTAAAAACGGATTGTGGAAAATGAGGATTTTTTCCTGGTACCGAAGGAAGACCGCTTGGCTTGTTAATTACAAAGTAATCCGCTGTTTCGGCAACAATGCATAACTCAATACTGACCGACATAATCAATCAATTCGTCGCGACAATAATCGCTCGTTTCGGTGCTGGGTGACCTTCAATGGTTTTGTTAATGTCATCTTTAGCAAGATAATCGCTTAACGAATGAAAAGTCATCCAATCGGTAGCCCGCTGCTCTTCAACCGATGTTTGATTGACATCGACTGTTTTAACTTGGCTAAAGCCTAATCTTTTTAACCATTTTTCGAGCGCTAGAGCAGAGGGTAAAAACCAAACGTTGCGCATTTGTGCATAACGATCGGTTGGTATAAAAGCTGTGTTTTCGTCGCCCTCAACAACAAGTGTTTCTAAGATTAACTCACCACCCGGTCGAGTAAGATTTTTTAAATGCTGTAAATGCTCAATAGGTGAGCGGCGATGGTATAAAACTCCCATGGAAAAAACCGTGTCGAATCCTTGTTTTCCAAGTGATTCAGGTAAGTATTCAATGCCAATCGGCAACAAGTGCACAGGCATATTTTTTAAGTATTGTTTGAATACTTGAAATTGCATTAAGAATTTTTGCGATGGATCGATACCCAATACTAACTGAGCTTGCTCTCCTAGCATTCGAAAACAGTGATAGCCATTGCCACAGCCAACGTCGAGTACCAGCCTATCTTTTAATGGACTGA
Source organism: Kangiellaceae bacterium (assembly GCA_041591085.1). Taxonomy (GTDB): domain Bacteria; phylum Pseudomonadota; class Gammaproteobacteria; order Enterobacterales; family Kangiellaceae; genus Pleionea. Next base: position 5,698 of record JBFHSP010000116.1, on the reverse strand, counting down.
TGTGTGGAAGAAGTCGATCCCATTTCCAATCAGAGCGCCATTCAGTATCAATGTGGGTACCAAATAAGTCAAAAGGGCCTTTTCTCCACGGATGAAGGTTCATAAGAAGAGACTTAAATGAGGCTGATTGTTGTTGGTCTAAATCGCTTGATTGTCCAATGGATACTTTGCTTTTTAGTTCAATTAAAGGAGCTTTCACTTGCGGTAGCGCTTTTAACAGTTCTACCCATTCATCCAGCTCACCGTGAGTATAATCTTCGAAGCGTTTGGTCAGGCCTGCGCGAAGTGCATCAGCCAAAAAATGAAGCCGAGTATTACTCAGATCGGTAAAGAAGTCTTTAAATTCAATCATTTAATTGCCACAAATGAAGCAAAGTTGAGATGTTGCTGCCAAGTTTCAAATGCCTTGAAACCTGCTTTTAAGCAACGAGCTTTATGGGTCGAAATGGTTTCAGGGATGAGTACATTCTCAAGCGCATTTCTCTTTTGTGATATTTCTAGATCGCTATAGCCATTTTGGCGTTTAAAGTCGTGATGTAAATCGATGAACGTCTTATTCAGTACCTCATTTTCTATCATAAACTTTTCAGAAAGAATAAGTATCCCACCTGAGTTCAAACCATTATAGATATGATTAATAAGGGTTAATCGCTGCGCCATTGGAACAAATTGCAAAGTAAAGTTTAATACAACAATCGAAGCATTTTGAATGTCAGTATTTAATATATCATCACATTGAATTTTAATAGGTAAAGCGTGCTTGTAAGAGTCGACCACTATTTTGCAACGCTCAACCATGGCTTCAGAATTATCGATACCATGAATAATGCCTTGTGGATTGGCCTTTGAATCAATTGACTTTTCAATTCCATGACTGATTGCTAATGTTGCCGCTCCTAAGCTGCAGCCTAAATCATATGCATTGGTATTGGGTTGATAGAATCGAGAGCTTAAGTTACTGATACCATCAATAATGGTGCTGTAAGCTGGCACTGAGCGCTTAATCATGTCGGGAAATACTGCCGCTACTTGCTGATCAAACGCAAAAGGCTGAACCGACTTTGGTTCGCTGTAAATGTTGTCTTTTTGAGAATCGAGCGTCATCTTCGATAAAGAATAAAGTAGCCTCTTAATGGGGGCGAACAATACCAGAAAACGCGATTAAATTCATCTGATAGAGTGAAGTCAGCAATTATGTATCAAGGTGTAATTAAAGCTTGTAAACACTTAACAGATGGATAAAATATGCTCGCTTTTTCAATCAATAATATTTGGGTAAATTAATGCGCTTTTTAGTAGTAGACGACTTTTCGACCATGCGTCGTATCATTAAAAATCTGTTAAGAGATATAGGATTTGACGATGTAGTGGAAGCAGAGGACGGAAAGGAAGCGCTTAAAATTATCAAAAATGGTTCAATCGATTTTGTCATCACCGATTGGAATATGCCAGTAATGACCGGAATTGAGTTATTGCAAGAAATCCGTAAACAAAGTGGGTTTAACACATTGCCTGTTTTAATGGTGACTGCGGAGTCGAGAAAAGAGCAAATCATCCAAGCCGCGCAAGCAGGGGTTAATGGTTATATTGTTAAACCCTTTTCAGCCATCACGCTTAAGGAAAAGCTCGACAAAATTCTTGAAAGAATGAGTCAACCAGCATAATTCGTTTGATTAACTCTATTGCTTAAAGGGTCGCCCCTCATTTCAAGTGGTAACAGAAGAGCTTAAAGCTCTTCTGTGTTGATGATTTCTTGTAAGACTTCTTTGGTTAATGGTTTCTTAACGCCTTGTTTAAAGTGAAAGATGGTTTCGTCGCCAATCAAGCTCACTTTATCACTCAACATTTGAATGCCAGTTCCTTCCGGTAAAGCCACCACATCACTATATGGGTTAACTACTTGAAATTCTTGTAGACGTTGCTCTCGTGTTTCTCCATTAAATCCAGGAGGATGCTGATCTAAGTAATGTGGATTAATTTGAAATGGCACCATATGCAAAGCGTGAAACGAAGGCGGTTGAATTATGGGCATGTCATTAGTCGTTTTTATACTGGGAGTCGCAATATTAGAACCTGCACTCCATCCAATATAAGGCATCCCTTTCATCACCTTTTCTCGAATAACTCCGACTAAATCAAAAGTGTAAAGCTGATGAAGTAAATGAAAGGTGTTGCCTCCACCGACAAGGATAAAGTCAGTATGTTTAATAATCGATTCAGGATCACTATTATGATGTACAGATTGCAATTCAATATTAAGGGGCTTTAGAGCCGTTTGAACCATCGATTCATATTGATCATATTCTATGGTCACCCCAGCATAAGGAATAAAAGCCGCTTTTCTAGCTTTAACTTTTGAGGCGTTTAAAAATGCCTCAATTGGACCTAGACATGACTCTAAATATGCACCGTTTCCTTTCTTAGAACTGCTTAGAAGAAGTAAATTACGCATCATTATTTCCATTAACTATTAGTCCTTTTATTCTAGCGCATTTGAAAGCAAATTAGGGGGTTAAGAATGTGTTAATTTCTACTTTGTGATACATTACGCCTCAATTTTCCATCCAATCAAAACTATTCAAGGTAAATCATGGCAGTTTTTAATTCCGTTTTGGACATGATCGGTAATACACGCCTGTTAAAGGTAAATAAGCTCGATACCGGTGTTTGTAATCTGTATTTAAAGCTCGAGTCGGAAAATCCAGGAAATTCGATCAAAGATCGAATCGCACTAAGTATGATTAATAAAGCTGAGCAACAAGGGGATATTAAACCGGGAGATACCTTGATTGAAGCTACCGCTGGTAATACCGGCTTAGGATTAGCGCTGGTAGCGGCACAAAAAGGATATAAACTTCTTATCGTTATGCCAGACAAAATGAGTATGGAAAAGGAATACAACCTAAGAGCATTAGGTGCTGAAGTCATCCGTACACGGTCTGATGTAGTTAAGGGTCACCCTGAGTATTATCAGGATGTGGCAGCCAGAATATCAAAAGAGCAGGGGGCGTATTATATTAACCAGTTTGCTAACCCAGCAAATTGGCAGGCTCATTTTGAAACAACTGCCCCAGAAATTTGGCGAGATCTGAATGGTAAAGTTGATGCATTTGTGTGTGGGGTAGGATCCGGTGGAACCCTAACGGGAGTTGGAAAGTACTTAAAACAGAAAAATCCTAACGTTGAAATGGTGCTTGCCGATCCGGAAGGATCAATTCTTACTCATTATCACAATACGGGTGAGTTTATCGAACCTGGGAGTTGGTTGGTTGAAGGAATTGGAGAAGATTTTATTCCGGATATTTGCGATATGAGCTTAATTGATCATGCTTTTACCGTTAATGACAAAGAAGCGCTTCACGCTGCCAGAGAGTTATTGTTAAAAGAAGGCATGATGGGTGGTTCATCGAGCGGAACTTTATTAGCCGGTGCGCTAAAATACTGTAAACAACAAACAGAGCCAAAAAATGTAGTCACGCTGTTATGTGATACTGGCAATCGTTATCTTTCTAAAATGTATAACGATGAATGGATGAAACAAAATAATTTACTTTGAGTCTTAATGGACAAGTTTATAACGACTTAAAATTAATCATTATTTGGAAAACAATATGTCTAATCGAAAAGATTTATCCTTCGCAACTCGCACAATTCACGCGGGGCAATCACCTTGTCCAACAACGGGTGCGGTCATGCCGCCTATTTATCAAACGTCCACTTATGTGCAAGAAAGTCCCGGTAAACACACCGGTTTTGAGTATTCTCGAACTCAAAATCCAACGCGTTTTGCTTATGAGCGTTGCATTGCAGATTTAGAAGGAGGAGAACGAGGTTTTGCGTTTGCTTCTGGTATGGCTGCAACCGCTACATTGTTGGAACTTGTAAACTCCGGTGATCATATTATTGCAATGGATGATTTATATGGTGGTACTTTTAGACTATTTGATAAGGTTCGTAAGAGAACTGCAAATTTAGAGTTTAGTTTTGCCGACCTGTCTAATTTAAATGAGTTAGAAAAGCATTTAAAACCCAACACAAAAATGATTTGGGTTGAGAGCCCAACGAATCCAATGTTGAAACTGGTCGATTTCAAAGCGATCGCAGCTTTTGCCAAAAAACACGGGTTAATTTCAGTTGCAGACAATACTTTTGCCACGCCATTCAATCAAAGACCGATTGAATTAGGTTTTGATATTGTGATGCATTCGGCCACTAAATACATCAACGGCCACTCTGATATGGTCGGCGGTATTGCCGTAGTCGGCTCAAATAAAGAGCTGCAAGAGCAAGTCGCTTTTTTGCAGAACTCAGCAGGTGCAATTGCTGGGCCATTCGATAGCTATTTGGCATTGCGTGGCTTAAAAACTTTAGCGCTTCGTATGAAAGCTCATAATGCCAATGGACAAGCATTGGCCGAGTGGTTAAGTCATCATGATAAAATCGAGAAAGTGATTTATCCGGGCATCGCAAGTCATCCTCAGCATGAATTAGCTAAATCTCAAATGACAGGGTTTGGAGGAATGATTTCGGTTGTTGTTAAAGGTGGTCTGGAACAAGCTTCTAAGTTTATGGAAAATTTAAAGTTGTTCGCGTTAGCAGAAAGTTTAGGTGGGGTTGAAAGCTTGGTCAATCATCCTGCCATTATGACTCATGCGTCAGTGCCGGTTGAAACTAGAGAAAAGCTTGGCATTACCGATTCATTAGTAAGGTTGTCAGTCGGTATTGAAGATATCGACGATTTAAAACAAGATATTGATCAAGCGCTTAATGCTTAATTAAGTCTGAGCTCGAATAAGAAAGCCGATCACATTTTAGGATCGGCTTTTTTTGTTTTTTGCTTTTCAGTTGTTATGTTTTAATAAATTCGCGGGAGAGTATTGATCGGTAAGTACCGGACTATCTTTAAGCCAAACATCATCAAGTTCGAATTGATGTATTAGCCACTCAGCATCGACTCCATACGGTTTAAAAGCTTCTTTAAATAACGCAACCGATGGTTCAATCTTATCAATGGTTTTCAAGACGCTTTGGTTTGCAGCAAGAATAATTCGATTACCAGAGTTCCTTTGACGTACATTATAATAGTCACCAAACACGGAATGGTAGGTAGCAGACTCATATTGATACAATTTGCTATCGCTAAATGTGTTAGCGGTTACAATTCCATCAGGCGTTAATATCGACTTTATTTCTTGTAAAAACTCCTGAGTCATTAAATGTTCCGGTATATAATCGCCATTAAACGCATCCAGTATAATCCAATCGTATTGTAATTTTTTTAGACTAGCCCGTTTGGCAAACAGTCGCCCGTCTATTGCTTCGGTGCGTAATTGGTTGTTCTCAAAATAATCAAAATATTGTTTTGCAAGTTTGATGACTGCGGGATCAATTTCAACTGACGTTATAGTGGCTTCAGGAATAAGTTGATGCAAAGTAATAGGTAAAGTGCCTCCACCTAAACCAATTACGAGAATATTCTTAGGCGAAGGATTATAAAGCAGCCCTGATAATGTGAGTTTAGTATACGAAAAAACCAGTTTCTGTTTATCACGTTGATCGACACATGTTTGGTAAGGAGGATTAACTTTTCGGGTTTCAAAAACCATACATCTTAAATATCGATCTTGAGTTACTGAAATATTTCGATATAAGGAACGTTCGGTATGTAATGTTTGTTTTGCACTCACAGTAATGGCAA
>JBFHSP010000115.1:0-9415 GCA_041591085.1 Kangiellaceae bacterium | reverse complement strand
TTCATAGAGTATCCTTATTTAACTTTCAAACTCGACTTCGTAAGAAGTAAATTTTCGAATATTGATAACGCCGGTATCAAAAAACAAATACTGTCCTTTTATGCCTTGTAAACGCCCTTTAACCATGGGGTTCTTATCAAAATTAAGCGAAACAATTTTGCTTGGAAATTTCTCTACCGGATAGTTAATTTCTTGAGTTTCAGATTGAATTCTTTCTAAGCCTTCTAATTGATTACTCCTAACCATTGCCTGCAATCGCAACTCTAATTTTTGCCTGATTTGTTGAGCAATTAAGTTTAAATCGAGTGGCTCACCATCACCCTTTAGCATTTGACGCCAATTGGTTTTATCGGCAACTTCTTCTTTAAATAAGGTTTCGACCAATCCGGATTGTTTACGTGTACGCACCTTAAAAATAATCAGTCCTTGAGTCGCACCTTGATCAATCCATCGAGTTGGAATTTGCGAATGACGGGTTATGCCTACTTTCACACCACTGGTGTTAGACAAATAAACAAAATGGTCAACAAAACAATGCGTTTGTGCCCAATCGGGTTCTCTACAGGTACCTTGATCAAAATGACAAGTTTCTGGTTTCATAATGCACATATCGCACTGTGCCAATTTGCGCATACATGGAAAACAAAACCCCTGCGAAAAGCTTTTATTGGTTTTACTTCCACAGTGGCAACAAAAAATATTACCGGTATGAGTCAACCTGATCTGCTGACCAATCAATGGATTAAGATCAACTAACTGATCAGATAATGGCAGTTGATATTCAACTGGCGAAGCAAGATGTGATTTGAGTTTTTTTAGCGTTCCGGTAATTTTCATTGGGTACTTTGAATTCAAGGCTGTGATTAATTAGGAAATGAAAAAGGGCTTCCATTGAAGCCCTTTAATTGTTGCAAGAATTGCTTAACAAAACAAATGAATCTGATAATCCGTATTAAATAGTTAAAGCAAGCTCAGTGCCTTGTCGAATAGCTCGTTTCGCATCGAGTTCGGCAGCCACATCGGCTCCACCAATAAGATGCACCGGTATTCCTGCATCGACAAGAGGCTGTTGCAAAGCTCGCAGTGGTTCTTGGCCTGCGCATAAAATAACATGGTCTACATCAAACAGCTTAGGTTGACCATCAATCTTTACATGCAAGCCTGCATCGTCAATCTTGAGATACTCACAGTTAGAAATCATTTTTACTTTTTTATTTTTCAAAGTAGCTCGATGGATCCAACCGGTTGTTTTGCCAAGGCCTTTGCCCATTTTGGTTGCCTTACGTTGGAACATAGTTACCTCACGTGGAGAATCTTCAATATGGGGTTCAGCCAATAAACCGCCCCTTTCCTTATATTCTTTGTCAACGCCCCACTCTCTTAGCCAAGCGTCGTTTCTTAATGTTAAAGACTCGCCGGAATGAGTTAGGTATTCCGCGACATCAAATCCAATCCCCCCGCCGCCAATAACAGCAACCTTTTGTCCAACCGGTTTTTTATCACGCAGTACATCCAAATACGTCAGTACTTTTTCATGTTCAATGCCATTAATTTTAGGAATTCTAGGTAACACTCCAGTCGCCAAAATAACTTCATCAAACTTTTCTTCGATTAAATGAGTCGCATCGACCTCTGTATTTAAGTGCACATCAATACTTAACTGTTTGATTTGTCCGGAAAAATAATCCACCATGCCAAAAAACTCTTCTTTTCCCGGAATTTGCTTGGCAATATTGAATTGTCCGCCAATCTTGTCGGCCTTATCGAATAAGACTACTTGGTGTCCTCGCTGCTGCGCTTCGATCGCAAAAGCCATTCCCGATGGCCCAGCCCCAACAACTGCCAGTTTTTTTCTCTTCAAAATGGGTTTTGCGATCAATTCAGTTTCATAACAAGCCCTAGGATTCACCAAACAAGTGGCTCGCTTTTGTTGAAATACATGATCAAGGCAAGCTTGATTACAACCGATACAGATATTGATATCTTGTGGACGACCTTGCTCGGCCTTATTCACAAAGTCTGGATCCGCCAAAAAAGGCCTTGCCATAGACACCATATCCGCATCGCCTTGAACTAAAATACCCTCTGCAACATCGGGCGTATTAATACGATTTGTGGTGATTAATGGGATCTTGACTTCATCTTTTAGTCTTCTGGTTACCCAAGTAAACGCGCCACGTGGAACTGATGTAGCAATAGTTGGAACCCTAGCTTCATGCCAACCTATTCCGGTATTGATTATGGTAGCCCCAGCAGCTTCAATCGCTTTGGCCAGTTCAACTACCTCCTCCCAACTTGATCCTTGTTCAACCAAATCGAGCATCGAAAGCCGATAAATAATAATAAAGTTTTCACCGACTGATGCGCGAATGGCTTTCACTATTTCAATCGGAAACCGAATTCTATTTTGATAACTGCCGCCCCATTCATCGCTGCGCTTATTGGTGCGCTCGCATATAAATTGGTTAATTAAATAGCCTTCTGAGCCCATGACTTCAACACCATCATAACCTGCAGTTTGGGCAAGTTTGGCGCAGCGCGCGTAGTGTTTAATAGTGGTTCTAACCCCCCTATTACTTAATGCTTTAGGTTTAAATGGATTGATCGGGGCTTTAATCGCGCTCGGTCCGCAATTAAGTGGGTGATAAGAGTATCGACCACCATGCAGAATTTGTAGCGCAATTTTGCCACCCGCTTGATGAACCGCGTCGGTAACAATTTTATGTTTGTTGATTTGAAACCGATTAGAAAGTTGTGATGAATGAGGAGCCAAACGGCCTCTAAAATTAGGCGAAATACCCCCTGTTACCATTAGGCCAACGCCGCCTTTAGCACGCGCAGCGAAATAAGCGGCCATCTTTTCAAACCCGCCCTTTTCCTCTTCTAGTCCAGTGTGCATTGAGCCCATTAAGACTCGATTTTTTAGTTGAGTGAAGCCTAAATCTAACGGTTCTAATAATTTGGGGTAGAAAGCATTCGGTTGCATAAGTATCTCTGGTCGTACCACGTTACGCAAAGATATCAGTGGATCGTGAATAAATCCAGTCAATGCCAAACATAACTTCACATTTCATTACATTTTGAAACGCCTTTTCACTGTAATAAATCTTCTTTTTTTCATACTGTTACACCCGTTATTAAAGATAATCTCGAGCTTTAAACAGAGTTTACTTTAACTATATATATTAACTAATTGATTTACCTAACTTTTAGGGAGTTATTGTGGAAAAACCAAACGGTATGATTGGTCGCAGCTTTTATTACTTGTGGCGTATATTTGATGTTAATCGTCGAGTTTTGTTCGGATTGATCGCCTTAGTGATCTCCATTTCGTTTATTATCGGAATCTTTTCTGATGGCGATAAAGTTAAAGTTCCTGAAGGCGCCGCTCTGGTTTTTGCTCCTTCTGGCATCATTACCGAGCAACCAGCCTATAAAGATCCGGTTGCTAAAGCTTTAGAAGAAGCGATGGGTAACAAAGACCCAAAAGAAGAAAATATTTACGATTTAATTGAAGTGCTTCGAAACGCCAAAGACGATGATCGCATCACCATGATTGCTATGTACCCTCAAGGGATTGTTAGCGTTGGTCCTGCCATGCTTGAAATGCTTCGCGATGCGATTGCCGATTTCAAAACCAGCGGTAAAAAAGTTGTCTCTATGGGCGATTACTACTCTCAAGCTCAATACTATTTAGCCGCACAAGCTGATGAAGTTTATTTACACCCTTACGGCGCTGTATTTTTAGAAGGCTACAGCCGCGTTCGTACTTATTACGCCGCAATGCTTGAAAACCTTAAAGTTACGCCAAACGTATTTAAGGTGGGTAAATACAAAAGTGCGATTGAGCCCTATTTGCGTGATGATATGTCGGAATACGCAAAAGAAGCCAACATGGCCTTTTTAACGGATATGTGGACAGCTTATAAAACTGATGTTGCAGCAGCAAGAGGTATTGACGCTGACTCAATCGACTCACAAATCAATGGTTTTGCCGAATCGATGAAAACCTCTGGTGGTGACTTTGCAAAGCTTGCGGTTGAGCAAAAATTGATTGATGGCGTGATGTCTCGCCCAGATTTCAGAGCCATGATGATTGAAAAAGTTGGCGAAAACGAAAAGAAAACCTCATACAAACAAATTAATCATTCACAGTATTTAAAAGCTATCAAAGCGCCTTTTGATATTGAAAATCCCAACACTAAAAAAGTAGCGGTGATTGTTGCTAAAGGTGCCATAGTGGATGGAAAGCAAAAAGAAGGCATGATTGGTGGGGACACGGTTGCTTATAAAATTAGACAAGCCCGTACTAACGAAAATACAGCAGCTATCGTATTACGTGTTGATAGCCCCGGAGGAAGTGCATTTGCCTCAGAGATCATCCGTGAAGAGTTGATTAAAGCCAAAGATCAAGGCTTACCATTGATTGTTTCCATGGGAACTTATGCCGCATCTGGCGGTTATTGGATTTCAGCTAACGCTGATGAAATTTGGGCGCGCCCTACCACCATCACCGGTTCTATTGGTATTTTTGGATTTATTCCCACTATCGAACGCACCCTCGACTGGGCTGGCATTCATAGAGATGGTGTAGGAACAACTGAACTAGCCGGAGCATTTGATACTGGCCGTGCTTTATCGCAGCCGATAAAAGACATCATTCAAGCCAATATTGAAAATGGTTATCGTCGATTCTTAAATCTGGTTGCAACGGGTCGAGATATGACCGTTGATCAAGTTGATGAAATTGCTCAAGGCCGTGTTTGGTCTGGCTTGAAAGCAAAAGAATTAGGCTTAGTGGATAATTTAGGATCACTTAAAGATGCAATCGCTTCTGCTGCCAAGCGTGCTGAACTTGACGAAGGCAGTTACGATGTTTGGTTTGTGAAACGTGAGCTTTCTGAAACTGAAAAGTTTATGGCAGAGTTATTTAAAAATGCTAGCGTGCAATCATTAATTGAAGATATAGATACGCCAGCTCTGAATACGCCAGCAGATAAAATTTTGCTCCAAATTCAAACAGATTTACAACAACTTAAGCAGTTTAATGACCCGAATCATGCTTATGTTCATTGTGATTGTTTGATCAATTAATTGGTTGTAATCACCTGTTAAAAAGGCGAACATATTGTTCGCCTTTTTTGTTATCAATACTCGCTCATGTCTACAAGATCAGTTTATATCGCCTATACCGGCGGCACCATCGGAATGAAAAGAACCTCTCATGGTTTTGCACCAGAGTCTGGCTATTTAACTTCTGAACTAAAACAACTGGCCGATCTCAATCGTCCTGACATGCCTAAGTTCACCATTCACGAGTATCCTCAACTTATAGACTCATCGAATATCACTCCAGCAGAATGGTTCCAAATTGCCGATGACATTCGAGAAAACTACGAAAAATACGATGGCTTTGTGATTTTACACGGTACCGATACCATGGCTTACACCGCCTCAGCATTGAGTTTTATGTTAGAGGATTTGGATAAACCTGTGATCATTACCGGCTCTCAAATCCCTTTTGGTGAAATTCGCAGTGATGGTCGAGACAATTTAATTACCTCGGTAATACTTGCAGCTAATTATAATATTCCAGAAGTGTGTTTATATTTCCATGATCGCTTATATCGTGGAAACCGAGCACAAAAAGTCGATGCTAACAACTTTCATGCTTTTGGTTCTCCTAACTTTCCACCATTAGCTGAAATAGGTACCACTATTGAAGTAAACAAAAACCTCATTTTAAAAGCCAACTCTTTGCCATTTAAAATTCAAAAAATTGAACCTCCTGAAATTGCAGTTATTAGCATCTTTCCAGGTATTTCAGCCTCAATGCTTGATCACCTTTTGATTGATCCAATTAAGGGCATTATTTTACAAACCTATGGCATGGGTAACGCCCCATCCGCAGATAAAAATTTACTCAATGTACTTAAAAAGGCAACTGATCGCGGCGTGATTATTGTAAATATCACCCAATGCTACCGAGGAAAAGTTGATATGAGCGGCTACGAAACCGGTCAACGTTTGCGTGAGGCAGGGATCATTTCGGGTTTTGATATGACCACTGAGGCTGCATTAACAAAACTCTATTATTTATTTAGTTTAGGTCTAACTACCGAAGAAATTAAAACGCAAATGCAAACCAACTTGCGTGGTGAACTGACTACATAAATCACATGATTGCTTTTTGAATTTGGCTCCATACATCAATCAGTCCTTTATCTTCTGTTTCTAAATATTGTTCAAAAAAATCTGAGCGAAATGCATATTGATTGCGCATAGAGATTAAAGCTTTAGCTCCACCACTTTTAAAAGCATGCTTAAACCGTAGACTTTCTTGCTCTATATTGTAAGAACTTAAAAAGACCTCTTGCAACGAACTCTCATTTAATTCTTTTATCGGTTCACAAAAAGAAAGTTGATTGATGATTTGATTGGTCTTAGCCTGAAGCGAAAAAAACTCGTCAGGATAAAAGTGATGGACAAACTGCTCGAAACACATGACCGTGGCATTGAGTTTTCCACGTTTTGAATATCCGGCAATATGAGGTGTTGCGATTAATGTTCGCTGCAACACTTCTAAATCAATTTCTGGTTCATTCGGCCACACATCCAATACCGCATTACCATTTGAATTTACAAGCCAATTTTTTAAAGCCTTGTGTTCAATAATCTTTCCGCGTGCTGCATTGATTAAAAGTTTTGATGTTCCAAGTTTTTCTAATCGATTCGAATCAAACAAATGATAGGTTGGATAACCGCCTAGTTTCTCTAACGGGGTATGAATGGTGACAACATCGCAACAGTCAATTAATTCATCGAGCGTAATAGCGTCTGCTAATTGGCCCTTTTCTGCAAGCGGAGGATCGCATATTTCATAAGCAATACCCAATACCTTACAAACTTCTACAATCCGTCGCCCAATATTGCCATAGCCAACTATGCCTAGTTTAAAATCAGATAGCTTTTTACTGTGTTTTTTTGCCCAAAAACTGAGCGCACTTAACACGTATTGGACTACTGCCGAAGCATTACAACCGGGAGCAGAAACAACTTTAATTCCCATGTGAGTTAATTTGCTGACTTCCAAATGTTCTGTACCAATAGTGGCACTGCCTATCCACTTTACAGAGCTATTAATCACATCTTCCGCTTTTATCGATGTTACGGAGCGCACTAATAATGCATCTGCTTGCCCAGATAGAGTTAAAATGTCTTCAGAAGCAGCCTGCTTAAGTTCCGCATAATCTGTAAACAACGCTTCAACGTGTGGAATTGCGTGGTCATAAATTAAACGAGGCTTTTTAATTTTTGAAAAAGTCATATAAACAGAGGCTTCTTGTTAGGCTTTATCACAGTTTTTGGCTACAATAGCGACAATTATACTGAGTCAATACAGCGATTATGAACGAAAAATTAATAAACCACTACAGCGAGATTTTGACCGAATTGGGTGAAGACATTCATCGTGATGGGTTAAAAGACACACCGAGTCGCGCTGCTAAAGCAATGCAGTTTTTAACCCGTGGCTATAATCAAACGCTTGAAGAGATTGTCAATAACGCTATTTTTGAAAGCGACAATGATGAAATGGTGATTGTTAAAGACATTGAGCTCTATTCTCTTTGTGAGCACCATTTACTGCCTTTTATCGGTAAGTGCCATGTCGCCTATATTCCGACGGGAAAAGTAATTGGCCTTTCAAAGATTGCTCGCATTGTTGATATGTTTGCCAGACGTTTACAAATTCAAGAAAATCTCACCAAGCAAATCGCGGATGCGGTGCAAGAAGTCACTCATGCGGCGGGTGTTGCAGTGATTGTTGAAGCTAAACATATGTGTATGATGATGCGTGGTGTCGAAAAGCAAAACTCAGTGATGACTACTTCCATTATGCTCGGTCAATTTAGAAAGTCACAAGCCACTCGAACTGAGTTTTTACAACTGATCCGTTAAACCATTTAAATGAACAGTCCTATTCTTGAGAATGCGCAAATTGAGTGGCGCAATGGTCTGCCGTTTTCACAAAATTTTGATGATATCTATTTTTCTAGAGAAGATGGTCTTGAAGAAACGCTTTATACCTTTATTGAAGGGAACAATCTATTAAAGCGTTGGGAACAAGAATCAACTAAGTTTGTGATTGCTGAAACAGGATTTGGCACCGGACTTAATTTTTTATCCACGTTATTCCATTGGAATCACTGCGCATCAAACAACAGACAATTAATCTATTATTCCATCGAAAAATTTCCGTTAACACTTGCCGATTTAAAACAAGCATGTGAATGTTGGCCTGAGCTCAAAGAATTTTCAGTTAATCTTATTGAGCACTACCCTATTCCCGTGCAGGGGATATACACCATCACTTGGCCATTATTGAATGCAACACTCATATTATTGCAAATGGATGTCGTTGAAGCGCTAAATCATTTGCAAAATAATCAAGTCAAAGTTGATGCATGGTATCTAGATGGATTCGCTCCAAGCAAAAATGAAGTTATGTGGCAAAAGAAAGTATTCGAACCAATAGCCCACTGCTCTTCCAATAAAACAACCTTTGCAACATTTACTGCTGCGGGACTTGTGCGACGCGGATTAACTGATGTTGGCTTTCAAGTATCCAAGAGAAAAGGCTTTGGTACTAAACGTGAAATGTTAATAGGAAGATTGATCAAAGAACATCACCCCAAAACGTCTCGAATGCCGTGGCTTAACTGTAGCCTAACCGCACAAGATCAAGCAATGAGAACTGTCGCTATTATTGGAGCAGGCATTGCTGGATGCACGACGGCTCGAGCTTTAGCGGAGTCAGGCCTTAGCGTAGTGATTTATGAAGCAGAAAACGCAATTGCAAATGGTGCTTCTGGCAACAGTGCTGGTATTTTTTATCCTTATTTAACTGCTGACATCGATGAAAATAGCCAGTTTTTTATTCAAGCCTACCACCGGCTATTACACGATTTAAAACACTGGGTTTCAACTGAGGTTTATAATCAAACTGGAATGAGTTTGCGAGATTCTACTAAAAAGTCCATTCAAAAGAAGGCGGCAATCTCTATTAAAAGTGAAGAAACCTGCCGATGGATTACGCCAAAACCAGGTTCGACCAATCATCAAAACGCCGAGCCGACTATTTCAGAAATCTACTTCCCGTATTCGGGATATGTAAGACCACAAGCCCTCTGTAAAGAACTTATTAGCCACCCCAATATAGAAGTTAAGATGAAATCGAAAGTTGAAACGATAAGTTTCACTAATCCAGCTTCGATAACTGTTAATCATGAGTCTTTTAGCTACGATGCAGTTGTCATTTGTAATAGTTTTGATGCAAAAAAACTTTTTCAACAATTGTACTTTCCAACCATGAAAGTAAGAGGTCAAACGATTGTAATAGAATTTGCAGAAGAAC
>JBFHSP010000114.1:0-9450 GCA_041591085.1 Kangiellaceae bacterium | reverse complement strand
CCAACGAAATGGTGCCAGCAAACTTAGATTCTATTAATAACTTACTCGCATTTATCGCAAAGAAGACCGCTTAAGAATCTATGGTAATCTCAAACAGTCCCGCTGATGCTTTTAAAATTATCTGCTCAAGATTTGCAGATAAAACAGCGGTGATCGATAAATCCAATGCCATCTCTTATAAGGAACTGCTGACAAGCATAGAGTGTGTCAGTGAATACTTATCGTCTATTGGCATTAAGCCTGGTGATCGTGTCGCCTTGATGATAGACAATTCGATCGACTACATCATCGCGTTTTATGCGATTTGGAAAGTTGGTGCGATAGTGGTATCAATCAATCCAGCCGCCAAAGTCCATGAAATTATTAAGCTAACAAAACAGTCAGGCGCAAAACTTATC
Organism: Kangiellaceae bacterium; assembly: GCA_041591085.1. Lineage (GTDB taxonomy): Bacteria > Pseudomonadota > Gammaproteobacteria > Enterobacterales > Kangiellaceae > Pleionea. Next base: position 9,052 of record JBFHSP010000114.1, on the reverse strand, counting down.
ATCATAGATAGGCTCCATCCCGATTTAATTGAGTACTTTAAAGCATCAGAAGTTCATATGATGCAACGCTCTGAGTTAGAAGCTAAAAGCACGCAAGAAAACAAAATCCATAACTTTAGCATGGCGCTTAATTATCCAAGAAATGAAGAATGGTTTTCCTACACGCCCGAAACCTTGGCTCAAATTATTTACACTTCGGGAACAACAGGTGATCCTAAAGGCGTTTTACTTAGCCACGGTAATTTAGTAGGAAATTTAAATGATATAGTCAATTATCTTGAGTTATCCGACTCAGATAAAGTTCTTAACGTGCTCCCTTTTCACTACTGCTATGGTAATTCCGTTTTACACTCTCACTTAATGGTTGGAGCAACAGTTGTATTGTCTGGTTCTATGGCTTTTCCTCAAGAAGTAGTTAATCAAATGCGCGAATACGCTGCAACCGGATTTTCTGGTGTGCCATCTACCTATAATCTATTTTTATCGCGTTCCGATTGGCCAGATAATCCTCCTAAGTTACGCTATATGACCCAAGCTGGAGGTCCTATGGGCAAAGATTTAACTAAGAGATTGATTGCCAACAGTGATCAAAACACTCAGTTATATGTGATGTACGGACAAACAGAAGCCACTGCGCGCATAACTTACTTGCCCCCACAAATGCTTTTGAAAAAGTTAGGATCAGCTGGCATTCCGTTAACCAGCGTCGACATTCAAATTAGAAATGATAATGGCGATGAAATGGAAACAGGAAAGGTCGGTGAAGTTTTTGTTAATGGCGTTGGCGTTATGCAAGGATATTGGCAAAATCCTCAAGCAACTGATAAAACTTTAATTGATGGTTGGCTTAAGACTGGAGATCTTGGCTTTATTGATGAAGATGGCTATTTGTTCTTGCAAGGCAGAAATAGCGACATGATCAAAGTTGGAGCCCATCGCATTAATCCTTTAGAAATAGAAGAAATTATTAATCAACTACCGTTTGTTCTAGAGTCGGCAGTTATTGGCATTCCTGACGAAATACTTGGTCACAAACTGCAAGTATTTTTAGTGGGAGAAGAAAGTCGCGAAAATACTATGATGTTGAAAAAGCACTGTAACGAATACTTAGCGGCTCACAAAATCCCTAAAGACCTAGTATGGGTTTCTAGCTTACCGAAAACGTCAAGCGGTAAAATTAAACGACACGAATTAACCTTGGAGAGAAAATAATGACCGATAATAACTACGGATTGGATCCCGTTTTAGCCATCAACTTTGATCAAGAAGTAGAACGAATTACGACACGAATGAGAGAAATATTGAGTCGTGATTTACACCGTCGCGGTTTTGTTATTGCTATGTCTGGTGGGATTGATAGCTCAGTGTGCGCAGCACTAGCGGTAAAAGCTTTGGGACCTAAAAAAGTATTTGGGATCCTAATGCCTGAGAAAGATTCATCCTCTACCAGCGGAGATTTAGGCAAACTACTTGCAGAGCATTTGGGAATTGAGTACACCGTTGAGAACATTGCTCCAACATTAGAAGCTATTGGTTGCTATCAATGGCGTGACGATGCTATTCGCCAAGTTTTCCCTGAGTACACCAATGAGTGGAAAAATAAAATTGTTATTGCAGGTGGTATTGACGGGCAAATCAATCGATACAATATTGTAGTGGAAAATCCACAAGGTGAACGCTTTGAACAGATGCTTCCGTTAAAAGCCTACTTAACTATTGTTGCGGCCACCAATCATAAACAACGCATTAGAAAAACCCTTGATTATTTTCATGCTGACAGGCTCAATTATGCGGTAATCGGCACACCAAATCGCTTAGAGTATGATCAAGGCTTTTTCGTGAAAAATGGCGATGGTTCTGCTGACATCAAACCGATTTCTCATTTATATAAATCTCAAGTGTACGCCATGGCTAAGCATTTAGGTTTACCAGATGCCATTTGTAATACGACTCCGACAACAGATACTTATAGTCTCGAGCAAGGCCAAGATGAATTTTATTTTGCATTACCTTATAAACAAATGGATCTTGCAGTGTGGTATTTAAATAATGGTCGTTCAGCTACTGATTTAGCAGAGAAGCTCAGCTGCACTGAAGAGCAAGCAAAATTTATTTATAATGACATTAAAACTAAGCGTAAAACTACCAAATACTTACACTTAGAACCACAAATGATTGAAAAAGTTGATTTAAATATTCAATGAACATTGAAAAGCAACGCAAGCTAATTGACAAATTTTATCAACAGTACAAATCAGATTTGGCTGAAGGATATCCTTTAGCCAATGAGACTGCAGTTGTAGAGTTTCAGCAAGCTGAATTTGGCAGAGACTCCATTCATGCGAGTACTCAATATAATAACTGGCTATATAATTTATCTGATAAAAACTATCGTTGCTGTTTTTCAAAAGACAAAAAGGTACTAGGCCAACAAGGCTCTATAGCTTTCTCCTTGAATACACCAGAAAAGCTTATCGATGGTGCTTTTGCAATTGATCTTAGAGTCAATAACGACTGGAAAATGAAGGGTCTGGGAGTTGCTTTGATTGGCTCTTTAATCAATCGTTTTGAACTATTAATCGGTCTGGGTATCTCGGATGATGCCTATCCAATGTTTAAGCGGCAAGGCTGGCTCGACTTAGGAACGGTTAATTTCTATTTAATGCCATTAAACTTTAAGGCATTTTCTAGCCCAGACGATAAAAGCAATGAAAGCTTATTTTTAAAAATAAGAAACACCATAGCTCTATTTTGCTCTCATTTTCTCAGTTTGATAAATAGAATATTCTCGAAAACTGCAGCATTGGTTCAAATCGAAACCTGGAATATAAGTGACGTAGAAATGCTCACTGAAGTGCAACAGAATAACGGAACAAGAATTCAATATTCAACAGATGATTTAAATTGGCGGTTTAATAACGGACCTTTCGCAAAGCAATATTTGAAATATCAAGTTCAGATCAATCAAAAAATGGTTGGCTGGGTAGTTTTAAAGCAAGGTCAATGGAAACATAAAAAGGTAATGGCTATTAGCGAAATTTTAGTAAAGCCAACCCTTTATAAGCAACTCATTTTAGCAATTAATCAAATGAGTCAAAAACTCAAATGCGACGCAATCATCTTTCAAGGGTTAAACGATGAGTTTGAGCGTACTATGTATAAGCTTGGTTATTATAAGAGACCTTATGCTGATCGCTTTATGATTTATGGCTCGTCTGAAATTTTATCTTCTTTTGCGAAAACCAAGCTTCATTGGAAAATTCATTTTGCTGCCTCGGATATGGACTTTTGTATTACTCAGCTGAATGAGAAATGATCAAAGTTTTTTAGATAGCTATATTCTTTTACAAATATATACGGTGCTTACAATATTACAGAATCATATTTCGGTACATTTATGGATATTTTATTGATAGATATTACAGAAAATGGCCCTTAAGCTCAGGCCATTTTCCAAACAAATTCTCGTAAAAAAATATTTTATTGAACTAAATTTGAAGCTAACTGATTGACATATTCTTCTATCGCTGTATAACCAGAACTCATAACTGAATTATGATCTTGAACATTTGGATTTAATCCATTCTGATTTTCCCATGAATCAGGCATCCCATCACCATCTGTATCAGTTGGTGCAATTCCAGGCGTTAAACCTTCTAACAAATTTGATGGAACTCTAGCTCCCCAAGCTCCTGTTCCGCTTTGAGTTTCGCTCACATTTCGTAAATCAACGATATCTCTTGGAAATGCTCCTGCACGATCTAACACATTAGCAAAAGCTTGAGATGAAGCCACCGGCTGGGTTGGCACATAAGAAGAGTAACTCGAAAAATCAAACTCAGTTTCAGAGCGAACCGACTCAGCCTTTCCCAATGTAAAATAAGAGTGACTCCACGGATTATCAACCGACTGGTTCATATTATCAGCAGGATCATATATATAGTTATCTAATAAATAATATTTTGCATCAATATAATCATCATCAAAATAAAACGGATGTAATGAGTTGTCTGGCCCTTGCTTATAATAGTTACCAATAATATTAAAGTTTCCAGAGGCCGGATTATGATGAATAAATCCATGGCGAACATTATGAACTACATTATTTATTATTTCAGCTGGGCCATTGGTAATAGCAGGATTTCGATTTCGATTATTCGCAAACAAATTATTCAAAATACTAACTCGACTACCTTCTGGACCATTGATCAACCCGTAGTTATGCTGACCGGAGCCTGCACCTTTAGTCGATGCTTCAACAATTGAACTCCATTGCACGGTTACATCTTTACCTTCATAGAAATCAAAGGTTTCATCAACACCAAAGGCTACCGAAACATGATCAAAAATCATATTAGAGTTCTTCGAAAATTGCATGGCATCATATTGATCAGCTGCTACTCCTGAGATTTCATCAAAATCATGAGGCCTAACTCGAATATGGCGAATAATAATATTGTTGACACTATCATTATAAGCGCCAAAAAAACGTGATTTAAGTGTAATTCCCGCTCCGGGCGCTGTTTGGCCAGCAATGGTTACATTTCCATATCGAACTAAAATAGGCTCTGCTGACTCGATCACTCCACTGACATCGAAAACTATAATTCTAGGCGCATTGACATCTAATGCTGCTTGTAAACTACCCGCTCCTGATGCATTTAAATTAGTGACTTTGATAACTTGACCTCCACGACCACCGGTCGCGTTTGCGCCAAATCCTTTCGCTTCGGGAAAGGCTAATAATGAAGTGCTTGATGGCTGTGAATTTACGGTAAGATCATCTACAGGAACACTGGGCGACTCCAGCGTGTAAGTTCTTAATCTTACTTCTGATCCAGTAACATCCACTCGGCTCCAAGTTGTCATTGCATCGTTATTACCATAGTGAGTCCAATCTTGGTGGCTAACAGCTGTATAGTAGTCTGGATAAGCTCCGTTAAACGCTCCACCTGACGAACCCACAGTCACATAATAGGTACCGGAATCATCTATATTATCTCCCAAAATAGGATGACTCCTATGATAAGCATGATTATGCCCATTAAACGCCATAGTCACATTATACTGTTCAAGTAAAGCGCGCACCTGGCGAGCCCCAGAGAACGCACCGTGCCCATCTCCACCAGTAAGAAACACAGCATGAGCAAAAACAAAAATATGCTGATATTCTTGCGATGCAGCTTCTAATTCAGCTCTTAACCAATCAAACTGTCCAACGTTATAGCAAGAGTTATTCCTGTCGCCATTTTCGATTAAAGCCGGATCGGAACAATATTCCTCACAATTGGCGTACCCACTAGGAACCCTATTGCAAGCACTTAACATTGTGTAATAATCGTTATTTTCTTTTAAAACAATGAAGTAAGAATTCATATATGGAAAAGAAAAGTAAAACTCACGACTATGAGTCGAAGTATCTCGATCTTTACTGCAAATATCACCTATCGGACGTTTAATAAAATCTTCAGGGGTATTTGGATCAAGAAAATCGCAAATTCCATCACCACAAGGATCTGGGTACCAGTTACTCCCCCAATTATCGTCATGATTTCCGATGGTTTGATAATAAGAAGCTACTAGGCCAGGCTTTGGTGTTCTAGTTTTTATCGGCGCTAGCATTTCTTTAATGTTTCCGTTTGGAACGCCATTGCTGCACCCTGTTGTACCTGCTCCAATCACAGGGTCCGTCGCAAAGCATGTTGTTTGATTGGTGCCTTCGATATATCCGTCAACAATATCCCCTGTCGAAATAAAAAAATCGATGTTTGGAATTTCTGACACTCGATTGATTGCTCTTTGAACACGATCATTACGAGCACAACCGCCACCATTAAAATCACCCATAACTACAAAGCTAAAAGGTTGCACCTCTTCACAGCTGACTAAAACATTAGTAACATTTGCGCCAGCTACATTCCCAATGCCGTTTTCAATACCACAGTTCTGCCCAGAAGGATTTTCTAAGACTTCGATAGAATAAGAAGCTCCATCTGAAATCAATTGAGAAAATACAAATGTGCCATTGGATTGTATAGCAAGCGTTTCAGAGCGATTATTTTGCAAAACCATTGAGCCCGTCATACCAGTCACGGTCCCACCAATACTATATTGAGTCGTGGAACCCGAATTCTGACAAACAATATTAACGTTGGTAATATCTGCATTCGCCACATTGCCCGTTCCATTTTCAATAACACAGGTCTGATTAGTTGGATTTTGATGTACCATAACCGAATAACCATCTCCACTATCAAAGTCTTGAGTCAGCTGATAACTGCCGTTTGTAGATATGGATTGGGGTTGACTCCCTGAGTTAACGATTTGGACTGTTCCGACTAATCCACTTACCAAACCTCCTACCCTATAAGTCTGATCTGTCTCTTCATCTGAGCTTCCTGAGCATGAAAATAAACAAACCAATAGGAAAAGAACCAACCAATAACGATGACGTCTGTTGAAAACATCTGGAGTTTGTAATAGAGAATACATGATCTTAGATACCAATTAAAAAATGCAAAAAATGAAATGCCGCTTTCCACACTAATTCTAGCAGTTACAACCACCGAAAAAAGGTATTACGTCTTATTTTAACGTTTTATAAATTTCTGAGATGTTTGATAACTAAAAGATATTACTAATCAAATTATAATTATGAAGCTTCTATGTTACCTATCTTAAGTAATGCACTTTCTTGTTTGCTAACTTTCTTAACATTCTTTCGAGCTTAGCTATCCATGAATCTGATTGTAGTTTGACTGAGTGTACGTTCAGTTGACTAGTACTTAAACTTCTTTTGTACTGGTAATCTCCGGCCAAAAAGTCATAAGTGTCGACACCTGAGTTTTTAAAATATTCTATGGCAGCCCAATGAGCTACATATCCAGGCTTTGGCTTTAACGCATAATTAATGCCAGATTGATAGAAATATACTTTTTTTTGGTAATTAAAATAATACAAATATGCTAAAGGCGTTTCTCCAACTTTAATACGCATTAAAACAATTTCTTTTTTAGGAAAACCCATTTCAATGAGTTTTTCATGAAAAGTCATAAAATCGACTAAGTTAAATCCTCCTGACTGACGTCGAACATCAGCGGCATGAAAACTTTTAATACAGTTTAAAAATTCCTTTGCTTCAGACACATCTCTAGCCACATCTAAATTTATATCTCCGAAATGCTGTAATTGCTTAATTGAACGCCTTAATTGTCCTCTAGTGTTCTTACTGAGCGAATCTAAATAATCTTTTTTAGAGCCTCTAATATCCTCTAATTTTACCTGAAAAGTTGAGACACTCGAAATATTGATACTTGCCTTTGGCTTAATAAAATCAATAATTCTGTCTAAATCATATGAAAACGCTGCATTGACTAAAATTTCATCTACTGAAAGCAATTTAAACAGATCTATGCCTAACTCGTCTACATCAACTCCATTTCTGAAAACTATTTGACTTTCTTCTGGAGTAATTTCATCAATGCGTTCCAATCCAGTATTATTAATATATCCCCTATTCGCAGGAATCAATTTATGTTTTACATTGCTTTGCTTACCTATAAAAAAACCAAATTGCATAATGTCATTTTTAATACCATAAATTAACATTAAGTTTTTATTATTTTTATTTATAGAAAGCCAGACTGTTATCCATGTCAATGATTGAAAAAATCCATGATGAGCTTCTTCGATTAATGAACTCCATAATGATAGTGCTTTTTCTTCATTATCGTAAGTCTTTAAGATTTTTACTTCACAGTCCACTAACACGACTTCCTGTTATTTCTTCATAATTTGTTTAAACGACAAATACGACTTCCACAATAATCCTTTCATCGAATTAGTAGGAACATCGAATGCAATTAGAGACTTTAGTTGTGGATGCCATCTCTCCGCCCATTTTGGATTAGTGCCAAAAGAAATAGATTTAATCATTAATGTATCACAATACTCGAATATCGATTGAATCAAAATTGACCCGGGAGAATGGGCTGCCCATTGTTCATCATAAGCGATTTTATGTAGCGTTAGAGTATTACCAAACTTTACGGCCATTGCTGACGCGATGACTTCATCGCCTAAAGCAAGCGAGAATATAAAACCCTTTTCTTCTGTTACCCAACAATGGACAAGTTTTTTGTAAAACTCTACAAGCTTTGAGTTTGATTTTATGGACGTTTTTTCTTTTTCCTTCCAACCTGAATTTTCGACATCTAAAAAACTCTGAATGTTTTTGTCTATATTTGAAGCTCTACTTACTTGAAGCTGAACATTACCAAATTCCGATAGATTTCTTTTATGCCTCAATATATTCTTTTGTAGCTTTTTAGATACAAGATCAATTAATCTATTATTTTTTGCTTCAAATACAGCAACACTATTATAAGACTCAATAGAATAACATCCATCAAATTTGAAGTGATTGCTTATAAATAATTTTCGACAGCAAATAACATCAATATTGGTATAACTTTCCTTTATCCAGGCGCATAAATTTTCAATAATATCGTTATCAGCATAACCTTCATGAGACAAAACCGAAAAAACATCTTGGTGATTATGACTAAGATTTCTAAGAATTCTAAAGTTAACACCTTTAATTCTTCTCTCAATTTTTATCAGAGGAATAACCGCTACTAATAACTCCTTATCATAAGCAAAAAAGATTTTGCAGTTACTTAACCCAAAACAATTTATCGATTCCATCACCCACAAAGGTGTTTGGCTTGAAACCACTCCGTAATGCTCAAAAAGAGACTGCCACTCTAAATATAAGTCTCTTGGAACATTACTATCAAAAATCTTCCAAATCAGTAAATTGCTCATGTTTTAATGAAAGCCTTCCAATGATTAAAATCATTTTTCAATAATAAAACTACCGATAACTAACACATCGATTCCTGTAGAATAAAAACAACGTACCGCGTCTGTTGGAGACTCAACGACAGGCTCTCCCATTACATTAAAACTGGTATTGAGTACAATAGGTACACCACTTCTTTGTCCAAGTTCAGAAATCAATCGATGATAAAGAGGGTTTGTTTCGCTATGT
>JBFHSP010000113.1:0-9648 GCA_041591085.1 Kangiellaceae bacterium | reverse complement strand
TGCACTCCTGAAGGGAACAAGAATTTCAACAACCAGTCCTTTTGGTTTATTCGGATAAGCTCTAATCAAACCACTATGCGCAGCAATAGCCTTGGCTGCAATGGTTAAACCAAGTCCAGCCCCACCCGATTCACGACTACGAGCCTTTTCCGTACGATAAAATGGCTCAAAAATGGTGGTGAGATGCTCTTGTTTTACCCCAACTCCATAGTCTGCAATCGTTATGCGACACTGCTCATTGCCACAAATAAGCGACAGCTTAATCTCGCCACCCTGCTCAGAATAGCGGATCGCATTACGCACAACGTTCTCAATCGCGCTGCGAAGCAAGCCATAATAACCATTCACTTGGCGGTCTGTTTCAAATTCGGCCTTAATTGTCACCTGCTTTTTCTGCGCTTCAAACTGAGCATCGTTAATTACCGATTCCAATAATTGTTTTAAATCGATTAATTGTTTCGATTCATAAGTTTGGCCTCGCTCAATTGCGGCCATACTTAACAACTGCCCAATCATTTCATCCATCCGATTGCACTCCAGCTCAATTCGTTCAATCATTGCCTGATTACCGCTGGTTTTTTCAAGCACTCCTAAGGCCACTTGTAATCGAGTCAACGGACTCCGTAATTCGTGCGACACATCGCTCAATAATTGTTTTTGACTATCAATACTGGCATGAATTTTTTCACTCATTTCATCAAATGATCGCGCTAAATCACCAAATTCATCAAAACGCGTTCCTAATTCATGCTCAGCCTTATGAGCCTCGCCGTTGGCTACCGCTTGCATAACATTTTTCAGTTTTTTGATCGGGCGAGTGATCGAAAAAGCTAATCCCAAACACACCAACACACTCACCAGTAAATAACTGAGCCATTGCCAAATAGTTATCGAATGAAATAAATGAAATAGAATTCTCGCTTTAAAACGTCCAATATATTGGGTAATAAAAAGGTCATACTTTTTCCCGTTAAGAACTACCTTGGTTGGCCCAATAAAAAAGTAATCATTTTGATTAGCCACTAATAACTCTTCTGAGTCTCTACTCAATAACACGCTGACGGGTTCAGGTATTCTATATCCATTCATTTCCATACCTTGTTCGTCTACCAAATACCATTGTTGAAAATGCTTAAATCGATCTTGCCCCTGCTTTTGTTCATTGCGTGTTCGAGGAGGCTCAGGTGGTGCGAAAGCCCTGAGTACTTGTAATAATGTTTTATTTTTTCGATGCTCTGGCATATCCGATTGCAACACATACGCCATTTTAGAACTCAATCCTTGCATTGATTTATCAGCCGGTTGAATTTGAATAAAGTCCTTAGATAGCATCCGTACAATAATACTAACGGCCACCATCAAAAACAGTACTAGCCAAAACCATAAAAAGACTTTCCAAAAAACGCTGAGGCGATTAAAGGGCCACATACTGATAACCTATTCCTCTAATGGTTTTAATTCGTTCTTCTTGGTGTTGCTCATATCCTAACTTTTTTCGTAAATGGCTAATATGCATATCAATACTGCGATCGTAGCTCATCAGTTTACGACCTAAACATTGCTCGCAAATGTCTTCTCTGGTAACTAGCTTCCCTGCATTTTTTAATAACAAATAAATGATCTCAAACTCGGTCGCTGTCAACTCTAATGGTTGTTGGTTAACCTTTATTACTCGTGTCGATCCATTAATGCACACATCGGCAATAGTTAACACACTGTCTTCTGTTTGGCTTAGTTTATTAATTTGTTGCTTTATCGCTTCGGGAACCGCTTCATTGCGCCGAATAATACTTCTAACCCTGGCAACCAGTTCTCGTGGATTACAAGGTTTACTCAAATAGTCATCGGCTCCCATTTCTAAGCCAATAATGCGATCAAGCTCATCACCTTTAGCGGTTAACATTAAAATGGGCGTTCGATTAAAGTGGCCCACTTCTCGCAGTACATCAAATCCATTTTTTTCAGGCATCATCACATCGAGTACAATTAAATCGAATTTTTGATTGCGGATGGTTTCAACACCATCAAGGCCATTATGGACCAAGGTTACGTCAAAACCTTCTCCTGATAAATAGGCACTTAAAAGCTCGCACAGCTCAATATCATCATCAACTATCAATAATTTATGCATACACTAAGCACCTAATAACTTATGCTTTTTCAATTTCATCACACTATCTTATAGCTTAATAGGTTACGGTTTTCAGTCAAACCTTGTCACCACTCTTTACACAAACTTTACACTTCCTTTACCCAAATTTTCAGAAGCAAGGATTACACTGGCACTGTAGGTTGAATTAATCAACGCTTCTACACAACATTATGTAACTTATATTTGGAGCCTATTATGAAACTCTCTCTAAAAGCGGTATTAGCAACGTTAATGGTTGCACTCAGTGGTTTGAGCTTTGCTAACCCTAATCCCGAAAAATTAGCCATGATGAAAGATGTACTCGATTTATCGGCTGATCAAGTCACAGCAATCGGAACCATCATGAATACAAGCGCTGAAAAAGCTCATCCACATCGCGAAACAATGAAGTCTCTTAAACAGCAAATGAAGCAACTAGCTGAAGCAGACGAAGTTGATCGTAAACAAATTAAATCGGTGGCAACCCAAATGGCCGATCAAAAAACAGAGTTAATGCTGATCCATTTAGCCGCTAAAAAAGAAATGAAAGCTCAGCTTTCAGCCGAACAGCAAGCTAAGTTCGAAAAACTTGAGCAGCACAAAAAACACAAACGCGAAAAAAGAATGAAACGCTGGCACCACGATGATGAAGACGGAGAATAAAAAGTAACGCCAAACTTAACCAAATGGGCTTAATTTTGATGAGCCTGTTTGGTTACTGCCAATTAAACACGGTTGGTTGATTTTGAATAGCTCCCAGTTGTTCTTTTAATTGCAATAACTGCTCTTCCCAATAACGCGATTGATTAAACCAAGGAAAATGATGTTGAAAGCTCGGATCATCCCAGCGCCTTGCTAGCCACCCCATATAATTAATCATTCTTAATCCGCGTAGCGCTTCCACTAAATACCATTGCCTGTCATCGAACTCTCTAAATTCTTCATAGCCGTCGAGTAAAGCATTACGCTGCTCAGGTTGATCATATTCATCACCCGTTATCAGCATCCATAAATCTTGCACTGCAGGTCCGCTACGGCTGTCGTCTAAATCAACAAAGTGAGGACCATCGTCAGTCCACAAAATATTAGAGGGATGACAATCAGCATGCAGTCGAATGGTTTCTAAATCTTTAAACCGCGTTAAACTTTGATTAATTTGTTCTAATAAAGGCAAACATACGCTGTCCATCGCTTGCTTTAAATGACTTGGAATAAATTGCCGTTCAGATAAAAAACGATATTGCTCAAAGCCAAATTCCTGAATACTGAGTGTGGGTCGATGTTTAAAAGCACGAGTCGCTCCGACGTTATGAATTCTTGCTAAAAAGCGACCTATCCAAGTGAGCACATTGTTATCATCTAAGTTTGGATGCCGACCACCACGACTTTCAAACACCGCAAACCGAAAATTCTGAAACGTCAGCAAGCTTTGAGATTCACCGTTAACTTTAAATTTTAAAGGCGCAACAATCGGAATTTCACTTGCTTCTAGCTCAAAGCAAAATTGGTGCTCTTCTAAAATTTGCTCGTTGCTCCACCGATTGGGTCGATAAAACTTTGTGACCATACGCTGTCCATCTTCGGTTTTGAATTGATAGACCCGATTTTCGTAACTATTTAACGGTAGCAGCGCGGCTTCAGCAAACACACCGACACTTTCTAGCGCATCCAAAATAGTGTCAGGATCAAGCTGATAAAATCCATGTTGATAATTATTATTGATTGTCATTGATCCTCTAATCATGATGATTGAATAGCTTTTAAATTTTGATATTGGCCCACTGGCGCTGTTGCCATAAATAAATATAAATACCGGTTTGTGCTGTTCTGTACAGAATTTGCAAAAGCCAAATGGTGGCTAAACCAAATCCAGCGATGGGTCCTGCAATATAAGCTAAGGGTAAAAATACCACCCACTGCATTAAAAGCGATACCTTCATTGTGCTTTTAGTGGCGCCAGCACCCTGCAATGCGTTCATAATCACAAGGCCAAAAGCATCCACTAAAATACCAAGACTGACTAAACGCAATGGCGTTATTGCCACTTCAAGCGCATGTGGTTCTTTTAAGAAAACACCTAAAATTAATTCAGGCATCAGCATCATCGGTAGGGCAATTAAAACCACCACAAACAAGGCCACTTTTATCACATCCCATGCCCAGCGATGAGCATCTTCCAACTGACCTCGCCCTAACGCTTGACCGACTAATGTAGCGGCAGAAATCCCAAATGCGATACAAGGTAAAATAGCCACCAAGGTGATGTTGGTTAACACATTAGCCGCAGCCAGTTCCGCAGTACCAATTTGCCCAACAATCCAAAACAGCATGGTAAAGCCGAGCGCAAAAAACAGCTGTTGCATAGATGAAGGCACTGAAATTTTGATTACAGTTAATAAGGTTTCTTTTTTCGGTAAATGCAAACCAAAGCCAAAAGCGCGAGTATGTTTAAGTGCCAAATAAGCATAAATCAGTGTGCCAACGGCCATTGAAACCGAGGTACCAAGAGCGGCCCCTTGCACCCCAAGTTGAGGAAAACCGAGCTTGCCAAATATAAGCACATAATTCAGAAATATATTAAGCGAATGAACAATCAACAGGGTTTTCAAATAAAAACCGGTTTTTTTGATCGCACTCCAATAACCCCTAAAACAAAAATTCATACCCACAAACATGATTGCAGCCAGTCGCACTTGCAAATATTCACTGCCATATTGTACGACTAATGGGTCATCGACTAGCCAGCCCATCAGCGCTTCAGAGTATAAAACTAAACAAACCGCAAGCGGTGTCGCGGTAAGTAATATGGTTAGAAGCGCTCCATTAAGAGGATTGGCCGCCTCTTCTTTTCGGCCTTCTCCCATCCTTCTCGCCACCATGGCTTGAACACCTGCAGACATGCCCATAAAAGCGGCGGCGGCGACAAAATTGATAAAGCTTGCAATGCCAACAGCAGCCAACTGAGGGGTGCCTAAATATCCGACCATAGCCGCATCCACTAGGTTCAGAATATTTTGCGACATCATCCCGCCAATAATCGGAAGTGATAATAACCAGACTTGGCGAGAACGCTCTGAAATCATACAGTTGGCTCAAAATCAATAAGGGCTAGATGGTATCAAATAAGGAGTTCGAACAATAACAAGCAATTTGTTTTATTTTTTTACAACAACTCAACTTCATTAAGCTCTACAAAGGCATGCTCAAGCGGCGCATGTGCAATAACCCATGCCTCAACCTGCTTACATCCTGCTTTTTTTAACGTACGAGCGGCTTCATTTAGGGTAGCTCCTGAAGTATACACATCATCGATTAAGATCACTTTTTCAGGCACGGGTGTATTTTGGTTTAAACTAAAAGCCCCTTTAATATTTTTTAATCGCTGCTTAAGTCCCAACCCTGATTGCGCATCAATTGCTTTGTGTTTCTGTAAAAGCGGTAAGCATTGTGCATTTTTAAACTGCTTGGTTAAGCGTTTGGTAATTAAAAGTGCTTGGTTGAATCCTCGCTTTCTTAATCGTTCTGAATGCAACGGAATGGGAACAAAAGAAATAATTGACTCATGGGTTATTTGAGGTCGTTTCACTCTCACTCGATTAGATAATTGATCGGCAAACCAATTCGCTAATGATGCTTGTTGTTGAAATTTTAAGTCCGGCAACCATTTATCAATCGGAAACTGATAATGAAAAGCGCAAAATAAACGATCTATTGATGGAGATACTTTTATACAATGGCCGCAAATGGACTCAGAGCTTGTTACAGCGGTTAAATGAATACCGCATTTGATACATCCTGTATGAAAAAACGGCAACGACATGGCGCAATCGGAACATAGCCAGTGAGTGTCAGCAACAAGCTCACATGAACACAGAGAGCAAACGCCATTGAACACCTAAAATTCCAGTTAACTCATGTTGTTTTGAAACTGGGTAACCAGCTCAATCAACTTGGCTTGAACAAAAGGCTTGCTCATAAAGCCATCAAATAATTCTTTGGCTTTTTCGTCTTTTTCAGCATTCATAATTTCACCGGTCACCGCTACAATTTTAGGGACCTTCGCAAGGTCTAACCCTCTAATTCTGGTAGCCAACTCCCAACCATCGGCATCAGGCAAATTAAGATCTAACAACAATAAATCAGGCTGAACGGAATGAATATTATCGATGCCCTCCGCTGCCGTGCTACTACAGCCAAACTCAACCCCATTCATCCCTTGCAAAAAAGTTTTCATTAAAATTTGCAGGACTCGATTGTCTTCAATGTAATGCACTTTTAAAAGTTGTTTTGGCTTTTCTTCACTTGGTTCAGTTTTAACCACACCTTTATATTCAAGAAGCTTGTGACTTTTAATGACAAAACTTCTGATTGTTGCGGCAAACTCCTGCTCTTTAATTGGCTTAGGAACAAACATATCGATCCCACGATTTAACAAATCGAGTCTTCGTGCAGGATCGTCAGCACCGCTGATAGCAATAAAAAAAGCCAAAGAGTGAGGTAAAGGCAACCGTTTTACCTGAGTCACTAAATCAAAAGCCGAGTATTCATTAGATAAAAACACATCGGCGACTATTACGTTGTAAAGCGTTTTAGCTACAAGAGTTAAGGCTTGCTCAACCGAATCACAACTATCGACATTGAGCCCTTCTTTTTGTAATAGACGGGTCAAAAACTCCCTCTGGGATGGACTGTCTTCCACCACTAGTACGTTACCAGAAATTTTTTCGTGCTGAGCTTTTTCAGCCGCGACAAAATCTTGCAGCTTATCGAGTAAGTCCATCTTTGGAAAAATTTCAGTAACACCAGATTTTGCAGCTTCTTCTTGCAGTTTGTGATTAATATCGCTGGCATAAACTAGAAAAGGGGTGAGTTGATGGTATTGACGAAACCGAGCACAAAAATCGAAAGAGTTACGATTATCAATAGAACGACAGGCCAACACTAAGTCGAATGGCTGGTCTTTAATAATAGCGATGGCTTTAACATAATTGTCTACATGATGAAGCTGAAGCCCCAATTCTTTAGCGGCAACATCAACCAACTGTGCTATTGAACGACTTTGTTCAATATGTAATATATTCATATTGTTAGCGCATACCTTTGCCTACTCTCTATTCCTTAAAATTGTAGACCAAAAATTATTATTAGATGCCTTGTTTTAAAAATTCAACCGAAACAAAAACAGGTTAATGATTAATCAATTGTAAACTTATAGCATGCAGACGAGTTGACCCAAAATATTAACTTGTTAAGATCTCAAGTCCATTGGATAAAGAATACTTCCTTTATAATCGTCTTTTAGTGCAGAAAGCCCCTACCATACAAGAGCTATCCTTATGAATTCATTAGATTTTTTAGTCTCTGGCGAAGTTCGTCATAATTGGACCAACGACCAAGTAGCGCAAGTGTTTAACCTGCCTTTCAATGATTTATTGTTTTACGCACAAAGCCTTCATCGTCGCCATTTCAATCCTAATGAAGTTCAAACCTCTACCCTACTCAGCATAAAAACCGGCGCTTGCCCTGAAGATTGCGCTTACTGCCCACAAAGCGGACACCATAATACCGGTTTGTCAAAAGAGCAATTAATGGCGGTTGAAGAGGTACTCAAAAATGCCGAGCAAGCTAAGCAAACCGGCGCTACTCGTTTTTGTATGGGAGCCGCTTGGCGCTCGCCGCGCTCTAAAGATTTTTGTGTGGTGCTTGAAATGATCAAAGGTGTTAAAGCTCTTGGTATGGAAACCTGTGTCACTTTAGGGATGCTGTCAAACGAGCAAGCCAATCAACTTAAAGAGGCAGGACTCGATTATTACAATCATAATTTAGACACCTCAGAAGAATATTACGATCAAATCATTACCACTCGTACCTTTAAAGACAGACTCGATACCTTGTCTCATGTTCGTAATGCAGGCATTAACGTGTGCGCCGGTGGCATTTTAGGAATGGGTGAAGAACAAACCGATCGTTACGGTTTATTAAAATCACTCGCTAACTTACCAGAACACCCGCAATCGGTTCCCATTAATATGTTAATAGCGGTTGCAGGAACTCCACTGGAAAATGCTGAAAAACTTGACCCTATTGAGTTTATTCGCACCATTGCAACCGCTCGAATTATGATGCCTAAATCTTATGTGCGATTATCAGCGGGGCGGGAAAACATGAGCGATGAAACCCAAGCGTTATGTTTTTATGCCGGAGCCAATTCCATTTTTTATGGTGACAAATTATTAACAACTAATAACCCTAGTCAAAATCATGATCACCAATTATTTGAAAAACTGGGCATAACCCCGGAAAAACGAACCGTATCAGAAGAAACAATAACACCTCCGGTTCAACAAATTGGCGGTGTTAAATTTACTAACGCCGCTGTTTAAACTTTATAAGTTGATAAGATGCTTTCTCCGGCGTTTATTGATTGGCAACAACAGCGACTGAACGAACATAAAAACGCCGATTTATGGCGTCACCATGTTTCACTGCAAT
The DNA here is from genome assembly GCA_041591085.1 of Kangiellaceae bacterium. Taxonomy (GTDB): domain Bacteria; phylum Pseudomonadota; class Gammaproteobacteria; order Enterobacterales; family Kangiellaceae; genus Pleionea. Next base: position 1,025 of record JBFHSP010000113.1, on the reverse strand, counting down.
CGCCACAATCGACAAAAGTTCGATGCGAAAATCAAACCCTCGTTAATTTTTCGAGTAATGATTACTTAGGTTTGGCCAATCATCCTCTAGTGTTAGAAGCCGCTACCCTTGGACTTAAAAAGTTCGGCCTTGGCAGCGGAGCTTCACACCTCATTTGTGGCCATAGCGAAGCACACGAAACACTACAGCAAACCATTGCGGATTGGTTAGGTGCCGAAAAAGTGATTTTATTCAGCAGTGGCTACATGGCAAACTTTGCGCTGCTCACCACATTGCTTGAGCAACACGATTTAATTGTTCAAGACAAGCTTAATCATGCATCTTTAATTGATGCAGGCCTTTCAAGCAAGGCATCGATGAAACGATTTATTCACAACGATCCACAAAGTCTGGCACAACAATTAAAAACCCAAGCGCGTTTTAAAATGGTGGTATGTGATGGCGTTTTTAGTATGGATGGTGATATTGCTCCACTGCCAAATTATTTACATCAACTCGAAGCGAACTCTTTTATTGCTATTGATGATGCGCATGGGCTGGGTGTTTTGGGTAAAAAAGGCCAAGGTACACTTTCACATTTTCAATTGAATTTTAATCAAGTCCCATTATTAATGGGCACCTTTGGCAAAGCCATAGGAACCAGCGGTGCTTTTATCGCAACCAATAAAGTATTAGGTGAAGTATTTGAGCAGTTTGCTCGCACTCATATTTATACCACAGCAATTCCACCAGCCATTGCTGAGGCGACTAGATCCAGTATTGAAATTATTAAGTCCGATGATGCACGACGAACAAGATTAAAAAACAACATTCAATATTGCCAACAATTAGCCAAAGAGTTGGAATTACCTATTTTACTGAGCGAAACAGCGATCCAACCGGTCATATTGGGCGAATCAAAGCTATGTGTAAGCATTGCAAAAAAATTGCGAGAGCACGGGTTTTGGGTTGGAGCAATAAGGCCACCTACCGTTCCTAAAAACACCGCTCGCTTACGCTTAGCCTTAAGCTCCGAACACAGTGAG
>JBFHSP010000112.1:0-9703 GCA_041591085.1 Kangiellaceae bacterium | reverse complement strand
GTGGGTGATTTAGCTTTTATTAATGATCTATTCCCAAAAGATTGGCAATCGTTTTTTAACGGCCGTGACGATGAATATTTAAAAGCGCCATCTGACAGTATAAAACTCAGCTTTTTTAGTTCTGTCGTCAATATGGATTTAGTATACAATCCTGAGTTTACTGCCGATAATTATTTAAACGGCGAACGCCTCAGTTTTTATATTCCTGGCTTTGGAATTACTCAGCCAAGCCCAGTATTTAGTGCAGAAACGCCCAATAAATCTGAGTCAGCTATTCGTTTATTTAAAAAGATTGATGGAACTGAGTGGGCATTATATGGATATAACGGGTTTTATAAAACGCCAGAAGGGCTAGATGCTGATCGCGGTGTTTTTCATCCGGAGCTTTATGTATTTGGCGCAAGCATTAGAACATCTTTAGGTGCCGGCTTATTCGGTTTTGAATTAGGTGAATATAAAACTAATGAAACCTTTACCAACTCGACCCTTTCATTACCTAACGATCAGATTAAAGTTCTCATCAATTATGAGTGGGAGCTGTTTACCAACGCGACCTCTATGCTGCAATGGTTCAGTGAAAAAAAGCAATCATTCACTTCATCAAGTAATGTTTTGGGTAATGAGTTAGCGCCAAAAGCAACCTACCATCAAGTTTCTCTGCGACTCACTCAGCTTGCGTTACAACAACGACTGACCAATTCATTATTTTTACTTTATTCACCAACAGAAGATGATTGGCACCTACGAATAAAATCAGATTACAGACTTGACGATGATTGGCGCATCAGTGCTGGCATTTATTTGTACGATGGAAAGTACGTCAATACGTTTTTAGGACAATTACAAGAGAACGATTCTCTATGGGTTCGTATTCGTTATAATTTTTGATTAGAGGTTGTTTATATGAGTGTTGAAAAGGCTTTAACCGCGTTTGCAGGTTTTATGGTGTTATTGTCAGTTGCATTAACCGTTTGGGTACATCCAAATTTTGTGTTGTTTACCGTATTTGTTGGTGCCAATTTATTTCAGCAATCGTTTACTGGTTTTTGTCCTGCAACACTTTTTATGCGTAAAGTGCTCAACATAAAAACAGAAAAAGAAATAGCCTTAGGGCAATAATTATTTCGAGTATAGGTTAACTAGGACAATAGATGGTTTTAAGGGTTTCTATGATTTTTAAAGAAGGGCCCTTAGCCACTGAATAATAAATAGTTTGGGAGTCTCTCCGAGTCGACACCAAACCTTCGTTTCTAAGTACCGCTAAATGTTGCGATAAGGCAGACTGACTTAATGGAATTTGTGCATTAATTTCAGAAACAGAAAGTTCATTCACACCCAAAAAACACAAAATCATCAAGCGGTTTTCATTACTCATTATTTTAAGTAACTGGCTCGCTGATTTCGCGTGTTGTTGAAAATCGACAATGTCATCTGTTCCCAAAACCATTTATTTAAAACCTTACAAGTGTTTTCAAAGAAAATTGCAGATGTTTCAATCATCTATTATTATTTATAACAATCTAAATTAGAAATTGCTAATGTTTTTTATATGAGTCTTTCAATTCAACCATTTTTTCATAAAGATTCAGGCACCTTTACCTATGTTGTTGCCTGTTTAACCACAAATCATTCTGCCATTATTGATCCTTGTTATGATTTTGATTTAAGCAGCGGAACAATATCCACTGCATTTGCTCAAACAGTTGTTCAATATATCAAAGACAATAATTATAAAAATCAATGGATACTTGAAACCCATGCTCATGCCGATCACCTTTCGTCAGCTCAGTGGTTAAAAGAGCAAGTAGGTGGACTTATTGGTATAGGGGAAGGGATAGTTAAAGTTCAACAACACTTTAAATCCGTTTTTGGTTTTGATGATTCTTTTGCAACTGATGGTTCTCAATTTGATCAATTACTAAAAGAACAAGAATTAAAGCTAGGCGAGCGCTCTATTCAAGTTATCAATACTCCAGGCCATACCAATGATAGTGTGGCTTACAAAATAGATAATCATTTATTTGTTGGCGATACAGTTTTTGCACCAAATTTAGGAAGCGCTCGCTGCGATTTCCCAGGTGGTGATGCAGAGGCATTATATGAATCGATCCAAAAAATTTACAGTTATCAAGACCACATCATTCATTTGTGCCACGACTATCCAAAAGAAAATAATGAACCATTATCAAGTATCAGTGTTGCTGAGATGCTTTTATCTAACATTCAAATCAATAAAAACAAATCAAAACACGAGTATATAGAGGCTAGAAATAAACGAGACAGCACTTTAGCAGTACCGAAACTATTGTATCCAGCGGTACAATTTAATATTAATGCAGGAAAACCGTTTGAAACATCAGCGCCTTTTTTTCTAAAAATACCAATTAAATTGAAATAATATGCGAATTTGACAATTTTTGATTGAAAAAGGGCGCTTATATATCAATAACTTAGATAAATTTTTCGAAAATATACCTAGAAAATTGATATCTTCGTAAAATCGTCTTAAACTTAACTAGCAAACTTACTTTTTTGCACCACCTAATTATTTAGACTCTCTTATATTTTTGGTTGGAACCACGCATCTATGCTAACAAGTCATGAATTTATGCTTGCCAATAAAAAACGCAAGCACAATGGGAACGGTAACTCGGCCCACAACGATATTGATTTTGGTAATGAAGTAAATTTTGAAAATCCTGGCAATGTCGCTCCGGAATATCAAAATAAAACCAATCATCGTAAAAGTGCTCGCCCAGGCAAAAAGCCAAGTGGCCGATATAACAATCCTAAAAGCAATAATCGCCCACAAAATAATCGAAATAAAGATTTTAAACGTCCACCAGCGCCTAAAGTTGATCCAGATTATGTTCCAGAAGTGATTGAAGGGCATGTGTATGACGGATTTGTGCAGAATTATTATAGAGAAAAGGGCTATGGTTTTATTCGTTGTGATAGCTTTGAAATACCAGCCTTTTTCCATTACTCAGAAATCCAGCTTGAAGGCTTTAAATATTTAATTAAACAGCAAAAAGTAGAGTTTAAGGCGCGGTTGTCGGAAGACGGTAAACTACAAGCTTACGAAGTGGTTCCCACAGAATTAGCGCCTACCCAAAAGAGCAAAGTGTTTGATAAAGACGTATCTGATCAAAGTGAGTCAGACTCAGAATAGACAGCTATATATAGTTAGGCAAAGAGAGCCCAGCAATTGCTGGGCTTTTTGTTGACGAGCCGTTAACCGTTTAACACCTCTTATCGGTTCTGCTTAAATAATTTATCGTATGGTAATTTTGATTTAATAGGCTTTAATGTCCATACTTGAGAAACCAACCCATAACAAGATGACGTCATATTTTGCGTTGCAACTACCTGATAATTATAATTATTTTGTTTTCGACCGCTTGCTTAAGCCAAGAATTTGAGTTCAGCCTAACAAATCAGGAGGGCGAACCCCTGCAAAATGCGGTGATAGAACTTTTTGTTTCCAAAGGCTCTAACGCTGAAAAAGCGTCGACTCATATCATGGATCAAGTCAACAAATCATTTCAGCCCCAGTTTTTGTTAATACCCCAAGGTAGCGCTGTTAGTTTTCCAAACAGCGATAATATTCGGCATCATGTTTATTCGTTTTCCAAAGCTAAGCCTTTCGAAATAAAATTGTATTCGGGAAAGCCTGAAGCCCCCATCACTTTTCCAGATAGCGGAGTGGTGGTGCTAGGATGTAATATTCATGACTCTATGGAAGGCTACATTTACGTTTCACAAAGTCATTATGCTGGCATTTCAGATGTTAACGGTAAAGTCAGAATTTCGGTTCCAGCTAAAGTTAACAAGGCAACTATTTGGCATGCATACCACGAGCAAGGTGCTGAAATAAGAGTGGATATTACTGATCAAGTTTTAGAGAACCAACAAGCCTTTACGATCAACGTTATAATACCTCAAGCTCGAAATACTTTTGAAAACATGTTTAAACAATGAGCCAAGTATCCTTTCGGTCAAAAGTTGCCTTCTTATGTAGTGGTTTTGTACTCATCACGAGTATCAGCTTTCTTTTGGTATTTTCTTGGAACTCAACCACACTCACTCAGCAACAAATTGACAAACGTATTAACAGCGGAGAAAACGTTCTTCTAGAATATTTTTCTGCCAAAGAAAAGCTTTTGAACACTGCTGCAAAAGTATTGACAGCTGATTTTGGTTTTAAACAAGCGGTAGCCACAAATGACTCCGCTACCATTACAAGTGTGTTAGAAAATCATAGTAATAGAATTAATGCAGAACTCATGATCTTATTCGATAGAGAAGGCGATCTTGTTTCTATCAGCCACTCGAAACCTCTCGATTTAGATGAGTTAAAAAAAGCTGTCAGCCGACTCGCTTTTACTGGACTTACTGCTCAATTCTTAGTGATGAATCAAAACTTGTATGAGGTCATTGTATTACCAGTAGAAGCGCCTCGTGTTATAGGGTATGCAATTATAGGATTCGCGATTAACGAAAAGTTCATTTCCGAATTGAAACGACTAACGGCTTTAGAAATTACATTTTTGTCAAATACTAATGAAGTGTTGATCAGCTCCCTTGATCCTATCAACCGTGAAAGTGCGCTATCGATTATAGAGCAAAAGGTATCTACTTGGTTGCTTTTTGAAAGAGATCTTTATCGGAATAATAGAATTAATATGGATGAAAATTTTAATGTGACGGCAGTTGTTTCAGCTAGTTTAATCGAAACCTATGCTGAATTTGATCGTTTCATTATTTCAATTTTACTTATAGGGCTTTTAATTCTAAGTTCGGGATTCGTTTTAAGTCGCTTTTTAGCAAAAAAATTGACCGATCCATTATTTTCGTTAGTAAAGCTTACCAAACGATTTGCCAATGGTGAATACACTATTTATTCAAAAATCAACGATGAAACGATTGAAGTAAAAGAGCTACATGAATCGTTTGTCAGTATGGGCAAACAAATAAAGTCGCGCGAACAAGAAATTCTATATCAAAGTAGGCATGATTTATTAACAGGGCTTTACAACAGACAAACACTTACAAATGCACTTTCGAAATTACTTAATACCAATGAGAAGGTGCTATTAATTGCGATCAATATAAGAAATTTTAGAAGCATTAATGATGTATTAGGCGCTGCCATTGGCGATTTGTGTATTAAAGGTATTGCGGTAAGAATAGAAAATTTTATCAATGGTTCTATCGCTGAACCAACTCATTCGGTTTATGGTCGATTGGGTGCGGATGAATTCTTGATCGGGTTAAAAATAGCTTCCGTCAATAATAAAAATTCAGAATCTATGAAAGAGTGTATTGTCGATGTAATGGAAAGACTAAGCCAAAGTTTAGGTGTTGAAGAAATGCAAATCAACCTAAAGTTCAGAATTGGCGTTTGCCTTGCACCTGAAAATGGTAATAACGCGCATGATTTATTAAGACGAGTAAATATTGCCATCGATACGGCTCGACGTGAAAATGAAGCGGTGCGTTATTACAAAAATGGCGAGGATGAAGCCCATCTCGAACGCTTATTGATTGTTGATGAATTGAAAGATGCGTTACATCAAGACGATGGACAGCTTTACATTAATTACCAGCCCAAGCTTAATTTGATTACTCAGCGAATTGACAAAGTAGAAGCGTTAATTCGTTGGAAAAAGAAAAACGGTCAGTTTATTCCTCCTGATTATTTTATTGATTTAGCAGAGCGTTCAGGTTTAATTATAGAACTTACCCACTGGGTTATTTGTGCGATTCTAAAGCAACTTGTAAATTGGAAAGAGCATAATATAAACCTTAAAATTGCAATTAATGTCTCATCACAAGACTTATCTCATCCGTCATTTCTTGATTTTCTATTGCAAAAGCTGGACGAATATAAAGTGTCTACTGAGCAAATTACTTTAGAAATTACCGAGCGCGATATTATGGAGAACGAAGATTTAATAATTAGCCGTTTAATTCAATTGAATGAAATGGGTATTGCGACGTCTATCGATGACTACGGCATTGGCCAGTCGTCATTATCAAAACTTAAACAACTACCAATCAAAGAAATTAAAATAGATAAAAGTTTTATTATGAAACTGGATGAAGATAAGAAAGATCAGTTTATCGTTGGTTCAACAATAAACCTAGGGCATCAATTAGGATTATCAGTAGTTGCCGAAGGTGTTGAGAACGAGCAAAGTTTAGACATTTTACGATCATATAAATGCGATTATATTCAAGGTTATTATATAAGCAGACCAACATCAGCTGATGAATTAGTCAATTGGATTAAAGACAATGATTATTAGGTACGTGGGACTAATATTATTATTCTTATCTGTATGTAATCCTGTTTATAGCGGCGGAAAGCTACTAGCAACGCCTGGGGTATCAACCTTAGAAGGAAGCGGCGGGGGAGGGATTGTACCCTGGGCACAACTTGCTGGATACGCTACCGATGATGAATTGTCGGCGAATGCATTTTGTGCAAAAGTTAACGTAAAAGATTTCAAAATGGATAGCTGCGGACTTCAAGTTAACATTTACGATCAAGTGGAACTTTCTTACGCCGAACAAGACTTTCTGGTACAACCTTTAGCAAGCACTTTACATCAAAAAATTTTTGGAGTGAAAGCAAAACTCTATGGTGATCTCGTTTACAGTGATTGGCCGCAAATATCGTTAGGATTACAACACAAAAAATTAACAACCGATGCAATTGCTTTTGCTTTAGGGGCAAAAAAAAACTCCGGTACTGATTATTATTTATCTGCAAGTAAACTCCATCTTGCGGCAATGGCAGGCTACAACTTTCTGTGGAATGCTACTCTTCGTCAAACAGAAGCTAATCAAACAGGTTTATTGGGTTTTGGAAGTCAATCAAACGAATACAGGTATCAATTTGAATGGTCTTCTGCGATCTTACTCAATAAATCACTCGCTATTGGAATCGAATATCGACAAAAGCCCGATAATTTAGGATTAGGTGAAGAAGATTGGAAAGATGTGTTCATTGCCTGGGTTCCTAATAAACATGTTAGCATAACCGCAGCTTACGTCGACTTAGGCAGTATTGCAGGGATAAAAAACCAAACGGGTGCTTATCTATCGATAACGGGATACTTATGATTAAGGTCATTTTATTAGGTTTTTTTGTAGCTTTAAATGGCTGTGTCTCAACACCGTCTGTGTCTGTATACACCGAAGTCGGTGAAATGAAAGGAATAGAGCGTTTAGTCGATGATTTAATCCAAAACATTGGCAACGATGAACAAATATTTCATTACTTCGCAAAAGTTAATGTGTCTAATTTTAGAAAAGGACTTATCACACATTTTTGCGAAACATTTGACGGACCATGTACATACGAAGGTGATTCAATAGCAGTCATTCATACAGGAATGAATATTTCAGAAAAAGACTTTAATCGTTTGGTTGAATTACTGATTCAAGCTATGGAAACAAATCATTTTAGTTATCCAATTCAAAACCGAGTATTGCAAAAATTAGCGCCGATGAGGAATGACATTTATAGGCGTTAATGATTATTGAGGTGAGTACCTTAACATAACTACCACACGTGTATTATACATGATGAATATAACACCTTTAATTATCGATTGATTTTAAACAATGTAGAGAATTTATTGAGTAGTGAGAAAATTTATTGGCTCAGCTTTTTTGTCAAATAATCACTGGTTAAATGCTTCATAACATCAATTGGTTCACATTTATTTTTTCCATCAGCATAGCTCACCTTTCCAACGCGTTCTGCCACTTTAATAGCTGCTTTATTTAGCAACGTATTTCGCTTGCCGATCCCCATTAATGCCCCGGCCATGGCTAATCGAACTTGATTAGCTTCGGAGTCAATAGTTGCGTCAATTCGAGTAATTACATCTAAAAACAATTGATCAGTCAGGGATTTATTTCGGTTATTTTTACTTAGCTCATATAGCAGTCCGTAACCACAACTGCGCCTAGTTTTATCTTTGCTAATTATCCATTTTTGACTAAGTTCAACTACAAATGATGTTTTTGAGAGGGTAGCATCGCAAGAACTGAAAACATGCCTGAGCATTCCGGCATTAAGCTCTTCGACTTGGCGCTCGGCCTGTTCTGTTGTAATGAGGTTTGGCTCATCGATCAGTAATGAAATTACCTTAGCGTCGTAATATTCCGATGCCCATAACTCTTTTGCTAGTTGGTGGTTTCGTCCTATTTGTTTAGCAAGCTTACGGAGTAGGGTAAGGCCAATTCCATAGCTCTTTAACCCACCTGTGTCATCGATTTTATTCCAGTTATCCACTCCGCGCTCGTTACGGTTGGCTAAAAGCAATTGATGTACCTGCTTAGTATTCATAGCATTTAACGCCTTATTAGATAGCTAAACTTCCGTTCATTTTAGTGGATCTCATTTCTTTTTTCAGATTGTAAAATAAACTGAGCTACAGCGAGTTCCACGCGTTTGATTTCTCGTATGGTTGAAATACGACTCAATTCCATCCAAAACCAAATTTTAATTCCCATGGTCATTACAACGGCAGCAAGCGCTAAAAAGCCCCAAAACAACATGTTTTCTACCGTTGTGCTGATAAAGAACTGGTAGCCAAACCAAAACATCAAACCGGCTATTACAAAAGAAAGAACAAACCCGTAAATGTTCCAATTTCTCATGGAGCCAGAAAAAATGGCTGAAAAACGAGAAAATAATCCGTCATCCGAATTTAATAATTCATTCACTTGTTTTTCATCGAATTTTAAAGCTTGTTTAATTTTATCATCTAAGTTCATAACAAATTCCTCATGTTATATCTGGGTTAACAAAAATCTATAAAAACTAACATTCAAGGCTACTTTTTAACTGATTTCTTGCTCGATTTAAGCGAGATTTCACTGTACCAACGGGTATTTCTAACACAGCAGCAATTTCACTGACTGACAATTCAATCAAGTAGAACATCCTAATCACTAATTGCTCATCGCTATTTAGCCGGCTTATGGCTAACAGCAATTGCCTAGATTCAATATCAGACTCATCAATAGCGTGTGAAACAGGGTCATTTGAATCAGCCGTATTTAATGAATTCTCATCAAAAGCATCTGTTGTTTGATTGTTCACTCTGGTTAAATCAATCAGCCGCCAGCGGACCAATTTGAATAACCAACTTTTAAAGGCTCGAGGATCTTTGAGGTATTTAACCTTGCGGATCATAGATAGCCAAGCTTCCTGTACAGCATCATCAGCAAGCGTAGGATTAGCCGTTAAGCTTCTAGCAAACCGAATCAGTGTTGGATGAAAATATTCGACCAGACATTCAAAGGCAGCAGTATTACCGGATTGCGCTTCAATCACCAAAAGGTCGAGTTGTGCCTGGAGCATATTGTTCTCAAATTCCGTTCTATTAGTGTTATGACGTAGAAGAGGTTGATGAGGTTCACGAAAAGTGAATTTTGGTAAATCATTATGAACAAATAACAATCCTAAACCATGTAAACCGGAAAGGGGTGCCGTTGAATACAGAATTGATTAATAACTTAAGACTTACAGGGCAGCTCCAATAATTCAATATACATAATTTAACATAATATATATTATGCGCAATTGTCCCGAATTCGGGAAAAAAGTGCAGTGTTACTGACTCTGCAATTTAATATTAAGCAATCAAGCACGCTACAGCTTATTCTGTTTATACTGAGT